>DUFS01000038.1 GCA_013331805.1 Microcaldota archaeon | reverse complement strand
CAAAAAATTAAAGAAAATTAATATCATTTAATAATACTTAAAGATACTCCGACGTGGATTTTGGCTTGCCTAGCGGCGGCATTCACCTGGGCTACCTGGCACAATAATGCCCAACTGTCCACGAACCATAAACAGTGCCCTGCGCCATCAATGCAGGCATGGGTGGGATAGAAACTGCATGGGTGATGCTGAATGGGATATTTGGCATAGGCAGGGCGGCAGAGCCTGCGGCCATTGCAGCAGCGGTTTTAGCCGTCCTTCTCTCGATTTTGGCCGGCAGCGCAGCCGGCAAGCTCGTACTCTGGCTTCCTGGTGGAATTGAACGGCTCCTTTTGCATCTGGGGGGAGTCTTGGGCAATATGCCGGATAGCCAATCCGGGCGCGCGGAAGAGGAGATGAGAAGCAAGCCAAAGGAGGAGGAAGATGCTGAAGGGCAAGATGGTGAAGAGGAAAGCGAAGGCGAAGAAGAGCCGGAAGAGGAACCGCAAAAGGGAGAGCCCCTTGACAGGAATTTCTACCTTGAAAGGGAACTCGCGCGGGCGCAGCGCGAGGAGCTTCTTGGGCGCGGCTACAAACGCCTTAAGACAAGCCCCTTTGGCGATTCCGGCGCTTCGTATTACCTTGTCAACAAAAGATGGAACGAAAGCGCAGAGCACGCATTCTTCTGCTACCTGATTGAATCTGAGCTTAGNNGACTTTGAGAAAAAATGGGCCGGAAGAGATTTGAACTCTCGACCTTTCGATGTCAAAACTGCCTGCAGGCTCACCCGCAGGCAATCTATCAGTCGAACGCTCCAACCAGGCTAAGCTTCCGTTAACAGCTGATAACTCAACTGCCAATACCGGCCCCTGGCTGGAATTTTCTATCCGTGAGCATTAAAAAGGCTTGCCGAGAGCCAGGATTTCGCCAAGTATTTTATATTGTCCTTGGCAGAATAATCCCGCCAGGGTGCGCGATATGCAGCTTCAGGAATTCCCGCAGGGTGACAAACCGAAGCAGCAGCCCCAGTCCGCGCACAACCACTTCATGTACATCCCAATCAAAATAGATCCGAATAATCCGCGGGAGAGCCTTTTGCAGCTGCAAATGCTCCCGCCAACCTACGAAGACCTTGCCAGGTATTGCGACGAGCTTGCGAAGGTGAGGGACAAGGTGGACGGGAAGTTCTACCGCGCGGCAATCCGGTTCCTCCTGCCCTATCTCGTGTCAGTGCGCGCAATCTCGGATGCCAACGTCGGCTATGCGCCCGCGGACGGGAAGTACGGGCCGGTAAGCTACAGCCAGCAGCGGGAAGCCAACAAAAATTACACCATAGAAATGTATGGTGGTTATACCGAGAACGAGGACTGCTTCACATGGGTCAAAGATCTCTACAGGCTTTATGCTGTCGAAAGCAGGAGAAGGAAGCTTGACCTCTCAGGCGTGTCCGAAATCGAGAATTCCTTCATGCCGATCTTCGGGGTGGAAGCCAAGCGGGAGAAGATAGATCTAAGTAACGTCGGCACATTGCACCTTCAGGTTAGCGACATCATAATGGTCAGCCTCTCGCCGAACAACACTGGCAAGAACCACTGGGGCACGATAGTCTTTGACAATGGCGAGCTGAAAGTTTCCCATAGGAGTGGAAATCTGATACGCATGGACACGCTGGACGACTTTTTCAGGAACATGGGCGGCACGGTGGACAAGAATGGCAAACTGAAGTCAGATAAATATATGGAGATTGTGCGCTGGGGCAACTCTCACTATGCCGAGCACTTCAAGGTCAAAGTGGATCACGAAATCAGCATGAAGGAGAGAAAATACAATTTGCACTTCGGGCCGATAAAGGTGGAAGGGGCAGAGCCTGAATCGTTTACAGGGAAATAGCCTTGGTGATGGACTTGAAAAAATCAACAGTGGCTGCAATCTCCGCGGCAGTCCTGCTGACTGCCGGGCTGGTCATATTCCCGCCTAAGAGCAGCGCAAAGATGCTCTTAAAGGAAACAATACAAGAGAAGCGTCTGACGGTTCCGGCAGACAGCATCTGGCAGATGGACCGGTGGGTGAAGGAAGGATGGGCGAACGCAGAGAGGCTGTTCGGGAAAAAAATAGGCTCCAAGGTGGAGCCGGTAAAGGTCATCGTGCAGTGGACTGAAGGCAGGGAAAGCTACGAAAGGACAATAGGGGCATGGGCCGAGGTGCCCATCTATCCCCTCAGGGGCGGCGGCGAGGCGACGATAGCAGGCAGCAGCAGCGGCATCCTGCTGTTCTTCTCGAAAGAGCCAAGCCCGAAGGAGATCAAGGAAGTCATGGCATACATCTACCTTGGCATGAGGCCCCAGGCCGGCCAGGTGTCCGGGGAAGATCCGCAGGCATGGAGGATCTTCAGCCCGCAATCAGTCGACCTTCTCTTCAGCCGCATGGTGTCCAAAGGGGGCGAGCCTGCGGACTGCACGCTGGAGCAGGCTTTCATCGGGCTGGCAGCCTTCCTGACCAACAAGAGCGACCCCTTCAAGTTTCTTTCAATGTACGACAAAAGCGACCTTTCGGACATGGCCAGGCTGGTGGACGCCTCGGCCGGGCCTGGAACCTACTCCTCCATCCTAGGCGCGCTCAATCACGGCTCTGGAGGCATGGAGAAGCTCCTCAACAAGCTCGGCCCCAAAAAAGTTGCAGATTTCGTAGCCTACATGAAGGAGGAATTCGGGGTGAACGCGGGTTCGCTGCCACTGGTCTGGAACGATTCCAATGGCTGCTTCAACAGGCTTTCTGATTTTGCTAGGATGAATCAGTAATCGTCGTCCAGCTTCTTCCAGCTTTCCTTCCTGTACACCTTGGCAGTTTCGTTCAGCTCCATCCCCTTTGCGAACTCGGACCTCTTGGAAACCGCAGCGAGGTAATCACCCTGCAGCTTGTCAAAATAAACCGACTCCTCGTCAGACAGTTTCCTTGCCTGCTTTTCCGCGCCCTTTGCCTGGATTTTCGCAAGTAGCTCTGATAGGGTTTTTTCGTTGGCATCGAATTCCTGCAGCCTGTTCGCTGGAACCCAAAGCTGCCTGCCCCCAAGGATGGTCCTGAGCACCTCGTCATGGGACTTCAGCTCGGCGTGGTCAGCTTTTTTTTTATCCAGCGAAAATGAGCCTGCGTACACGCAGCAGAGCCTTCCCAGCCTGGCAGCCAAATTGACCAGATCCTGCTGCTTCTCCTTTGGCAAAAATGAGACGTCCACATCGTTCCCCTGCCCCTCCTCGATCAGGGCAAGCAGCCCCTCGCCCTCCTTGCGCGGGATGGTGTTCAGGAAAACCGTCATCCTTGCAATGTCATCCTTGCGCTCGAAATTCTCCTTTACAAGCACTGCGCGCCTTTTCATCAGGTCGTATGCCTCGCCTGACTTGTTCTTCACCGCTGCATCAAGCTCGATCCTGCCGTACTTGTTGATCTTTTCGGTAAACTCGGAAATCTCCTTCCTTTTCGGCAAAACGGTAATCATGTCCGCAACAGAGAGCTTCTCCGCAATCGGGCCAAGCTTGGATTCGACCGATAAGAGCTCGTCCGAAAGCGCCTTCACGTGGAAATCGTCCGGCTTGGCCCCTGTCCGAAGCAAAAAGTCGCGCTTGAAGGCAAGCTCGTTTTTCTTCCTGGTGAGCACCGCGTGGTCCACAAGCTCGCGGCTGGAGATGATGACTGTCCGTTCCTGCTGGCCGTCCATGCACAAAATTCGCGGGTAATGTTTTTAATTGCAGGTTTTCGTCAGCTGAAAAGGGGGACGCTGATTTTATGGAAGGAAGCTCACTGGAAAGCCGCAAAATCCTCTTCCTTCACATGGGCAAGCTCGAGAATTCCTTTAAGCGTTCCAATTTTCAGCTCGCTGTGCAATGGGACGACGCCCGCATCCCGCCCTTCAGATGTTTCGCGGATCAGGAAGACGTGGCTGCCCTTCTGCCTTTTTGCGGCAAAGCCGAATTTGTTGCACAGTATCTTGACGCACTCTTTGCCTGAGATTTTTTTAAGCTGGGCTGGCATGTCCTGCAACCTCAAAAGTAGCAAGGAGGGGCTTGGACAAAAGCTTGGCAGGGAACTCCTCAATATAAAGCTCGGTCGCCTCTTTCAGGTTTTTGAGGGCCTCTGCTTTTGTCTTGCCCTGGCTGACTGTGCCGACCTCGGCGCAGCGGGCAACGTACATGTCCTCTTCCTTTTGTATTATCGCGGTGAATGAAGCCATGGCTGTCATTTGCCACTCAGCGGTTTTAAGCCTTTCCTCTCATCCGAAAACTCACGAAAGAAGCAGGACACTTGTTTTGCGGGTGGTGCTCGCCTAGCTCGCCCCACTACAAACAAGTCTCTGCGGACACTTGTTTTGGGGAAGGGGGGCGCAAGAAAAGTAGGGTGTGGGAGGTGAATTATGGCGCCCCCGTTTTCCCCAAAAGTGTCATTTATTTTTGGTCGCCTTGCAATTATTGGCGATCAGCCATTGCCAATCGCCAGCAAGCGTGATGTTGTCATATTTGCTTCACGCTGAACAGTACCGCGCGCCCTACCTGCCTCTTGGACAGAAGCCCAAGCTCGAACAGGTGGTTCAGCCGCGCGGACGCAGCGTTTTTCCCCTTGTATCCGAATTTTTTCCTTACCTCTTCGGCACTCGCGTGCCTCTTTTCCTTCACGAACCTGACAATCTCCTCGTCAACCGAAGGCAGGAGAACTTCGTCCTCCTCGGGCGGCGATGGCGAAACCGGCTTCTCGAGGGCGGAAATCCTCTGTTCCACTTCCGCGAACTTGGAGTCCAGCCTCTCTATGAGCGTTTTGAGCAGCCTGTTGGTGTTCTCCCGCTCGGTTGCGGCCGTGTGCATGAGCGCCGCAAGCACCATGGGGTCGCGCAGCTTCTGTATGTCGTTTTCAAGCGGGGAGAGTATCTCGTTTTTCAGCTCCTCTATGGCTGCCTTGCCGCTGCCCTCGCCAATACCTTTATATTTTTCCTCGCCTTTCATTTTCCCACGGCGCTGGTGATGGTGTCATGCCAATGCCAGCTCATTGTCATGACGTTATCATGATAATATATATAAACCCTTAAGTTTCTCAGGCGTGGGCCCTCGATGCATTTTTGACATGTTTATTGTCTACTTAAAACAAAAATCAGGTGTAAGAAGAACCGGCTAGTTCTTGTAGATCTTGTCGTGGTGGTCAAAATCAAGGAATCGCACCACCCGTCTATTCTCATCAACAGAAAAAGTAAGCACAAAAGGGTCAAGGTGGGCGCGCCTTACTCCGGACATTTTGTTGCTCAGCGGTTCATAGTGATTCGGCTCTTCCAGAATTTCATTTATTTTCTTCATAAGGCGCTCAAATCTCGGCTTGTCCTTCTTTTTCAGTTTCTTCGCCTTCTGCTTGAAATTCGGCGTGTCTTCAGGCAGGTACATGTCAATCATACTCCGCCATCATTTCTCCAACAGAGCCATAGGTTTTTCCCTTGGTTGCCATGATCCTACTGAGTTTTTTGATATACTCTGGCCTAACCTGAAGCTCTTCATCCCTTGCATATCTCTCCAGCACAAAGTTAATTGCCTCAGACTTGCTTCTCAGGTCAAAATGCGCCTTGATTATGTTCAGGATGCGGTTGTTTTCTTCAGTAAGGTTAACTATAGCCGAAGTCATTCTCTCACCAATTATGTTTTATTATGAAACATTATTAAATATTATGTTTCTCACCTACCGCTTAGCCTGATAAGCTTTTCTTGAGTTTCAATGCCATGGCACTCTCCCTCTCTGAAACCGCACTTCTCATAGCCTCCGCCCTCCGCGATCGCGACGTGCACGCCATGAGGAAAATAAACGACCGCTGCATCGACGAGACAGCGGTGAAGTTCGGCCAGCACACCTACCTTTACGCGCTCATCTCCTACGTGCTTTCCAAGGTCATAAGTAAGCCCCGCTACTACACGCAGAAAAAAGCTGCGGAGAGCCTTGCCAAAGTGGTGCAGCTCCTCCGTTCCTGCGAGTCGTTTTCCAAGCAGGCGGATTACGAGAGTCTGCTCGCCTCCCAGAACAAGATACTATTGGCCATAGAGAAGATGGACGACGCAGACCGGCGCTTTGTGAAGGGCATTATCTCCAAGGGCAAGCTCAAGATCGCCTCCACGCTTTACGCGCAGGGAATTTCGCTTGGCTCTGCCTCTGAGATGACAGGCACGGACAAGCGCGAGCTCCTCCTTTACGCAGGCCAGACCATGATGTTCGACAGGCTGAAAGAGAAGAAGTCAATACACGAACGGATGAAGGACCTGAGGGAGATATTCTCGTGAGCCGGGCGCAAAGCTGAAAGGCAGCCCATGCTCATTCTTTTTAATCTGCCTTCCGAAAAGCGAAGAGTATGCCCAAGCTCTCAGGCCAGTCGATGATCTGCGACGCCTCCTCGCTCATTTCGCTCACCGACTCCTGCTTCATACACGCGCTTTACTTCCTGAAGCGCCGCTACAAGGGGAATTTCATCATCCCCCCCTCAGTCGAATACGAGTGCGTGCAGCACCCAATGCACATGAAGATGCACTCCATCCACGCAATCCGCCTCAAGCGAGCCATAAACGAGGGAGTGATAGAAGTGGTGGATGCGGACATAGGGAAAAAGGTGCAGGAAATCCGCTGGACTGCAAACAACCTCTTCTACGCGCAGGGAACGCCGCTGCGCCTTTTGCAGGAAGGAGAGACCGAAATGCTCGCGCTTTCTCGGGAAATCGGCGTGGACAACCTCCTGATTGACGAGCGGACCACGCGCATGCTGGCAGAGGACCCCGAGTCCTTAAGGCAGCACCTTGAGGAGGAGCTGCGCCGGCCAATCACGGTTGACGAGGAGAACCTGTCCTCAATCGCCCGGCTCACAAAGGGCATCCGCTTCTTCCGCTCAAGCGAATTGCTTCTTTTGGCATATGAAAAGGGCTATTTTGCGGACTATGGCAAGCTGAAGGAGGACGCAATCGAGGCTTCGCTATACAAGCTCAAGTACTCGGGCTGCGCGGTCGGCTTTGGCGAAATATCCGACTACATTTCGCGGAATGTTAAGGAATAGCTTTTGGTGGTCTTTCTGGCAGAGGAAAAAAAGCCGCGCATCGCTGTTGACAGCCGCGAGCCTGACGAAGTGTGCGACTGCCTGGAGTCTCTTGGCGCGGAAATAGAGATTCGCCAGCTTGCGCTTGGCGACTATCAGGTTTCCGACCGGCTGGCAGTGGAGCGCAAGACCCGCGCTGATTTCGAGTCCTCAATTGTGGACGGACGGCTTTTCCGGCAGCTGAAGGAGCTTTTGGGCTCTTTCGAGCGGGTGATTGTCATTGTGGAGGGCAGCCCGGACTCGGATTCCCGCCTGTCAAGGGCAGCATTGCTGGGCGCCTATTCATCCATAATTTCGGATTTCGGCTGCGCAATATTCTTCACCCGCTCGGCTTCTGCGACTGCTGAAATGGTCGCAGCGCTTGCCAGGCACGAGCAGCTCACCAAAAAGCAGGAGCTTTCGGTATATGCCAAGAAAAAGGCCCTCACACTTGCAGACCAGCAGCGGGCGGTCATCGAGGCTCTCCCCAATGTCGGCCCTTCGATGGCAAAAGCCTTACTTTCGTACTTTGACACAGTGGAAAACGTGATGACAGCGCCCGAGTCCGAGTTGCAGGAAGTGGACAACATGGGCGGGAAAAAGGCAAAAAAGATCCGAGAACTCCTTACCAGGAGGCACAAGGCGGAAAAAGGCTGATATTCAACACAGTTTTCCTCCATTAGACACGCATTTATATAAGTATCCTGTGTGCAATACTGGCAACAATGCGGCAACGCTAATTCTGCATAAGTGGTGGTAAAATGGACGAAAAAGTAATCAAAATCGTATCTTCCAAGCTTAGGCGCTACGAGGGGCAGCCCATAAACCAGGAAAAGCTCGAGTCAGTACGCCAGGCCGTGTATTCCGCGACCAGGACCAACAAGAGCGCCTCATTCACCAACGTGAAGAAGTGGATAAAGGCAGCAAGGAGCCACATGAAAAAGCAGGAAAAGGCTGAAAAGGCAGCTGCAAAAAAGCACGCCAAGCCCTCGCACCCTAAGAAAGCGCAAAAGGTGGGAAAGCACTCCCACGCTCATGAGGAGAAGCTGGAGCACCATTACCGCGAGCCTCCCATCCCTACCGTTTCGCGAAGGGTGGAGGACAGCGTCAACCTAATAAAGGATGAGTCTTTAGTGCCGGCGGTTCTTGAGGAGGTTCAGCTTGCCAAGCCCACAATTGTGTTTGACAAAGTTTATCTGCAGTCCATCAAGTTCGAAATCGCAGGCATAAGGCAGGCAATGGAGCGGGTGAGCAGGCAGCTGGACAAGCTCGAAAAGGAGCTTACCGAGCACGGCAAGGAGGACTAAATTCCTCTCATCCGCTTGAACATACATTTTTAAGCACTTATTCTTGAATTTAGGCAGCGGGTGGTAACATGGCAGTTATGATATTGAAAAACAGTTCCCTTGATTTTGGCACCAATTTGAGCCTGCTTAAGCAAAAAAGTAAGGGCACTATTTTCATTTCTCCAAAACAATTGGAAAAAGCTAATGAACTCTCAATCAAATACCAGCTATTCCTCGCAAGGCTTGACAAAGGAGGACAATTCAAAAATTTCTTCCATCGAATTAGGCACCCTTTCTTTTCCAAGCTTGAAGAACAACGTATCTTGGAATACCCCACACTCAAACACGACTTAGACTCATCCTCAAAAGTACTCGAACTGAAGAAGAAAAATGAACAACTTAGAGAAACAGTACTCTCCAGCATGTCTAACCACCAAGTCCCCAGACTTGAGAACCACGTCACGCTGAAAGAATTCACCCAAAGCCTCTCGTCTTTGCTAAGAAGCGATGAACTGCCGATTGCCCTGACCCTGATTCAGAAATACGACTCCAATGACGTGCTTCGGGTCAACGAAGGCGAATTCAGGAAATTTTTCCTTTCACTGCTTTCTGAAATTGGGAAGCAATGGCCCAAAGACCCTGTTTTGAGGATTGTCCCGGATTATGGGTTGCACGGCTCTGAGGGCAGGATAAGGTTCGAAATCCAATACAAATCTGATTTAAGCCCAGAGGCCACTCTCAAGAATTTCAGCAAATTCGACTCCTCAGAAAAATTTAGATCGGACTTTTCAGTTCAAGCAGATGGGTTAGATAAGATTGTCAGCGTGGCTATCCCTGTTGCATATCCAGTGCCCCAATAACTTCCCTGCATTTGCCACAAGGGCAGGCTTTTATTCCTTTTTTCCGTTCTACTTGCTGCGATCAGATGGACACCCTGCACTCCCTCTCAGTGGACGGCATTAGGATAGGCCTGGACGACGCCTCTTCCGAAATATGCTTTGTTTCGCATGCGCACTCGGATCACACAGAGGCATTCAGGAAGAACCGTAAAATAATCGCCTCTGAGGAAACATTCGTCATCATGGGCAGGGAGCCTCAGGCCCATCATCTTTCGATGCCCTCGCTCAAGCTCCATCCTGCGGGCCACATGCTTGGCGCAAGGCAGATATCTGCAGACACAGAAGGAGGCAAATTCGCCTACACTGGCGACTTTGCGCTGCACGATTCTTTCACAGCCCCTGCTGCAGAAATAATCAAATGCGACGCGCTGATGATAGATTCCACCTACTGCCTTCCCAGCTACCGCTTCCCCAACAGGGCATCTGTCCTAAGGCAGATGAGGGGCTTTGTAAAGGAAAACGAGGAGTCAATCATCGTCTTCGGCGCATACATCAGGGGCAAGGCGCAGGAGCTTGTCAGGTTCCTCAACGATGAGTGCTACCTTGCGCCAGTGGTGAATGCGCCTGCTGCGAAAATCTGCTCGCATTATGAAAAATGCGGCGTCAAGCTCGATTATGTGGCAGCCGGCACGCCCGAGGCAGAGGAGGCGATGAGGCACCCGTTTGTCGCAATCATGCCCTCCAGCATGGTGAACTTCCAGTTCGGCTCCTCCCTTTCGGACGCATACGGAAGGGAAGTAAAGACAGCCGTGGCAACCGGCTGGGCAACTGTTTCAAAATTCCCGGTGGATGGCGCATTCCCGCTCTCAGACCATGCGGATTTCAAGGACACCATGCGCTACATTTATGAGTCAGGGGCATCAAAGGTCATCTGCGCCAACAGCAACAGCGAAAATGCCGCGGAGTATTTGCGCAGCATAGGAATAAACGCCGTAGCAAAAGGAATGGCGCGCCCTGCGCAGACCACGCTGGCTGAATGCTAACAAAAGGTGATTTTATGGCAAAAGAAGTGCAAAAGGACCCGGTTTTGGGAGAGATAAAAGGCAAGATGCCGCTTTACAAGAACGGGCTGGACATGTCGGGCGACATAATACTCTGCGAAGAAGGCTTGATTGTCCGGGCTGAGGGAAACACGCTCAAGGTCCCATTCCGATACGTCCAGATGCTGGAAAAGGCATCAGACATGCCGCTTGGCAAGGTCGGGGTGGAGTTCGAAGCCTATGACCAGATGGGGGAAAAGCACTACTTTTCCTTTGGCATGTCCGAGCAGCACTTCAAGACCCTGAAAAAGGCAATTGGCAAATGAATGTGGGTTGTGAGTGGTTTTTTATTCTATAGAGGGGCAAAGATTGGCATGGGAAAATCGCGTGGTCAAGCTGCGATTGAGCGGCGCTTCTGCGCCACTGCTGGCAGCTTGAAAGGCCAAGCTGCCATTGATTGTGCTTCGCACAATGCTCGCACCCTGCGTGCGCAGGCTGCGATGGAATACTTAGTCACTTACGGATGGGCGCTCCTTGCGCTTTTCGTGGTCATAGCCCTTCTCCTTTCCTCGGGCGCGTTTTCGCTTTCAAGCTATTCGGTGTCCGAATGCACCTTCCAGCCCGACCTTCCCTGCCCCTCCTTCATCTTATACAAGACTGTGCCAGGAACCCCGAAAACAATTTTGAAATTCTCCCTTTCAAACGGCCTGGGCTTTCCCATAAAAGTGAACAACGTGAACTATACAGTAATGGGCATGAATGAGACGGGCAGGCATACCTACCCAGGCACACTGCCATTGCCTTCAGGAATTGTATATTCCGGCGATGCAATGAATTTCACGCAGGAGTTTGCCGGCACCTCCCAGCCTTCGCTTCGCGAGCTTAAGACCATCTATGTTTCAATCACCTACTCCAACTGCAAGGGAGGGGAGTGCAAGTACAATTACACCACCTCTGGCAGGATCACCACGGTTGTGGAAGCTGGATAGGATTTTCACTCCTGCGAACCTTTTTTAAATTCTGCATCCGTATGAAGCCCAAGGCGACATAGGGAAAAAGCGACGCAAGGTTAAGCCAATACGCATTTCACGCGAGGTGAAATGGTCTGATAAATTTTACTGGAGTAAAATTTACATGGTCTACATAAAGGGCTTGAAGTTTCGTGGTTTCAAGTCGTTCAGGCGCGCAGAGGCATCCTTCCCGGAAGGCTACGTTTGCCTCGCAGGCCCCAACGGGTCGGGCAAGAGCAATGTCACTGACGGCATACGCTTCGCGCTTGGGGAAGCCTCACTCAAGGCGCTCCGCGCAAAAAAGGTCGCGGAGCTAATCAACACCTCCTGCAAGTTCGCCGAAGTCACCCTTTTCATAGACGGCGAGCAGCAGTACGAGATCAAGAGGGCAATAAACGCCGAGGGAAAGACGCTTTACAGGATAAACGGCAAGCGCTCCACCAGAACACTTGTCATGGAGGAGCTTCGCCAGTACGGCCTTGAGGCAGGCAGCCACAACATAATCGCGCAAGGGCAGGTCCAGAAAATCGTGGAGATGAGCTCCAAGGAGAGGCGCCAGATAATCGATTCGGTGGCAGGCATATCCGAATTCGACGCAAAAAAGGACGAGGCGCTGCGCGAACTTGGCAAGGTGGAGCAAAAGATCACCGAAGCATCCATTGTCCTTGGCGAGCGGCAGACCCTTCTCAATGACCTTGAAAAGGAAAAGGACTCCGCCATTTCCTACCTGGACGCGCAGGAGAATTACAGGCGGGCAATGGCGTCCATGGCAACATCTGAGCATGCCAAGCTCAACAAGTCGCAGTCCGAAATAATCCACAAGCAGTCCGAGATTTCAGGCGCAAAGGAGGAAATCGCAAAGCAATCAGTTGTGCTCAACAACCGCCTTTCGGAGATGGAGTCGCAGCGAAGCGGGGTGGTGGCAAAGATCGGCTCCTCGGAAAGCCGCGAGGCCCAGATGCAGGAAATCGAGTCACTCAAGGTGAAAATCGGCTCGGACTCGGCCACGCTTTCAGAAAGGAAAAAGGAGGAAAAGCGCCTGGAGGACGAGGAAAAAAGCCTCAAATCCGAAATCGAGCGGTTCAGGAAAGCCCACAAGGAAATGCAAGGCGAACTATCCAGGCTCGAAGGGGATGTCTCGGGCTTTGCAAAGGAAATCGGCGCGCTTGAAAAAAATGGGCAGTCCCTCCCCATGTCAGAGGACCTGAAAAAGAAAATCGAATCCTCCTCGGAAAAAATCATGTCCCTCAAGGAACGCAAGGCTGCGGCGGATTCCGCGCTCCAAAATGCGGAAAAAATGCTCGAAATGCGCAAGGTGGAAAAGGAAAGGCTCTCCTCCACGCTTCTGTCTTCAAACGAGGACAGGCTGGAGGGCGAATCTGCCATCTTGAAAAAGGAAATACTCGCATTCGAATCCGCGCTCGAGGAGCTCTTTTCCCGCGAGCGCGAAATCAACCGTTCCATACCCGAGCTTGAAAAGCGGCTCTTTTCGCTCAAGGACAAGGCGGCAACATTGCGCGCCACGCTTGCCCCATCAGCAGGCAGCCTCGCCCTGCGCGCGGTCGACGAGATGAAATCCGGCGGCATGAAGGGCATTTACGGCACGGTTTCCTCACTCATCAGCTGCGACCCCAAGCACAACGTGGCGGTGGAGGCTGCTGCAGGCATGCGCCTCAACTACGTGGTTGTGGAAAGCATGGACATTGCGGTCAAGGCGATAGAAAAGCTGAAGGAGCAGAAAGCCGGAAGGTGCACCTTCCTCCCGCTGGACACCGTCAGGTCTTCGGAGCGCGCAAGCGCGGAAAAGGGGGCAGGCTGCCTGGGCCCTCTCATCGATTTTGTGGATTTCGACCCTGCCTACAAGGAGGCAATGGCATACGTTTTCTCGGACACGCTGCTCTTTGACAGCGTGCAGAACGCCAGGAAGGCAGGAGTGGGCCGCGTCCGGATGGTCAGCCTCGAGGGGGAGGTTATCGAAAAGTCCGGCATAATCTCGGGAGGGTCGCAAAAGGGATCATTCCTCTCGCGCTCAGGATTGGAAAAGGTGGAATCAGAGGCGGAATCTGTCAAGAAGGAGCGTGACACGCTTTTCTCCTCCCTCTACTCCATACGGGACGAAATGGCTGCAAAAAGAAAGGAAAAGGCCACTGCAGAGGTGAAGCTGCGCGGGATCGAGATCGAGTCCGAGTCAGCGCGCGAAAGGATGTCTGCGAACAAAAAGACCCTGGACGCCATTAAGGAGATAGACTCCTCGCTTGGCACCATCAGCGAGGAGATTAAAAAGTCGAAAGCGCACCTGCAGTCTCTTGAAAAGGAGCTTTCGCAGACAATTTCAGAGCATGAGTCGCTCAAGGCTGCGCAGGCTGGGGAGGAGGAGCGCGCCAAGCACATCAACGACGAATCGCAGGCAAAGCTTCTGGAGCTCATTGCCTCCAGATCCTCGCTTCAGGCGCAGCTTGCGGCAAAGAAATCAGAAATCGAAAGGCTGGTTTCAGAAGGAACTGAGCGCGAGGCAAAGAGGAAGGAGGCAACAGCCCAGTCAGCCGAATGCAAGAAGGATATCGGCTCCCTTGAGTCGGAAATAGCGTCAAACAACAAGTCAAGGGAGGAAAAGGAGAGGAAGCTTGCGGAGATCAGCTCGCATTCCAAGAAACTTCTTTTGCGGCTGGAGGAGCTGGACCATGAGATCAAGGAGCTCGGCATGCAGATAGGCAAGGTGCATGCAGAGGAGGAGAAAAGGGGCAAGGAAATCATGGAGCTTGAGACCAAGCGCCAGGTCACCGAGCAGCGCCTGGCAGACCTGAAGGCGACCCTCGAGCAGTATGCCGGCGTAGCCGTGATTGACGCAACCAAAGCCGAGCTTGAGGAGCTTTCCAGCAAAAGCAGGGCAATTATGGAAGGCCTTGGGGCTGTGAATTTGCGCGCCCCGGAAATATACGAGGAAAAAAAGCGCGACATAGAGGAGAAAAGGTCCCGCGTGGCTTCGCTTGACACCGAAAAGAAGGCGGTAATATCCATGATGGACGAGATAGAAGGCAAGAAGCGGGCGATTTTCATCTCCACCTTCACGGCGGTGAACGACAACTTCAGGAGATTGTTCGGCTACGTTTTCACAGGCGAGGGCACGCTTCTTTTGGAGCAGCCCTCCAATCCGTTCGAGTCCGGCTTGCTGGTCAAGGTGCGCGAGGAAAAGGGGCGCGACAAGTACCTGGACTCCATGTCAGGGGGGGAAAAGTCCCTCTTGGCGCTGATATTCATCTTCTCAATACAGATGTACAAGGCCGCGCCCTTTTACATACTCGACGAGGCGGATGCGGCGCTGGACAAGGAAAACTCCAAAAAACTGTCCGACCTTCTGAAGCAGCTTGCGGCAAAAACCCAGTTCATTGTGGTCACGCACAACGACACCGTGCTCTCAAGCGCCGATGTTGCCCTCGGTGTCACCCGCACCGAGGACGGCTCGAAAATCGTGGGCGTGCAGCTCACTTCCGCTGCGGCAGTCGCGCGCCCCAGGAAGAACTGAATTTTTCCTCATTTTCCTAGCTTGCGTTCATGCCGTAGTAATCGGTCCATCTTTTGGTTGTGAAGTTCGCCATGCCCGCAATCTGATAGGGCGAAAAGCCGTCATTCGTTATCCTTACCGTCCCCCTCTCGTCAGTCCTCCAGATGCGCGTCCCTGATATGTTGAGCCGGGTGAGGGTGGTGGACCTGGGAAGCCCCAGGCTGTTCTGCCCTACTGAAATAATCACGTCTTTGGGCGCAACGTTGCTCATTAGCACAGACGGCTCGGGCCTTCCCTCCCCGTGCTTGAAGTAGGTCAGCACCTCGCACTTGAGGTCCTCGCCCGTGGATATCAGGGCGTTTTCCCTTTCCTGCACTGTCGGGTTCAGGATCAGTGCGCAGAACTTGCCCATGGAGACTTTCATGACTATGGCATCGATGTCAGGGTTGCCCAGCTGCCTGTTTTCAGACGGGTTGATCACAGTGAACGTCACATCCGAGAAATTCATCCTGTCGCCTTCCTGGGGGTGCTTTATGGTCATGTTCAGCTGCCTTGCCTTCTCAAGCGAGGACTTCAGGCTCTGCGAGGACGGCGCCACGTTGTTTTCCCAAAGCTCACCCACCTCGTAGTTTTCAAGAAGGTCTGGGATGCCGTCCACCGCGCCTGAGTAGTCCCGGGTCGCAACCAGCACGTTCAGCTTTTTTATCCCCAGGTGCTTGAGGAAGGAATCAACAGGCAAAAAATTTCCCGCA
This sequence comes from Microcaldota archaeon, assembly GCA_013331805.1. Lineage (GTDB taxonomy): Archaea > Micrarchaeota > Micrarchaeia > Anstonellales > Anstonellaceae > UBA10161 > UBA10161 sp10161u. The sequence goes on along the minus strand of DUFS01000038.1, from coordinate 32,008 downwards.
TCCACCAGCATTCCAAACTCGCCCTTGGTCACCAGGATGGAATCCGAAAAGCCAGAGCTGATCACATAGATTTTCAGAGGGAAGGCGCCCTGGTCCGCAAGCCGAAACTGCCCGTCCGAAATCCTGTCAGATATATTCCTTGGAACAACCCCCTCGAAAGTGTCCACTGCCTCCTGCTGGAATTTTACCGGAAGCTCGAAATCCGAGTCACTCGCGGATTTTCTGTAAGCCGTCGCCTTCATCTCCCTTGCCCGGCCATCAGCAGTTTTCTCCTTGCCGTAATAAAGTATGCCTTCAGGGGAAAAGCAGTGCAGTAAGTATGTCCCTTCGCTTGAATTAAGGCCAAAGCAAGTGGCATTGATCCCGAGCACTGACTGGTTAGCTTGAAGCTTCACATCGTATATTGAGGAATTTTTCACAGGGCTTATGATTTCCTGCGAATAGCTTTCGGTTTCCTCGACAAGCTCTGCAGTGGAGCACTTCAGCGCCTTGCCCTTCTGCCTTATGCACAGGAATTTCCCGCCCCCAGTGTAGTAGCGCCGGATCTCGTCCACGAACTCGTCGTTTTGGGTGAGGATGTCTGTCCTGCCCCTGAATTCCCCTTTCTTATAGAATGTTGCCTGGAACATCTTCCTGACCCTTCCCATTTCTGTTACTGATGCGTTGTAGGAAATCACGTACTCTTCAGGCGCTGGTGTTGAGGCACTATCATAAGCTCCTGAGGGGCCGCTGGGCTGGGGAGCAACGATTTCCGAGCCAGGAGGCAGGGGAGGCGGGGCAGAAGGCTTGGGCTGCTCCCAGGGAAGCTGCGGAAGAGTGCAGCCGAAAAGCAGCAAAAGGGCGACAAAGGCGGAAATTACGAGCAATTCATCTGCCATGAACTGATGTATCCGCAGCCCAAATTTTAATCCTTTGTCCGCCGCCCTAGAGGACCCCGAAGTACCTTTCCTTTTCCCAGGGAGTCACCTGAGTCTTGTAGCCGTTCCAGTCATTGCGCTGTATCTTTACCAGGTATTCGACCGTGTGCTGGCCCATGGCATCAGTGAGCAGCTTGTCCGCAAGAAATTCGTTGGTGGCATCCTCGAGCGTCTCCGGGAGCGTCTTAATCCCCAGCGCCTGCCTCTTTTCTGCCTCGTAGCCATACACCCTCTCTTCCACGGGCTTGGAAGGCTCCAGCTTGCGCTCAATTCCATCCAGCCCTGCGGCCAGCATTGCGGCAAACGCAAGGTAGGGGTTGCAGGACGGGTCAGGGAAGCGGCACTCAATTCTCGTGCCCTTTTCCCTGCCCCCGAGGTTCCTCGGGATGCGGATAAGGGCGGAGCGGTTTATCCTTCCCCAGCAGATGTAAACCGGCGCCTCGTAGCCAGGCACCAGCCTTTTGTACGAGTTCACGGTGGGATTTGTAATTGCCGCAAGCGCGCGGGCGTGCTCCATAATGCCTGCAAGGAAGTGCATTGCCGTTTTTGAGAGGCAGTACTCGTTTGATGCGTCATAAAACAGGTTCGAGTTTCCCTTCCAAAGCGACTGGTGCACGTGCATTCCCGATCCGTTTATGCCGTAAACCGGCTTGGGCATGAATGACGCGTATAGCCCGTACTTTTTCGAAAGTGTTTTTACTGTAGTCCTGTAGGTTAGAACAGCGTCGGCTATGGGAAGCGCGTTGCCATAAGTGAAATCAATCTCGTGCTGCCCCTGCGCGACCTCGTGGTGCGAGCGCTCGATCCTCATGCCCATCTTTTCCAGCGCAGGCACTATTTCCTGCCGCAGCTCCACTGCCTCGTCGCGGGTGGCAAGGTCAAAGTAGCCCGCGCTGTCATGCACCTGCGCAGCCTCGGGCTCGCCGCTTCCGTTCATGCCCTTGAATATGAAGAACTCAAGCTCTGGGCCCACCTTGTAGTCAAATCCCATCTTTTCCGCCCTTGCAAGCTGCCGCTTGAGTATCTGCCTCGGGTCGCCTGCAAAAGGGGTTTTTTCGTCCGAATAGACGTCGCAGATTATCCTCGCTGTTTTGTTTTGTGTCCAGGGGAGCGGCGCCCAAGTCGAGGTGTCCGGAACCAGGAACATGTCGGATTCCGCAATCCTTGCAAAACCCTCAATTGATGATCCGTCGAACCAGGTGCCGGATTCAAGCGCGTCCTCCAGCCTGTCCGTGGTTATTTCGCACATTTTCGGCGTTCCCATTATGTCCACGAACTCCAGGTCCACGAACTCCACGCCTTTTTCCTTTGCGTCAGCAAGCACCCTTGTTATCTCCTCGCCAGTTATCCCCCCAAGCATGGACGCACCCCCAAAACTTAATGGGCAGAGCTTGGGCTATGTTATATATATCATTCATGCAGGAAAAATTAGAAGAATAGACACAGTATTTAAATTACCTACGCATCAAATGTCTAATAATTAAGGATAAAATGTCAAAAAGGTGGACAAATGTTGGACAAGACAGACGAGGAAATACTCCTTGCCTTGAGGCACAACGCCCGCGAATCCTTCAGGAAAATGGCCCTTAAGCTGAAAATCCACCCCACCACGCTCATTTCCCGCGTTGGCAAGCTGGAAAAATCAGGCATCATACAAGGGTATGGGGCCAACCTTGACCTGGGAAAGCTCGGCTACGACTTCATGGGCGTGGTGCAGGTGAAGATAGCCAAGGGAAAGCTCCTGGAGTCCCAGCAGAGGATAAGCCGCATGCGCGGGGTCATTGCGGTCTACGACGTGACCGGGGAATACGACAGCGTAGCCATAGTCGCAGCCAAGAGCCGCGAGCGGTTTTCCTCCCTCATAAAGGCGTTCCTGAACCTCCCGCACGTGGAGCACACCAACACCCAGGTCATACTCAACGTGGTGAAGGCGAGCTGGCAGTTCGAGGCGGTTTAGGTTCTTGGGACAGCATGGGCAGCCTCGCCCATCTTTTCTATCGCGCGCTCCAGCAGCCCCTCGGGCTGGTTGGCGCAAATCCTGATGAATCTTCCGTAGTTTCCGAACCCGCTTCCAGGCGCGACTGCCACTCCCTTCCCAAGAAGGGAAAGCGCGAATCGCCCCCCGTCCTCTACCCTTTCGTGCGCGGCAAAGAGGTACATGCCTGATTGCGGCTGCGCAAAAACAAAGCCGGCTTTTTTCAGCGCCCTGCCAGCCGCGCCCATCCGCGACTTCCATATCGCGGTATTTTCAGAAAGCAGCCCTTTTTCGTTTTCCAGGCAGGCAATGCCTGCCTGCTGCACGAACTGCGGCACGCAGGTCGAGGTTATCTGGTTGAACTTAACAAGCTTCTCTGCTGTTTCCTCGGGCGCAACCGCGTAGCCCAATCGCCAGTTTTCCATGTTGAATTCCTTGGAAAAGGAGCGGAGGCGGATGCAGTCGTATGCTGGAATCGGCTCGAATGCAATGCCACGGTATGCCTCGTCGATAATGAGGCGCGAGCCTGCTTTGCCAGCGTCCGATATCGCCCTGCTGACGCTCTCATGCCCGTGTATGGTGCTGGCTGGGTTCAATGGGTTGCAGATTATCGCCAGTTTCGCCTTCGGAAGCGTTTCGAACTGCCAGGCATTCCCAAGCAGGGTGTCTTTTGTTTTTGCCCGCAGGCCGAGCTGGGCGCAGGCAAGGGAGTAGGCAGGCCAGTGGGGGGAGGGGAATGCCACAGAATCGCCTTTTTTGCACAGGACCGAAAGGAGCGCGAAGAGCAGGTGCTTGGAGCCAGGGCCCACCACCACGTTCTCAATTCCGCATTTTTCGCGGGCCGCAATAAGGGAGAGCAGCTCCTCCGAGCCCCGGGAGGAGCCGTAGCCTCCCCTGCCATCCCTCATGCTCTTGGCAGCGGCGTCCTTTGCGCGCTGCGGGACCGGAAGGTTGGTGTCCCCCACGTTGAGCCGCACTATGTCCTTCCCGCGCCTCTCGAGCGCAAGCGCCTGCTCGGCAATTTCGTAAAACGAGGCGCCCTGCGCGCCAGCCTCGGGTTTCTTTTTCGGGCGAGGCATGTCATCTCTCCAGGTTCCTGCGGAGCTTGGACAGCATATCCCTTGCCGCAGCTGCGTCGCGCGCGCGGATAATGTGCTTCAGGTATTCCAGCTTCGAGGTCATTTTCTCGATCTGCTTTATGGAGCCTGGGTTGAAAAGCACTTCGCAGACGAGCGAGTCGTCCTCGGACAGCAGGCCCCTGGCTATCCTCATGTGCCTCGCGAAGGTGGCCCCTGGCACCACAGTCTTGTCCAGGCAGGCGGCAAACACCAGGGAGGAGATGAACGGGGTGGTGAGCGAGTAGGCCATCATCTGGTCATGCTCGGCAAAGGTGTAGTCGAATATGCGCAAGCCCATGAAGGAGAAAAATTCCCTGAAAAACGCCGCTCCCTGCCGGTCGGACTCGCGGATTATCACCGCGTTTTCCTCCTTCAGCATTTCCATGTCGGTGAAGGTCGGCCCGAACATGGGGTGGACGGACACGAACCTTCTTTTGCAGCTTGCGTAGAACTGGGGCAGGCCCCCTTTGACCGAGGCCACGTCCGCAATCATGCAGCCTTGGGGCAGGTGCGGCATCGCCCATTCGAACGCTTCTGCCGTCCTTTCTATGCTCACCGCGTTCACCAGAAGCTCCGGGGAAAAAGCGGCAAGCTCGCTTGCGCTGCCAAGAGGCTTTACGCGCGGCATGCCGCGGGCCTTGAAGGGGTCGAGGTCGAATGCGCCGACCTCGTGGTTTTGCGCAAGATGGCGCGCCAGCCAGGAGCCCATCTTTCCTGCGCCGATTATCGCAATTCTCATGATTCCACCTGCCCTGCCTCCTCATAGCATCCCAGGAACTTGTACATTGCCGTCTCCTTTTTCACCTTCTCAAGCGCATCAATGACTGTCCCGTCAGAATCCGAGCCCTGGAAGTCGAGCAGGAAGGCGTATTTCCGGGGCTCGCTCCTTATTGGCCTTGATTCTATGCGCGTGAGGTTCAGCGAAGCGGATTTGAAGATGCTGAGGACCGAGAAGAGCGAGCCTGCCTTGTGGGAGGTGGCAAACGCTATGGAGCACTTGTTGCCAGCCTTGCTGTTTTTCTCCCTTGCCAGCGCCACGAAGCGGGTGGTGTTGGACTGGTGGTCCTCGATGTTCTCCTTCACCACTTCGAGGCCGTAAAGCTTGGCGCACAGGCGGCTGGCTATTGCGCCTGCAGCCCGCGGCCGCTCCTCGGAAAGCATCATGGCTGCGCCCGCGGTGTCATAGAACGGCCTTGCCTCCAGGCGGTTCCTTTCGATGAAACCCCTGCACTGCGCAAGGGCCTGCGGATGGGAATAGACCGCCTTTATCTCCCGGTAGTCCGAGTCGTGCAGAGCAAGCAGGCAGTGGTGGACGGGCACGTAGGCCTCTGCGGCTATGGTAAGGTCGGACTCAAGAAGCAGGTCGTTTACCTGCGTCACTGCGCCCTCGAGGGAATTTTCCACCGGCACCACGCCAAAGTCAAAGTGCCCTGCTTTCACCCCTGAGAAAACATCGGCGAACTCGGGGCAGGAGATCGGGACTGCAGAAGGGTCGACAATGCCTGCTGCCATCTCGCTATAGGCGCCGTGCTCGCCCTGGAAGGCGGCAAGCTTCAGGTTCTGCTCCTGCAGCTTTTTTGAATCGGAAATGAGCCCGGAGAATACCCTCTCGGTCGCTTCAGGGCGGAGAATCCCGCCCGAGAGCTTCCTTGCCCTCGCAAGCACCTCCTCCTCCCGCGCTTTGTCATGCACTCCGCCCTTGAGCCTTGCGGTGAGCAGGCTGGTTTCCATCCTGGCGGAAAGAAGCTTCACTATCCTGTCGTCTATCCTGTCAAGCCTGGCGCGCATTTCCTCGAGTTTCATGTTTTCCCCCCTTTCTTCCTGCGTTCATGCGCAAGCAGCACGTCGGCAATGACGAATGCCGCCATGTTTTCCACCACCGGCACAGCCCGTATGGCTATGCAGGGGTCGTGCCTGCCTGCAATCCTGAGGGTGGTTTCCCTCATGGTTTTCAGATCAACCGACTGCTGCGGCTTGAAGATGCTCGAGGTCGGCTTGAACGCTATCCTGAACACCACTGGCATGCCGTTCGTGAGCCCCCCGAGTATCCCCCCTGAGTTGTTGGTGCGCGTCACCACTTTTCCTTCGCGGATTGCGAATTCATCGTTGTTCTGCGAGCCGCGGAGCGCGGAGCCTGCAAACCCAGAGCCGAACTCTATCCCCTTTGCCGCTGGTATCCCGAATGCCGCCTTTGCAATGGCGCTTTCAATCGAGCCGAACATGGGCTGCCCGATTCCTGGCGCAAGGCCGGTTATCCTGCACTCCACCACCCCGCCCACAGAATCCCCCTCGTCCCTTGCGCGCTCCACCTCGGAAACCATGCCTTGCACGGACTCCGTCGCAGCGGTGCGCACAGGATTGGAATACGTGTTTTTCACTATTTCCTCCTCGCTTACCTCCCGCCCGATTTCCACCTTGCCGATGCTTTTTGCGAATGCCTGCGTGCGCACGCCCTTTTGCAGGAGGTATTTTTTCGCAATGGCGCCGGCTATCACGAACGCCACTGTCATCCTGCCTGAGAAAAAGCCGCCGCCAGGCTCTGCTGCGCCGTACTTTACCATTGAAGGGTAGTCCGCATGCCCTGGGCGCGGGGTGGTCCGAAGATTGCCGTAGTGCTCCGGTAGCGCATCCTTGTTCTTCACGCTGCAGGCGATTTTCCCCCCTGTGGTCTTCCCGCCTTTTATGCCTGATTCTATTTCCACTGCGTCCTCCTCCTTCCTTCCGCTTGTCAGGGGGCTCTGCCCGGGCCTTCTCCTGTCAAGCTGCTCCTGTATTTCGGCCGCGCTTGCCGCCACCCCTGCAGGGCAGCCCTCTATTTCCACGCCCACGCTTTTGCCGTGGCTGCTGCCAAGCACGCGCACCACGAATTCCTCGCCGAATAAAAACGGGTCGGCACGCGCACCCTTCCTTGCCTTCAGCACTGCGTTTGAATCGCCCTTCTCCATATTCATGCCCCCAGCCTCCCCAGCTCCTCAAAAAAGCCGGGGAATGATTTTGAAACGCATTCATGCTTATTTATCCTTGCCCCATCCTCAGAGCCCAGTGCCGCAATTGCGCAGGCCATTGCTATGCGGTGGTCTCCGTGCGGGTCCACCTTCCCGCCGCGCAGCTTTCCTCCCCTTATTTCCATTGCGTCGCCCTTTACCCTGATGCTCGCGCCCATGCTGCCAAGCTCGGAAACAAGCGAAGACGCCCGGTCGCTTTCCTTGCCCTTCAGCCTGCCTGCGCCCAAAATCCTGCTCTTGCCCCTGCAATAGCAAGCCAGCGCAGCAAGCGGGGGGAAAAGGTCAGGGCAGTCGGTCGCGTCAAAACGAAAAGCGCGCAGGTCGCCCCTCTCGGCGCTGACCGCATTCCCGGAAACCTTCACCAGCGCGCCTGCTTTGCGCAGCGCCTCCAGTATCTTCCTGTCCGCCTGCAGGGAATCCGCGCGCAGGCCTGTTACGCTTGCCCTTCCTGCAATCGCGCCAGCCGCCAGCAAGAAGGAGGCGCCTGACCAGTCCCCCTCAACCTCGTAATTCGTGTGCCTGTAGCGCTGCTTGCCCTCGATTCCGAACCGCCCAAGCTGCCTGTCAGCCCCCACAGTGCAGCCGAACTTTTCCAAAAGCCCGATTGTCATCCGGACGTACGGCCTGCTTTTGAGGCCGGATGCAGCCACGCGCGAATCTTCCCTGCAAAGCGGAAGCGCCATCAGAAGGCCGGTAAGGAATTGCGAGGACTGCGAACAATCAACGGTTATTTCCCCCCCGTGAAGCGGGCCTTTCACCACTACCGGCGGAAACCCGCCGCGCGTGCTGCAGCTTGCGCCAAGCAGCCGCAACGGTCCTTCCATGAAACCGGCAGGCCTTTTTTTGAGCGAGCCCTTTGCCCGAAGGCTGAGCTCATTGCCGAAAAGCGCGGCTATGGGGCTGAACATGCGCATGCACAGGCCGGACTCCCCGCAGTCAAGCGCGCAGCCCACCGGTTTTCCTCCCCCGGCAATCGCCACCCTGTCGCCCTTTACCGTGACTTTTGCGCCAATCGCCTCCGCGCACCTGATGGAACTTAGCGCATCCTCGCAGAAGCTTGGATTGGAAATAACGCTTTTGCCTTCAGCAAGCGCTGCCGCTGCCACCGCGCGCTGCATCATGCTTTTCGAGGCAGGCGCGCTTGCGGTTCCGTCTATTTCAGAAGGCATGACTGATTCCATTATTCATCCTCTCCTGCCATATGCCTGAGCCGCGCTTTCAGCGGCCATGGCTGATTTCATCCATTATCCCCTCAGCTATTTCCGAAGGCTTCCTGCCTCCGGCCTGCACAGTAAGGTCTGATGCCTGGGCGTAGAGTGGCAGTCTTGCCCTCATTACCCTGCGCGCAAGCTGCAGACGGTTTTTCACGTTGTATAGCGGCCTGGTGATGTCCCCCCTGATTCTCCGCAGGCTTTCCTCAGGCGTTGCCCAGAGCCAGGCAACCACGCAGCTTCTGCGGAGCATTGCAACGTTTTGCCGGTCCAGCACCGCTCCGCCCCCGCAGGAAATCACGCATCTTTTCAGGCTGCAGGCCTCTGCAATGGCTTCCCTCTCAAGCCTTCGGAAATAAGCCTCGCCATGCTTTCGGAATATCTCCCCTATGCTCATGCCCTGTTTTCTCTCCACCATTGCGTCGGTTTCCACTGCCCTCATGCCTGAAATTCTGGCGATTTCCCCGGCAGTGGTGCTTTTGCCGCTGCCCATCATGCCCACCAGCGCAATGCTTCCCCCCAGCTTGCGGCTCCTTGCAGCAAAGGCGCTGTCAACCGCCTTGCGCATGGCAGCTTCCGGAGCCTTTCTTCCGCTGAAGAGCTTGAATGCAGCCAAGCCCTGGCAGAGCAGCCACTCCTGCGGCCCAAGCACCTTGCAGCCCTTCCTGTTTGCGTCTGACATCAGCGCGGTTTTCCTGGCGTAATGCGCATCCAGTATTGCCATCCCTTTCCGAAGCATGGAGGCAGGAACCAGCCTCTTGTGCGTGCTTACCGTGGAAACCAGGATGCCTGCGTCCGAAAGCGCTGCCGAAAGCTCTTTTTTTTCCAGTCCGCAGCTTGCGCAGCCGAATTCCCTTGCAAGTTTTTCAGCCTTGTGCCTGGTGCGGTTGGCTATGGTAACGCTTGCACCCGCCTTGCGCAGGGCGAACGCAGCTGCCCTGGCAGCCCCTCCGGCGCCAATAACCACCGCGCGCTTTTTGGAAATCCGCACGCCGTTTTGTTCAAGTGCCAGCCGCACGCCGTCCACGTCGGTATTGAAGCCCGAAAGCACCCTCCTTCCGATCAGCACAGTATTGACCGCGCCTGTTGCGCGGGCATTGGGATCCAGCGCTTTGCAGAGCCCGAACACTTCCTCCTTGAATGGCGCCGTGACACTCAACCCGCTTATGCCCATCTGCCTTGCTGTTGCTATTGCCTCGCTTCCGCTGCCGGCAGATAGCCTGATGTAGGCTGCACTGATGCCCAGGGAGGCAAATCCGGCATTGTGCACCTGCGGGCTGATGCTGTGCAGCACTGGCTTTCCGGCGACTGCGAACAGCTGGAACTCAGACATTTCCAAACTCCTCCATGAGCTTCTTGAGCTCCTCCTTGGCCATCTGCCCCTCGGCAGTTTCCCTGCCCCTGGCCCTTGAGGCGTATGCAATCGCGCTTCCAAGAAGCGGGGCCATTGCCCTGACCAGCCTGCCTTTCTTCCCCATGCCGACCACTGCCAAGCGCTTGCCGCCCCCAAGCAGGCCCAGCAGCCGCGCGGCATCCGCCTCGGAATTGACCTTGCATGCGATCTTGGCTATGTCAGCGCCTGAATCAAAGCACCACTTGACGATCTGCTCAAGCTCGGCTGCAACAGGCGTCCTTTCAAAATTGTGGTAGGACACGATCACGCTGCAGCCTTTCTTTTTTGCCGCCTCCGCCACTCCCCTCACAGTATCCTCGGATGCGTCGACTTCAACATCCACAAAGGCAGCACCGGATGCGATCGCCCCAAGCAGCCTCCTTTTCCTCTCATCATCGCTTATGGCGCCAGGCCTGCAGGTCGCTATCGTAACTGGCGGCTTTCTGGAAAACAGCTCTTCCATGTCCTCCTTTCTTATCTCCATTTCCTCCAGGCGGATTTCAACGAACTCCTCGCCTGCCATTGCGGCAAGGCAAGCCTTTGCGGTTTTCTCCTTTATGCTAATGCAAATCATTGACAACAGCCTCCAGCTCGGAAAGACTCACCTTTTCAACCACTGCCTTGCCTATTCCTTCAAGCAGCACAAAATTGATGCCCTCCTCCTGCCTTTTCTTGTCCTTCCTGATGGCGTCAAGCGCTGAGGACGCATCCACTCCTGCACTGGTGGGCAGCCCCATCTTTTCAAGCAGCGAGAGCAGCCTTCCGGCATCCTTTTCTGAAAGCCTCCCCCTTGCCACTGAAAGCCTTGCTGCCGCGGCCATGCCTATGCTGATCGACTCCCCATGGGGCCTGCCAGTAACTTTTTCCACGGCATGGCCAAGGGTGTGGCCGAAATTAAGCTTTCTGCGCTCGCCCGACTCGTTTTCGTCCTCCTGCACCACCTTGACCTTTACCGCAAGCGCGCCGTGCACGCACTTTTCTATGGCAGTCCTCTTGAGCGCCATGGCTTCGGCATGATGGTCCTCAAGGTAGGAAAAGAGGGAGGCGTCCGCGATTGCCGCGCTTTTCACTATTTCCGAAAAGCCGTTGCGCAGCTCGGATTTTGGAAGGCCGGAGAGCGTGTCCAGGTCGCAAAGCACCAGCTCGGGCTGCCGGATGGTGCCGACCAGGTTCTTGTAGCCCTTGAAATTCACCCCGTTTTTCCCGCCAACCGCTGCATCTGCCTGCGCAAGGAGCGTGGTTGGCACAAGCGCGGTGCGGATGCCGCGGAGGTACGTGGCTGCCGCAAAACCGGCAACGTCGCACACAGCCCCTCCGCCAATCCCCACCAGAAGCGAGCCGCGCTCGAATTCCAGGGACAGCAGCCGCTCGTAAATCATGGAAACTGTTTCGAGCGCCTTTGCCTTCTCGCCAACCGGAACCTCGATGATTTCCCCTTTTGGGAACCTGGGGGCAAGCAGGTGCTTCACGTTTGAGTCGGTGACAGCCGCCACCTTGGGAGCGCTTGCATAGTCCCGGAGGTTTTCCAGCCTCTCGCCTACCAATATCTCGCAGCAGCCGGATTTTGCTTCAAGGGTAATCCTCCTCATTCCAATCCACCCACGAACTTGTGCACCGCGCGCGACTGTTTGGCAAGCTTGGCAAACTGCGCAGGGGTTAGCGCCTGTTCCTTGTCCGAGAGCGCCTCTGACGGGTTCCTGTGCACCTCTATCATGAGGCCGTCAGCGCCGCAGGCTGCAGCTGCCAGGCTCATCGGGGCGATGAGAGGCACCCTGCCTGTCCCGTGCGACGGGTCCACTATTATGGGAAGGTGGGTGAGCTCGCGCGCAGCAGGCACTGCCGATAGGTCCAGCGTGTTCCTGGTGTAATTCTCGAAAGTGCGGATGCCCCGCTCGCAGAGTATGACGTCCGGGTTGCCGTCGTTAAGTATGTACTCGGCGCAGTTCATCCACTCCTCCAGCGTGGAGTGCATGCCCCTCTTGAGAAGCACAGGCTTGTTAGCCTTTCCAACCTCGCGGAGAAGCGAGAAGTTCTGCATGTTGCGCGCGCCAATCTGCAGCACGTCGGCGTATTCGCACACCCAGGAAACGTCGCGCGTGTCAATCACTTCGGTGACGATCGGCAATCCGGTCTCCTCGCGTGCCTTTTCCAGTATTTTCAGGCCCTTCAGGCCCAGGCCCTGGAACGCGTAGGGCGAGGTCCGCGGCTTGAACGCGCCCCCCCGCAGCATGTCTGCTCCTGCCGCCTTGACCGCGTGCGCAGTCTCCAGCGTCTGTTCCTCGGACTCCACGCTGCAGGGGCCGGCAATTATGCTGAAGCCTGCGCCCACCTTGACGTTCCCCACCCTCACTACCGTCCTGCCGCTGCCAGTCTGCGCGGCCAGTTTTATGTTTTTCATGTTTTCAACCCCTCAAGCGATATTTTTTAACATAGCCATTTTAGCACCGGAAAAACCAGGAAAAGAAAAAGATGCCGTGGTTTTCCTAGTGGCTATAGCCGAAGCTAAAGAAGCCGGAATAGCTCCAGTTCTTCTCTTGCGCTTCGCCGTTAGCCACGAAAAACCCTCGATGTGGATGGTGTTGTGCAGCCCCACCTTTAAAATGCTTACCCCAGACACGCCCGTTTCATCTCCCGCGCGAATTTTGAAGCTGCCGCAAGCGCGCGCCTCTCGCCGATCAGTTTTCCACTGATGAACCGCGAGTACAGGTCAGCAAGGCGGCTGCCCACTATCACGCCGTCCGCGCCTGCCTGCTCAAATTCCCTTGCCTGCGCAGGAGAGGATATGCCAAAGCCCGCAGCCACCTTGACGCCCATCCTTTTTGCCCTCTTCACCAGCCTGATGGCGCGCGCATCCATCCTGCCCCTTGCTCCGGTGATGCCGACAACAGAAACAGCATAAAGGAACCCTTTTGTCCTTGCTGCAATTTTCCTCAGCCTGCCATCGCTGCAGTTGGGCGTGGCAAGCTGCACCAGGTCCAAGCCCGCTTTGCGGCAGGCTGCTGACAGTGGCCCGCACTCATCTATAGGAACGTCGGGCACAATCAAGCCCTGCGCCCCGGCTTTTTTCAGCTCAACGGCGAATTTTTCCTCGCCAAACGAAAATGGGATGTTGTAATACGTCATTGCCACGATGGGGACGCCGATGCCTTCTTTCCTAAGCTTGCCAATAATGCCGATGGCTTTTTCCGGCGTCATTCCAGCCACGAGCGCACGGGCAGAGGCCGCCTGCACTGACTTGCCATCTGCAATGGGGTCGGAAAAAGGGATGCCAAGCTCTATTGCGTCCGCGCCGTTTTGCGCCAGCGCCTTCGCAAGCTTGAGCGTGAACTCTGGATTAGGGTCTCCGCAGCAGACGTAGGGCATGAATGCCGCGCCCTTCGTTTTGCTGAACATTTGTGACAGCCTCATCGCTCTCCCTCTATTTTGCGGACGTGGTCAACATCCTTGTCGCCCCTTCCTGACAAATTGACTATGATTGATTTTCCCCTGCCCATCCCGCGCGCAAGCTTGAGGGCGAATGCCACCGCGTGGGCGGATTCAAGCGCTGGCACTATCCCCTCAAGCTCGGAAAGCAGGTGGAACGCGGATAGCGCCTCGCTGTCATCTGCCTCCGCGTACTTCACCCTTCCCTGCTCCATGAAAAGCGAATGCTGCGGGCCCACCGCAGGGTAGTCAAGGCCTGCGGAAACAGAGTGCGTATCAGCAATCTGGCCATGCCTGTCCTCGAGAAGGTAGGTCTTCATGCCATGAAGAACGCCTGGCTTTCCCTTGCCTGTCAGCCTTGCGGCGTGCCCGTTTCCGTCGCCGCCTGCCTCCACTCCGTACATTTTCACCTTTTCATTCAGGAAGGGGAAAAAGAGCCCTATTGCATTGCTGCCCCCGCCAACGCATGCCACCAGCGCATCGGGAACGCCGCCTTCTGCCGCGGCAAACTGCCCTTTCGCCTCCTTCCCTATGACAGACTGGAAGTCCCGCACCATCGCCGGGTAGGGGTGCGGCCCAAGCGCCGAGCCTATGAGGTAGTGCGTTGTTTCAAAACTTGCGGTATAGTCGCGCATGGCCTCGTTTATGGCGTCCTTGAGCGTGCGGCTGCCGCTTGCAACCTCGATCACGCGCGCGCCAAGAAGCTCCATCCTGTAAACGTTTGGCGCCTGCCTTGCGATATCAACGCTTCCCATGTACACGTCGCACTCCATGCCAAGAAGCGCGGCAGCGGTTGCAGTTGCCACCCCGTGCTGGCCTGCGCCGGTCTCAGCGATCAGCCTGCGTTTGCCGGACATCTTGGCAAGCAGGGCCTGGCCTATGGCGTTGTTTATCTTGTGCGCGCCGGTGTGGAGCAGGTCCTCGCGCTTGAGGTAGATTTTCGCCCCGCCCCCCCTTGCCGTGAGTTTTTTGGCAAGGTAAAGCGGCGTTGGCCTGCCTGCGTATGTTCTGAGCAGCCTGCCAAGCTCCTGGCGGAATTTGCGGCTTTTGCCAACCGTCAGGTACGAATGCTCCAGCTGCTGCAGCGCCATCACCAGCGTTTCAGGCACGAACTGCCCTCCGAATTTTCCAAAATACTTCTTCATTTCATTTCGCCCCTTTTTTCAGTTCAACCACCTTTGCGCGAAGGTCGGAAGCCTTCCAAATTGCGGTCCCTACAAGAACGCCGCTCACCCCGAATTGCCTCACATACCTCACATCAGTCTCGCCTTCTATGCCGCTTTCGGAAATGACGGGCCTGTCCGGCTTTCCGTTCTCCTCCATTATCCTCCTTGTCCTCTGCAGGTCCACCTTCAGGGTGGCAAGGTCGCGGTTGTTTATGCCAAGCAAGTCTGCATCCGTCCTCATTGCCTTCTTCATCTCCTGCGCATCATAAGTCTCCAGCAGCACCTCAAGGCCAAGCGAGTGCGCCTGCGAAATGAGCCCGTCCAAGTCCAGCCCCAGCCGGTCCGCCACCTTGACTACGAGCAGGACAGCATCCGCGCCAACGCGGTGGGCTGCCTCGATCTGCTTTTCCGAGATGACAAAATCCTTGAAGAGCACGGGAAGGCCTGATGCCTTCTTTGCCGCCGCCACATTGGACAGATGGCCCTTGAATATCTGCGGCTCCACCACAACTGAGATGGCGTCTGACCCGCAATCTGCAAAGTCCGCGGCAGCTTGCCGCACGTCGATGTTGTCAAACGAATATTCCCCTGCCGGCGAGGCGTGCTTTATTTCTGTAATCAGAAGGAAATCCTGCTTTTCTATTTTCTTGCGCAGGGAAATCCTTTTTCCAAAGCAGGGCTCGCCTCCCATGTAGTACCCGGATGACACATTCTGCTTGGCGGCTTCCATGAACCTGTCAAGTATGTCTGCCATCTGCTCAACCCGGAAATGCCTTCAAGGCTTCCAATTTTTCCCTTGCCTTCCCAGAATCCACCGAATCCCTCGCCAGTTCCATTCCCCTTTCCAGCGAATCCGCCTTGCCGCCCACGTAAATCGCAGCCGCGGCATTCAGGAGGGAAATGTCCCGCGCAGCCCCTTTCTTGCCCCCAAGCACACCTGTTATTATCTCCGCGCTCTCCTGCGCAGAGTGCGCTTTCGGGACCTCGCTTATTTGGAAGCCGAGCCTGCTTGCGTCAAGAACGTATCCTGTAACCTCCCCCTTTCTCACCTCGTGCACCTCTGTTTTCCCAAAGCCTATTTCGTCCAGCCCCTCGGAATGCACCACCAGCGCATGCGTGCTGGAAAGCCGGGCAAGCGCTCGTGCCATCTTTGCAGCAAAGCCCGCGTCAAACACCCCAAGGAGCTGCGCATGCGCCCCGGCAGGATTGGTCAGCGGCCCGAGTATGTTGAAGACCGTCCTGATGCCAAGCTCGCGCCTTATGGGCGCCACGTTTTTCATGGCAGGATGGAAGTACGGCGCGAACATGAAGCCAAAGCCCACCTTCCCAATGCACTTCTCCACCAGGTCGGGCTCAAGGAGCCTGCAGCCAAGCGCCTCAAGCACGTCGGCAGAGCCTGACTTGGAGGACACGCTCCTGTTTCCGTGCTTTGCAATGCTTACGCCCGCGCCTGATGCTATCAGGCCTGCGCAGGTGGAGATGTTGAAGGTGTGCGAGGAGTCGCCCCCTGTGCCGCAGGTGTCGACCAGCCTTTCAGCCTTGGGAGAAATCCTCACAGCATGCTTTCTCATCACAGAGGCAAACGCGGCAATCTCCTCGTCGCTTTCCCCCTTCATCCGAAGGGCCACCAGCAGGGAAGCGGTCTGCGCTGGAGTGTAATCCCCTGCCATCATGCCCTCCATCATGGCTTCTGCCTCGCCGGATGACAGGTCTTGGCCTTCAGTGAGTTTCCTAAGAATCTCCATCCCATTCACCTTGCCTTCAGGAAATTCCCAAGCATTTTTTTGCCGTGTTCGGTCATTATGCTCTCAGGGTGGAACTGCACGCCGAACGCCGGGTAGTCCCTGTGCCGCACGCCCATCACCTGGTTGTCATCCTTGCTTCTTGCCGTGACTTCCAGGCAGTCCGGTATGTCTACCCCGACAAGCGAGTGGTACCGCATCACGCGGACAGGATATGGCACCCCCTCGAAAATGCCCCTGCCGTTGTGCTCCACGAGCGAGGTCTTTCCGTGCATCGGGACGCTTTTCACCACCTTTCCCCCGTAGTGCAGGATCATCCCCTGGTGGCCAAGGCACACGCCGAGGGTGGGCGTTTGCCGCATCTCCCGCAGTATGTCCCCGCACACGCCGAAGTCGCGCTTTGTTGCCGGATGGCCTGGACCTGGGGAAAGCACGATCCTGTCCGGCGCCATCCCGCGCACCTGCCCTATGCCGATTTCGTCGTTCCTTTTCACCGTTACCTGCCCCCCGAGAGAACAGAGGCACTGGTGCAGGTTGTAGGTGAACGAATCGTAGTTGTCAATCAGCAGGATCATATCTTCGCCTCCAGCCCGAGCAGCAGGGTCCTCATCTTGTTCTCCGTTTCCTCAAACTCCCGCTCAGGCACCGAGTCATAGACTATGCCTGCGCCTGCCTGCGCATAGGCGATGTTGCCGTTTGCAACGAGCGTGCGTATGTTTATGGCAAAGTCGCAGTTCCTGTTGAAGGAAAAGTATCCCACCGCGCCGCCGTAGGGCCCGCGCCTGCTCTTCTCCAGCCCCTCGATTATCTCCATTGCGCGCACCTTGGGCGCGCCGGTCAGCGTGCCTGCCGGGAAGATGGCATTGAACGCGTCAAAGCAGTCCTTCCCCTCGGCAAGCTTGCCTGTGACAAGCGAGGCAAGATGCTGCACGTGGCGGTACTTGTGCACCTCCATGAGCTCTGGCACAGCCACCGAGCCTGCCTTTGCCACCTTGGAAACGTCGTTCCTGGTCAGGTCCACAAGCATGAGGTGCTCCGCCCTCTCCTTCTCGTCGGATTTCAGCTTTTTCTCAAGTGAAGCATCCTCTGCAGGCGTCTTCCCGCGCGGCATGGTGCCTGCCAGCGTAGCATAGCTTTCCATCCGGTCCCCCTCCACCCTTATCAGGTTCTCGGGCGAGGAGCCGATTATTTTCCTCTCGCCGAACGAGAGGAAGTAAAGGTAGGGGGAGGGGTCGGTCTGCTTCAGGTAATTGTAGAAGCTAAGCAGGCTGCCCTTGAAGGGGCAGGAATAGCGCCTGGACAGCACGGCCTGGAATATCTCCCCGCCGCTGATTTTCTCCTTTGCCTCCGCCACAGCCGAGAGGTATTCTTCCCTGCCCATGTCCGCACTCGGCACGCCGGCTTCGTACTCGCCGTATTCCGGGCTTTGCCTGGCAAGCGAGAGCACCTGCCCTGAGCGGTCTTCGGAATGCGACAAATAGCGCACGGACTTGTCGTGGTGGTCGTAAATCACGCAGTCCTCGAATATGCCGAATTCGAAGTCTGGGAAGCCAAGCTCGTCAGGCAGGCTGGAGGGGAGGTTTTCCAGGTTCCGCACGTAGTCGTAGGAAAAGTACCCGACCGCTCCCCCCACGAATCCTGCACGGTCCAGCTGCCTTTTGGGGAGGACCGAATCCAGCACGCGCAGCGGCTCGGAGGACTCGATCTGCTCGCCTTCCACCTCCACCACCCCGCCTTTGCCCCTCAGGTGCTTTTTCGGGTCAAAGCCGATGAAGGAAAAACGGGCCAGCCTTTCCTTTCCCTCCAGGGACTCAAGCAGGAAGGACTCGGGGTGCTCGCGCTGCACAAGCGAGTAGAGCTGGTAGGGGTTCATGCTTATCTTGAGCTTCTCGTATATCACAATTTCCACCGTGTGGGTCTTCTGCATAATCCCCTTTTTAATACTATACTAAACAAAAAGATACATTCACTATATAAGCATTTCCTGCGAAAAACACATCCATGTGGAGCCGCATCTCCGAGCTGTTTTCCGGTCTGCCCGCGCAGCGGCAGGTGGCGCGAAAGATGATAGAGCTCGGGCTCTGCATCGCCCCTGACGGCAGGATTTGCTGCGGGGAGGTGGAAGTAAAGGAGGTGAGCCTTGCCAGCGCGGCAGGCGTGGACAGGAGGATTGTGCGCTCCACAGTGGCGTCCATACTGTCCGACAGGAAGCTGTCCAGGCTGTTTGCCGGGATCAGGCCAGCAGGCGCGCTTCTTAGGGAAGTCGCGCACGAGCTTGGCTTTGGCGTGGTGGAAATAGAGGCGAACGCGCAGAAGTCCGGGACGATAGCCGCAGCGACCGGCCTTCTGGCAAGGAAAAGGATAAGCGTGCGGCAGGTCTATGCCAAGGACCCCGATCTCTTCGAGAACCCCACGCTTGTGATAATCACCGAGCGGCCCGCGCCTGGCAGCCTGATAGCCGAGTTCTCGAAAATCCCTGGCGTCACGAAAGTGAGCATACTCTAAGGCAAGGGCGCACTAAAGCTCGGTCGCGGTGTTGCAAAGCTTCCTCCTTTCGTGCCCTTCCATTTCCTCGGAAGGGTAGCCAAGGGGCAGTATGACCACGGGGCGCTCGTACTTTTTGGCCCTGAGCGCTTTTGCAACCGCGGCGTCGTCGAACCCGCCAATCCAGACAGTGCCGAGCCCAAGCGCTGTCGCAGCAAGCTGCGCGTATGCCGCAGCAATGGTCGCGTCCTGGATGGAGAAAAACTCCGAGCCGCGGCTTCCGTATTTTGGCTTGTTCCTCCTCTTGTCAGAAAGAAAGGCCAGGTAAACCGGCGCAGACGCCATGAACATCTGCTTGTGCGAGGCTTGCGCAAGAATCTCCCTGTCCTTTTTCTTGCGCACGATTATTATCCGGTAGGACTGTATGTTCCCGGCGCTCGGGGCAAGGCAGGCGCAGTGCAGAATCTTTTGGATGTCCTTTTCACTGACAGCCTTTGGAACATATTCCCTGTCCGACACGCGCGCCTCCACTGTCTCAAAGAATTCCATTTTCCCACCCCTACCTCATTTTCGCCCTGACGAGCTCTGACCTTGCCTGCTCCACCTGCGAGCGGGCAACGTCCTGTTTTTTCCTGAAATTCGGAAGAAGCGAATTCGAGAACCTGATGGGCAGCAGCTCCTCGTAAATGCCGCTCGCAAGCTCAAAGTAGCGCTCAGCCTCCGCAGTTTTCCCCTTTTTCAGCATCTCCAGCATTTCCCTGCGAAGCTCGCCGATGAGGTCGCAAAGGCCAAGAAGATACGGCTCAAAGGGCATGCCAAGCTCCTCCCAGGAAGGCAGGCCCTTTTTCTCCACGGCTGCAAGCAGCATGGATGCCTCTGCTATTTCCTGGTAAGGTTGCTGCAGAAGGTATTCAAACTTGGAGGTTTTGGAAAAAGGCAAGATCTCCTTTTTGGCAAGCGCGATTTCCGCCCTCGCCTTGCCAGTCTCGCCTGCGTGAAGCAGCTTTATCCCATTCGCGCAGTGCCGGACAATCCCGCGCACTGATGCGAGTATGGCGTCCTGCTCCTTTTCACGCGCCTCAAGCTCGCGCACCATTTCCCCTATTTTTCCAGAAAGATTTCCCTTTGCCATCCTTTCATCCCCCCACGGTATTGCTAATCTCTGAAAAACAGCATTTAAAAACCTCTTAGGTATAAGCGCATCATGCAAATCGTTGTTCTTTCTTTAGGGGGCTCCCTGGTCAACCCGGGCGTGCCGGATTCGCAATACGTCTCCTCCCTTGTGCGCATGCTCCGCCAGACCAAATACCATTTCGGGATAGTGGTGGGAGGGGGCAGGCTGGCGCGCAAATGGGCCGAGTCGGCACGCAAGAAGGGGGCAAGCGAATTCGAAGCCGACGAGGCTGCGATAGAGGCCACCAAGAAAAACGCGCAGTTCGTCATAGACACAATAAAAAAGGACGTGAACCGCGTGGTCTGCCAGACATTCGAGTCAGCGCGCGAGCAGGGCAAAAAGCACCGCTTCGTGGTCATGGGCGGCACAATACCGGGCATAACTACCGATTCCGACGCCACCCTCCTTGCCGAGTGCATGGGGGCAAAGCGGCTGCTCAACCTCTCCAACATCGACGGCATCTACAACGACAACCCGGTGCGCAACCACAATGCGAAAAAATTCCACAGGATGAGCTATGCGCAGCTCATAGACCTTGCCGGGAAAAACGACATGCGCAAGGCAGGCACGCACTTCGTTTTCGACTTTTTGGCCTGCAAGCTCATCGCCCGCTCCAAAATAGAGGCGCACTTCGTGCACGGGAAGAACCTTCTTGACGTGAGGAAGGCGGTCGAGGGCAAGCCCCACGGCGGGACGGTTGTAAAGTAGCTCAATCAGTTCTTCTCCGCAGCCATTCGAGAGCTTCTTCGTTATAATCCTCTTTCTTCTCCTTCAGGAAATTAAAGAACAGCCGAAGCGAATAGTATGTTTTGTCCATGTCAACGCGGTTCAGGATATGTCTTTTCACAAATTTCTTGAATTCAGTATTGAGCATGCCCTTCGTAACTTTTCCGAAACTGTCCACTCCCTGCTTCCTTTCAAGCAGGAACATCAGCAGATTCACATCTTCCATGTGCTTCTCCGCGGTCTTTCTCGCGAGGCTCATTTCTTTCATCTGATAGTCAACGAACCTTTCAAGGTAGCTGCTCCATCTTTTCCGGAATGCATAGTGCAGCTTCAACTCATCATAAATTCCTTTTTTTTCCCAAATCAGTATCGAACCTGAAAAGAAGTACCTGCCTTCACCTTTGGCATTTATTCTCGTCATGATCGCAGTATCTGCTTCCATCTGCGGCAGGCTGACGGTTTCAACGGCAAAAGCAGTTCCGTGGGCGTCCTCAAGCCTGACAACTTTTCCAACGTGGCTTTTCACAAGGAAAATGCCGAAGTGGCTCTCCTTCCCAGCCAGGAGGACTTCTTTTTCTTCTGTCGTGAGCAAACAGTTTTTTATCCCACAATACCATTCCCCGGCCGGCTTCCCGTCTTTCAGGTATTCAGAAACAACCCACGCCACGAACATCTGTGTAAGTTTCGCATCAACAGCTTCGTTGTCAGGCAAGCCGTCGAGAATGCCTTCCATGTTGTGGGCAAATACCGCCTGCGCCATCATCAGGTCATTCTTGCCAAGTGCGCCCATTGCCCTGAGGAGCGCGCTGTTCCAGAGTTCAGCATGCTCCCTTGGATTATCTCTCCAGCCCATAATATCAATTCTTCGCAAAACTTTCTTCAATTACCTTCTTTTCCTCTTCCGCGATTCCGTACAGCCTGTAGACAAGCTCGTCAATCTGCGCATCCGTGCGCTTAATTTCCTCCTCAACTCCGTGGCGCTCGGACGACTGGATGGCGCCCATCCCCACAAGTTTCCTGTTGAGGTCGAGCATGTCCTCCACCAGCTTCACGATTGGCTGCTGCTCGGACGAGGAGGCGAGATGGATTGGGATTTTTTGATAAGAATTTATGGATTGGGTCACAGTTCTGTATCTGCGACCATACCACCAGTTTATCAATTTTGAATTCAGCAAACCCAGAAGGTAAGCAAGACCGAATTCCACGTCTTTCTTATTCACTATAAACGTAGAACCTATGGAATAGTATTTTTCGCGGTCTAAACAGGCAGTTATCATTCCAGCTCCTTCTCTTTTAATAACAATTTTTTCGGCTTCAAATCTTGCAGGTTCTCCCGGTCGTGCTGTTTCCTTGTGCTTTTTCATCATCTCAGGGTCATACCAAACGTATTCTCCGGTCCATACTATGTTGTATCGTTTTACATTGCCGCCCCTCAGAACCTTTTTGTCTTCCTTAGGATGCTGTTTTTCAGAATAGGTAAATTTGGAATCATCACCGGTCATTATTCCAAATGACAACTCTGCTGCATCATCCAATAGTTTACAATTCTCAACAAGCTTTTGTTCCAGTTTTTGTATCTCGCCGTCCCATTCCAAAACAAACAGGTTGTCATCATGCTGGCTATAGATTTTTTGAGGGATGCGCTTAGCGTTGGAGATTCTCCCTTTCTCATCAATGGTGCCCGTCAATACGTTGTTATTTTCCTTTTTCGATGCAGATTTCGTTTTTTCTAGTATGATGATTACGGTCCGTACTGCTGCATCTTCAAACGTATCTGAAGGAGTCGTAATAATCTGTTTCACAGCGCACGTGTCTAGAATAAATCTCCTGAGCTTATTGAAACTATGTTGCGAAAGCCAGGAAGACGAAACAATAAAACCAAGAGAAGCGCCGTCTTTCAGATTGGAAACGCCCCTTTCTATGAAGAAAGAATATATATCGCATTTTTGAACCGCCGTCTGGTAATTTTCAAATAAGAATTTCCGTTCTTCTTCATTAAGGTTATCAAATCTCACATAAGGAGGATTCCCCACCACGACGTCGAATCCCCCGCCGTCCATGACTTCCTTGAACTCGGTTTCCCAGTTGAAGGGGTGCTTCTCCTTCCAGTGGGGCCCGAAATGCCCTTCCATCTCCTCCTTCGTCCCGGAAATGAGCGAGTTGCCCCGCTTTATGTTGTCTGAGAGGGGGGGCAAAAGCCCGCGCCGTGTCGCTGCGCGGAGCAGCAGGTTCAGCTCGGCAATCTCAATCGCCTTCATGTCCAGGTCCACCCCGTGGATGTTCCTTGTGAGTATGTCGTGCGCGTTCTTTGAGACGTTCTCGGAGAGCATCTGGTGGTCCCCGCCGTTCTTTTTCGCGTATTCCTCGCGCAGCGTCTCAAACGCCCGGATCAGGAACGAGCCGGAGCCGCAGGCTGGGTCAAGCACCGTGATTTTCCGCAAGTCGTCCGCGGTCTTCGCCTTCGATACAAGCTCCCCGAGCGTGTTCTTCACTATGTAGTCCACTATGTAAGTCGGGGTGTAGTAGATGCCCATCTCCTTTCTCTTGCCGTCCCTCTCCACAAGGCTTCCGCCCTCGCGCATCACGGTCGCAAGGTACTGCTCGTAGATATTGCCCAGAACGTCCGCGTTTATGGCGTCGAAGTTGTATTGCGCGCCCGAAGGGCTTTCGTAAAGCTCGTCCAGCACCTGCGCCATCACGTCGTCTTCGACGGGAAGCTCGCCCGCCATGTGGGGGAAGAAAATATCGCTGTCGTAGGTATCCACGAATCCCTCCGAAACGATTTCCTGCACGTAGCTTCGCAGCTTGCGGTTGTTCTTCCCCTCCCACTGCCGCAGCGCAGCCCGCAGCTGCTCGTTCTCGATTTTCCTGTCCTCGCAGGTCCTTATGAATATCAGCCTGTTCAGGAAGCGCTGCACCGCCTCGTCCAGGAGCTCCTTGGTGAATTTCTTGCGCGGGTCGTTCTTGGACACGCTTTTGGATATCATGGAGCGCCAGCGCATCAGGTCGGAATAAAGCGCCTTGGTGACTGGCTCGCGCGCCAGCCTGCCGTATCTCTGCGCCTTTTTCTCCATCTCCCCGGAAACCATGCCCTCCTTTGACAGCAGCCACAGGTCATCAAAGCTGCCGATGTAGTCCGAAACCTCAATCCGCAGGAAGCGGCTGTCCTCGCTCCCTTTCGCCTTCCAGTTGGCATTGTATATCGCAAGCTCGCGGAAGTTGGTGAGGAGGGCCCAGGGGACGGAGTTGTTGTAAGAATAGTTGATTGCCTGCCATGCTTCCGGCTCGGAAAGCTCGGCATGGGCTTCCTTCGCCTCAAGGAAGAAGCGCACCACCCCGTCGATGCGGAAGGCGTAATCCGGCCTCTTTCCGCCAGCCTGCGAGCGGTTCTCCCAGACTTCCTCCGGATTGCGCACATCCCAGCCCAGGGCCTCGAAAAGCGGCTCTATGAAGGCCCGCTTGGTATCCTCCTCGCTCATGCCAGCCAGCTTGCCCTGCCGGTCGTAGCTGAAGAATCCGCCAACCAAGTCCGAAACCTTGGCTTTGGCTTCTTCCTTGTCCATCGTCATAAGCATCTCCGCATAAAAAGATAAAGATTAGCCAAGCTGCTTGCCGCTACTCCTTCTCCAGCTTTACCCGTCTCACTATTATCCCTGCTTCCTTGAGGAGCTTGAGGGGCATTTCGGAAAGCGGGTAGTCGGCATTGTAGACCACTTCCCTGATTCCGGAATTGATTGTCATCTTGGTGCACAGGAGGCAGGGGGAGAAAGTCGAGTAAATGGTCGCGTCCTTTATCGAAATCCCGTGGTACGAAGCCTGCACGATCGCGTTCTCCTCCCCGTGCGAGCAGACGCACTCATCCAGCTTGGTCCCCGAATCTGCAAAAGAGTTGCAGCGCGGGCAGCCACCCTCGTTGCAGTTCCGGATCCCCCGCGGGGTGCCATTGTAGCCGGTTGAAACTATCCGCTTGTCCTTCACAATAACCGCTGCAACGTGCCTTTTGAGGCAGTTGCTTCTGCTTGCCACGACCTTTGCGATGTTCATGAAATAGACGTCCCAGTTCGGCCTTTTGGGCTTGAATTCCGAAGAAAGCTCGCCCAGAATCGCATCCACCTCGTCATAAAGCTCGCGGAAGTCCGCCTCGTTCGTTATTTTCTTTGCCGCAAGCGCGAATACCTCGTTCAGCCGCTGGCCGTGCTCGTCCTTTCCATCAAGCTCGAGTTTCTCAATTGTCCTGAAAGCCTCGAAGCTGCGCGGGTCGCCCTCCCTTCTCCTTGCCTTCATCCTCTCGAATCGCTTTTCAGCAGGCGCAGTCACGTAAACGAGCGCCATTTTCCCTGTGTCAAGAAGGGCCCTTGCCTCTGCTGGGTTTCGAATGGAATCAACAACGTAATTCCTGTCAGGCTGCAGTTTTGCGATTGTCCTTTTTGCCAGTATGTCCGAGCCGAAATTCCTGCGAAGGTCGTTTCCCTTTGCTATTAGCGCTTCGCGGCTGATTTCCTTGCCCTCGGACGCCAGCTCCTCGCGTATTGCGTCTGAAAGCGAGTAGTAGTAAAATCCCTTTTTCACCAGGTAGTCCGCGACAGTGCCCTTGCCTGCGCAGTTCTCGCCCGTAAGCCCGATTATTATGGACATCCGCTCACCACACCGGCAAAGCTAGGGAACAGAAGAAATAAAAGAAGGATTGTATGGTGCTGACGAGGCGCTATACCAACCTGCGCACGTCTGGCTGGCGTGGAAGCGGAGTTGGCTTGTTCCTAGCCTTCTTGGTTGCCATCAAGTAGGTCTTGTCATCTTTCAGAGGCGCCATTACTTTATCCAGCTCCCGCCTCTGTTTATCCACCTTTCCGCCTTGGCTCTTCTTGTCCACTTCATTCGTAAGTTCTTTGCGAGCTTCTTTTAGCGCCAATTCAACAAGTTTTTCTATTCGAATCTGTGTTTCTATGGCATATTTATTGAAATCCACCGGATGATCATTCTTAGGAAATTTCACCTGAACAGGCTTTCCCCCCTTCAAATGCACATGGACAGTACCAAAATCTTCGTTAGACGGGAATGAGATAGTCATGGAGCCTCCAACAGGATTTTTGATATAGAATAGCTCTCCTGACTCAGTTACTATAGTAAGAGAGCTACGCCCCCCGCTGTCCATCATATTCGAAACTGCCTCGTAATCGCTCGTGGTAAGTAATTCGACTATTGGTGGCTTCCCCACCTCCATTAATGCTGCTCCTACGATAATTCCTATTCCCCCCGTGATTAAACCAACTTTTGTGGAAGACTTCATGCAATCCCTCCTTAGTGGTCAATTAAGAAACAAAATGTTTATAAATACACGCTTTTATCCATCAAATCACACCATNNGCAAGTGAAACCGGGTTCAGCTCGTTTGCCACCAGGATGGCTGCCTTCCTCCCCTTCTTCTCAAGCATCACCTTTGCAATCCTTGCCCCGTTAAGGTTTATCTGCCCGCATTTCGTGGAAACAAGGATGCCAAATGACGCAGCCTGCGAGGCTGCGAGAGTCGAGCCCTGCCTCTTCTTTTCAACTTTCTTTATTTCCCCAGTAATCCAGTAGCAGTCCCCAAGGTGCGGATCGCAGACCAATACAGGTTTTGAGGATGGCATTCCAAGCGGATGGAACTTGCCTCCCCCGAAGTAGAGCACAGCGTCAACTTCGCCTGCATTTGCAACGGCTTGCGTGTCGCACCCCAGCACCTGACCTTTATGCCGAATGTGGGGGCCGCCCATGCCAAGCTTGACCTTCAGGCCGCCCTTCTCAAGACAGGCTTTCACCCTTTCGGAATTCTTCAGGTGCTGCACAGGGAAGGCAAGAGTGATTTTTTCCGCCTTGATTTGCTGCAGCATTTTCAACGCTTTTTCAAGCGGCTTGTTCGCTTCCTTCCAGTCCAGCTCTGAAAAATAAGGCTTGTACTCTATTTCGATGTCGCTTTTCACCCTCATGAATTCCGCATGGCCAAAGTGGATTATCTTTCCCGCCTTGACATTGCGCGCCTCGTCCAGGCACAGGTCGCAAGCGCCGTAGCATGGCGAGGCCGAAAGCAGCACTTCGTTTCCTTCAGATTCCAGCCTTGCCATTTCCTCCAATGCCTGCTGCTTTAGCCCCTCTGGGAACTGCAAAATAATCCTCATGCAAACCGACCGGCAACATTTATGGGGCATAGGGCTAAAAAGCTGAGGCAAGGATGGCGGAAAAATCCGTATAGTGCCTAGCCCTTCCTTACGCTCACCATCTTGATCGTGAAAATGAGCGTTTTTCCCGCAAGCTCGTGGTTGAAGTCCACTTTTGCAGTGGCATTGGTGCCGTTCGATATCTCGACCACCCTGCCAACTGCGCCGTTCTGGGCAAAGAGCAGTGTTCCCACCTTTATCTTGTCCGCGTTGCCTATGTTCGCAACCGGTATGGGAATCACGCGGTCCGAGGACCATTCGCCATATGCATCGGCAGGGGCAAGCGTCACGGTCTTTTCCCCCCATTCCTTCATGCCAACAACAGCCGAATCAAATCCCTTTATCATCTGCCCCGCGCCCACCTTGAATTCCAAGGGCTCGTAGCTTGGGCGCATCTCCAGCCCTGCCTTTGCAGCCTCATCCTTTATGCTGGTGTCGAAAACCGTGCCGTTTTCCAGCTTTCCCAAATAGTCCACCCGGACAGTGTCCCCTTTTTGGGCTATTGCCGTTGTGCTCCTTGTTGAAGCGTTTGCCATTTGATTACCTCCTGTGTTGTTAGTGGCGCCTTGGTCAGTCTGACTGCTGGCGCATCCGAAAAAAAGCAAAAGCAATGCTATTGCAATAGCCGCTTGGAAAAGTCCCATGGCGCGCACCTAATCCGCAAGCTCGTTCCTTCCGTCATGCGGCTTATCCGCAGTGAGCTTTGCGAGCCGCTTGAGAAGCACCTTCATCTCAGCCGATGCGACAACGCGCCTGGTGCGCTCCACTGCGTCCGGGTTCACCGACATGCTGGTTATCCCGAATTCGACGAGCTTTTCGGCAAAGTCCGGGTAGACCGAGGGCGCCTGGCCGCAGATCGAGCAGGTCACATTGTACTCTGCGCACACCTTTACCACGCGCTCTATTGCCCGCAGCACTGCCTGGTTGCGCTCGTCAAAGCCCTCGGCAAGCGTGGCGTTGTCCCTGTCTATGCCCAGTATGAGCTGCGTCAGGTCGTTGGAGCCGATTGACACGCCGTCAATTCCCTCCTGGCAGAACTGGTCGATCAGGAAAACCGTAGAGGGCACTTCCACCATTATCCAAAGCTTGAAGTCCAGCGTTCGGTGAAGCCCGTGCTCCTTGAGCATTTCACGGATTGCCCGGATTTCACCAATTCTTCGGACAAACGGGAGCATCAGCCACAAATTCTTCATGCCGTATTCCTCGCGCACCTTCTTTATCGCATTGAGCTCAAGCGAAAACACTTCCGGCTCGGTGATGTACCTTCCGCACCCTCGCCAGCCCATCATGGGGTTGGCCTCCTGGGGCTCGTACTCCTCGCCGCCGCGAAGGTTCCGGTACTCGTTTGTCTTGAAGTCCGTTGCCCTGTACACAACAGGGCGGGGATGGAAAGCCGATGCGAAAACTCGCAGCTTTTCCGCAAGCTTGTCAGTGAATTCCTGGCCCCTGCCCTCTTTCAGTATTTTCTTGGGGTGCTCGCCAATGTCCCCTATCATGAATTCTGCGCGGAGAAGCCCCACGCCGTCGCATGGCAGCCTGGAAACCTTGTCCGCAAGGTCCACTTCGGCCAGATTAACGTAAATCTTGGTGCCCGTGGGGACTATTGAAAAGCTGCTCATGGGTGCAGCCGTGCCCGGCGCGCCGGCCTCATCCTTCTTCTCGCCGCCAAGCGACATGTCGCCGTCGTAGACAATGCCCCTGCTGGCATCCACTGTGATGAACTGCCCCTCGCGGAGCGCGGCCGTTCCGTTTTTCGTGCCCACTATGCAGGGTATCCCCATCTCGCGGCTCACTATTGCGGCATGGCAATTTCTTACCAATATGGGCGTATACATTTCGGTGAAAACGACATAATTGTGGGTATCTTCCACCTCTATGTTGTAAACGTCAATTTCACCCACTTCAGCGTCCATTACCGCCCGCAACATTCTCAGGTCGGAATTTGCAATCAGCTCAAGTTTCTCCCTATCCTCCACGTTTGCCATTGGAATGACATTTGACAGAAGCTTTCGGCCGTCAAGCAGAAGGTTTTTGCCCACATATGGCCGGATGCGCCCCTTGTAATTCACCTCGCCAATTATGTCCCCAAGAAGCTGGCGGGCAGAAAATAATTTGACGCCAAGGTGCTTTTTCCCATTCCTCATCCGCAACCGCTTTGTTCTGGAAAGAATTTCCTGAAGTTTTTCAAGAATCTGTATGTTATAGCACGAGCCACGCTGGATGCTAAGCTGAGGCATTATGCCAAGCCTCAAGCAAGACAGCACCACTGCCTGTGCCAGGTTCTCGTTGCTGGCGTAAATGTGAAGGCGATTGCCGCTTGCGTTAAGCGAGCCATCTCCGTCAGCAACACCTGCCAAAAAGCCAAGCAGGGATTGTTCGTCCATCCCAATAACCCAAGAAGTCATATTCTTCTCGAGTTCTGCAAATCCGGCAGCAGGAGCCTTGTGGAACGACATGAAATCTGTCGCGGTCCCTACCACTCTCTCTCCAGTTCGCGACAGCAGGCCATTGGAAGTCTTGATCCTGGTATGGTCAAGACCATAGCCAAAGATTTCCTCGAAGCTTTCACTAACTTCTTCAATGAACGCCTCTTTCTGCGGAGTCTGCTTCTGGGTGAAGGTCACATAGCCATGCCTGCTGTCGTGCCTGTAATAGCCGTCTGTGAATATCGCCCCGGCAAGGTAGGGCAGCCGGCCTTGTTGAACCGGCTCCGATGCAGCAGCAGGAATGCGTTCCACCGCGCAAAGCGCATCGCCTTCCGAGAGCACATCCGCAATTTTCTTTTCCACAAGATTTCTCTTATCGAATGTCAATATCTTATGGTCAGGGGTCAGCACAAGTGAATTTTGTTCCGAGCGCCCAGTCTGGGAAACCTTAATGCGTATTGCCTTTGCTTTCCTTGTGAAGGAGTTCCGGACACTCTTCCATTCGGCCTTGAGAGTCTTTTCATTCAGCGAAAGCACCTGTATCTCTCTGCCTTCCTTTTGCATCTCACAAACCTGGGCTATCGTTTTGAAGCCTTCGGCAGTCAGAATCATTGTTGCACCATCGAAGCAAGTCATCCCCCCTGAATTGGTGACTATTGCGGCAGCTTTCTTCATGGCAGGGACAAAGTCAGGGGTGGTCATGTCAGTGACAAGCACCTCGCCCTTTTCCATCCTCCCGATTTCCTTGGGCCCTGCCAGTATCTTCACCTTGCCCTTTCCTATTCCCGGGGCAGCGCCCAGGCCGCGCAAAATGATCTTTTCAGCAGTTGGTTCACCTGGCACACTGTCACCTCTCCTTTCCTCGGTTTTTTTCTGCGCTGGAACGGCCTGCGCAACAGCGACCGCCGCCTGCGTTATAGCCGCGCCTGCGACTTTCGGGACAGAAGCCATAGCTGTTGCGAACGTGGGGGGCCTTTCCTTTTCCCCGATTGCCGGGATGCCCTCAAGCACTGCGGATTCCCCCTTCAGGGTCGTAATGGGCCGCGACTGCACGATGTACACCTTCCCCTCGGCAACCGCCCACTCTATGTCCTGTGGCTTTCCGTAGTGCTGCTCGATCCTCTTGCCCAGCTTGGCAAGCTCGATTATCTGCTGGTCCGTCAGCTTCTGCCTGGACTGCATTTCCTCCTTTATGTTTGCGTGCACGTTCTGGTCGTTCACCTTCGCAATCATCCAGGTCTGCTTGGCAATGTCCTTTACCTCGATCTGCAATGAGTTCTTGTCCACAACGTACCTGTCCGGCGTGACCGAGCCTGAGACTACTATTTCGCCAAGCCCGTATGCCCCTTCGATTGCTATCTTGTTCCTGTCCTGGCTCATGGGGTCGACCGTGAACAGCACGCCCGCCTTTTCGGACTGCACCATGACCTGCACAACGGCAGCAAGCCCGACCTTCAGGTGGTCGAACCTGTTGGTCGCCCTGTAGTAAATCGACCGCGGCTCGAAAAGCGACGCCCAGCACTCCTTCACAGACTGCACGCAGTTCTCCGCGCCCTTTATGTTCAGATAGGTGGATTGCTGGCCTGCAAAGGACGCCTCCGGCAGGTCCTCTGCTGTTGCTGAGCTTCGCACGGCAACGTAAGGCTCGCGCCCGTCCTTGATCATGTTCCTGTAAGAATTTAGGATTTCCTGGCGAAGGGCGGGGGGTATTTCGCCCCCCAGTATCCGGCTCCTTACCATGTCCGAGGCTTTGGCAAGCCGGTCGGTGTTCTCCACGTCCAAATCCGAGGTCATTTCCTTGATTACTTCCCCAATGCGGTTGTGGTTGATAAAAAGGAAATAGGCGCCTGCAGTGACCACAAACCCGGTTGGGACGGGCAGGTTCACCGAGGCCATCTCGCCCAGGTTCGCGCCCTTGCCCCCGACTTCGGCAAGGTTGGTCTTCCTAATCTCAGAGAACCACATTATGTTTTTCATAAGAGCCACCCCACATCGCGAAAAAGATAGGTGTTCTAACCCCCCTCAAGTATTAAAAGCTTCTGAAACACCAACAAACGACTAGCGGGCCCGTAACTCAGCTTGGCCTAGAGTGTCTGGCTTTTACTCCTATGCAATTGTGCGTAGAATAGACCGCTGAGAAGAAACCAGAAAGCCGTGGGTTCAAACCCATATCCCCTTTTCTTTCCCAAAAGAAAAGGGTCTGAGGGTTTCACCCCCAAAAGAAAGGGAATATGAGGGAACAAATCCCACCGGGCCCGCTTTTGTTTTCCAAGGATGAAAAAATGGCAGAGGAAAAATTCCCAGGAGTTTTCCTAGTGGGCGGCAGGCTCGCCACCAGAAATCTCGCCTTGGGCTTCCGGGTTTACGGCGAAAAGCTGGTGCAGGAAGGGGAAGCCGAATACCGCCTCTGGGACCTATACAGAAGCAAGCTTGCTGCGGCATTGCACAAGGGGCTCAAGGAAATGCCCATCAAGCCAGGCGCCTCGGTTCTCTACCTCGGCGCTGCAAGCGGCACCACTGCCTCGCACGTTTCCGACATAGTGGGCGAATCAGGCGCGGTGTACTGCGTGGAATTTGCCCAGCGCTCGGCGCGCGACCTAATTTCGGTTTGCGAAAAAAGGCAGAACATGCTTCCCATAATGGGCGATGCCCGCTTGCCGCAGGAATATTCCGAAGGCATTGGAAAAGTTGACGTGATTTACCAGGACGTGGCGCAGCCAGACCAGGACGAAATATTCATCAGGAACAGCTCAGCTTTCCTGAAAAATGGCGGATGGGGCATGATAGCCATAAAGTCGCAAAGCATCGACGTCACCAGGCAGCCGAAAAAAGTATTCGATGAGTTCGTGGCAAGAGTGGGGAGCGAAATAGATGTGAAACAGGAAATCGAGCTTTCCCCCTATGATCTGGACCACCTGTTCATTTCGGGGAAAAAGAAGTAACTACGCCGATAAAGTTACAAATGCGTTGGTGCATAACTGGCGCTGATTTTACGGGATAAGCTTATTCTGTTCAGACGTGAAACCATAGCGCCAGCTTGGTTTGGCGACCGGTGGC
>DUFS01000050.1 GCA_013331805.1 Microcaldota archaeon | reverse complement strand
TGATTACATAAGCTGCCTGGTGGAAAAAAATCCCATGCGCAAAGGGCTGTATTCCCCAGGAATGCACATCCCAGTGGTACTTGAGAGCGAAATTCGTGAACCTCCGGACATCTACTATGTGCTGGCCTGGAACTTCAAGAAGGAGATTTTGGAAAACAACAGGCAGCTCATCGAAAAGGGCGTGGAATTTTATTTCCCAGTGGACCCAAAGGAGATCTGATATGGGAAAGATGAGAATACTTGTGACCGGCGCATCGGGTTTCCTGGGTAGTCATCTAATGCCTAAGCTGGAGGCTGCTGGGCATAAAGTTGTAAAAACCGAATCAAAAAAATGCGACCTTACAAGGCAAGGCGCGCTCGAAAAGTTCCTCTCTTCTGAAAAGGGCAAGTTCGACCAGATTTACCATCTTGCCGCTTGGACGCAGGCAGGCGACTTCTGCCTCTATCATGCTGGGGAGCAGTGGATAATCAACCAGCAGATCAACACCAACGTCCTCAACTACTGGAAGAAACACCAGCCCCAGGCAAAGCTCATTTTCATGGGCTCAAGCTGCTCCTACGACCCGTCGCTTCCCCTGAAGGAGGAAAACTACATGGCAGGTGAGCCGATCGATAGCCTCTATACATATGCGATGACCAAGCGCATGCTCTACCAGGGGGTGCGTGCCCTTAACAGGCAGTTTGGGTTGAAATACCTCTGCCTGGTGCCCTCCACCCTTTACGGACCAGGCTACCATACTGACGGCAGGCAGATGCACTTCATATTTGACCTCATCCGCAAGATAATGCGCGGCAAGCTCTACGGCGAGTCTGTGGTGCTTTGGGGCGACGGCTACCAGAAGCGCGAGCTGGTTTACGTGGATGATTTTGTGGAAGCATTGGTTTTGCTCGATGAAAAGGCGGAAAACACGCTTGTGAACATAGGCGCAGGCGAGGAGCACTCTATCCGGGAATTTGCCAAGATGATATGCAGCAAGGTGGGCTACGACTTTTCAAAAATCAAATTCGACACCAGCAAATACGTTGGTGCCAAGTCCAAGTTCCTGGATGCGGCAAAAATGCGCAGGCTCCTTCCAGAAACGAAGATGACTTCACTTGAAGACGGGCTAGAAAAGACAATCGAGTGGTTCCGGAAAAACAAGGACAGCGTCCTTCCAAAATGATTTTTTCAATATTTTGATAAAAATTCTTCAATCACGCCAGCCACATACTCCCTCATCTCGCCGGTGATTGCAGGATAGACCCCTATCCAGAAGGTGTTGTTCATCAGCCTGTCCGCGTTTTCCAAGGTGCCGACAACACGAAAGTTTTCCCCATTATATGCCGGCTGCCTGACTATGTTGCCGCCAAAAAGCATCCTGGTCGCAATGCCCCTTCCCTCCAGGTAAGCAGCCATATCATTCCTTTCGAAAGGTGCGCCCTGACGGATATTTATCAGGTAGCCGAACGGGCTTGGCTCAGCCCCGGGATAAGCCCTGGGCAGCACGAAGTGTTCCGCATGCTTCCTGAAGAACTCCAGGTAAAAGTCGAAATTCTCCTTTCTTGCAGCCACGAATTTCTCCAGTTTTTTCAGCTGCGATGAGCCCAATGCCGCCTGCATGTCCGTTGCCTTGAGGTTGTAGCCTATATTCGAGTAAATGTATTTGTGGTCATAGCCGCTCGGCAGCCCTCCCATCTTCCACCCGAACCTCTTTCCACAAGTGTTGTCACAGCCAGGCTTGCACCAGCAATCCCTGCCCCAGTCGCGCATGGATTCTGCCGCGCGCTTCAGCACCGGGTTGTCGGTCAGCACAGCCCCCCCTTCTCCGGTTGTTATGTGGTGAGCCGGGTAAAAGCTCAGGGTGGCAAAATCACCGAAAGTCCCAGCCATCTTTCCACCCGTCTTCGCCCCCAATGCATCGCAGCAGTCCTCAATCAGGAACAGCCCGTGTTTGCGGCATATCTCCGAAAGCCTTGCTGCATCAAACGGGTTGCCGAGCATGTGGGCGACCATGACAGCCTTTGTCCTGCTGGTTATCGCCTCCTCGATTTTGAGCAGGTCCACATTGTAAGTGTCGAGTTCCGCATCCACGAACACAGCCACCAGCCCATTCTGGAATATCGGATTAACCGTGGTCGGGAAAGACACGGCTGAGGTTATCACCTCGTCCCCCCTCCGAAGCCTTCTTTCCCCAAGGAACCTGCTGGTGAGCGCTGAAAGGGCCACGAGGTTGGCCGAGGAGCCAGAGTTCACCATCATGGCGTGCCTGAGCCCGAACAGGTCAGCAAGCTCGCTTTCAAATCTGTCCGCGAACCTTCCTGCTGTCAGCCAGAACTCCAGCGACGCGTCAACAAGGGCGGCAACGTCATGTTCATCAAAAACCCTTCCGGAAACCTCCACCCTCGGGGTGTTCCGGTCAAACTCCACTACAGTCTTTGCTCTCGCTCTCTGAAATTCGGCAGTCTTTTTCAATATCAGCTTCCTCAGCTTTTCAGCTTCGCTTGCCATAATGCCCGCCTTAATCGTATATCTCTGCATTTTTCAGGAATGGGAACGCCCGGTCACGCTTGGAAACGACTTCAGTGCCCTTCCGAATTTTCCATCCAATTCCGACATCAGCGTCGTCGTAGCGCAAGCCCGTGTCATTCTCCGGCTCGTACTTCTCGTCAGCCAAGTACACAGTTATTGAGCCTTCCTCCAGGGAGGCAAAGCCGTGTGCAAAGCCTTTTGGAACATATGCAGCGCGGCTGTTTTTTTCAGAAAGCACCTCACCATGCCATTTTCCGTAAGTTTCCGAGTTTCTCCTGAGGTCGACCATTACATCGAATATGGCTCCTTTCGGGCAAAAAACCATCTTCGTCTGCGGATGAGGCAGCTGGTAATGGAGCCCTCGAACCACGTTTTTCCTGCTGGCAGAATAGAACACATCCCTAATGGAAAAGCTGAGTTCCTCGAGCAGCGCGGCGTCAGCCTGCTTTACGAATTCGCCTCGGCTGTCACTGATCCTGAAAGAATGCAGCAGTAGGCTTCCTTCCAGAGGAAGCTTCTCGATTTTTATGATTCCCATTCCAACCACTCGTGTTCCAGCTCGTCGAATTGTCTGCCAAGCGGTCTTATTCGGCCTGCGATCCTCTCTACTTTTCGCACATCCACTTTAAGATACTGGGGAATCCGCAGCCCGCGGCTGACTGCCGAATAGGGCGCCACCCTGGCCTCGAATGCGAAGCGCCTGCAGGCTGCCCTCACAAACTCCAGCCTGCTCAGGTAATCTCGCCCGACAGCATTGAAAATCCCTGTCTTGCCCTTCTCGAGGAGCCTTGACGCAAGCCTAGCAAGTTCGCCTCCGTAAATGGGCTGGGAGTACTGATCGCTTGCGGCGAAGACGGGCTTCCCTGCCTTCTTCGCATTTTTCAGTCTCAGGAAGATGTTGGAACCCCTATTGTCATAGCCAAAAACCCCCTCAGTCCTCAGCACCAGGCACTTGCCTCCGCTGATGTGCCACGCCCTCTCTTCCCCCAGCATTTTGGTGTGCGCATAATAGTTCTTCGGATAAGTTAAAGATTGCTCGGAGTAGATTTCGCCCCTTTCCCCTGGGTAGACCCAATCCGTGCTTATCTGGACGAGCGTGAAGCCGTATTTCTTCCCAAGCGCAGCCAGCCTTTCCGGAAGGGCGGCATTGAGGGCATACGCGGCTTCCCTGTACTTTTCCATCCCGTCAGTCGAAAGCGGGGGCTTGACGGCGTTTACCACCAGTTCGGGCCTGCAGCCCCTTACCGCCATTTCAAGCTCGGCAGCCCTGGAAGCGTCTATGCGGTAGTCTGTTGTGCCTGAGCTTTTGGAAGCAGTGACGATGCGGTGGCGTTTTGCAAGTTCCATCGTGAAATGGTGCCCTACCACGCCGGTTGCCCCAAGGATCAGTATTTTTATGGGAATCGCCCTCGGGCTTTCTTAAGACAGCCCTCGTACCATCCGATGGTTCTCTTCAGGCCGCCATCGAAATCAATCTTTGGCTTCCAGCCGAGCTTCTCCCTCGCTTTCCTGCAGGAAAGGTACTGCTCCCTGATTTCGTTCGAAGCCTGATTGAGGACTATTGGCTCAAGACTGGACTTCATGGCCTTCCGTATGCAGTCCACCAATTCAAGCACGCTTTTAGGCTGCTCATAGCTGAAATTGAAAGCATCTCCCCTACACTTTCCCTCAAGCACTGCCTGCGCAAGGGCAAGGTTGGCATCCACAACGTCATCAACGTAGATATAGTCTCTGACCATCTTGCCATCGCTTCTTATCACTGGCCGCTGCCCCATGATTATGGAGCGTGTTGTTCCCGGAACAATGCGGCTGAAGTTCAGGTCGCCCTCTCCGAATATGTTGCCGCACCGGGTCACCCCGACGGGCAGGTCATAGGTGTGAAAATACGCTGAGCACAGCATGTCCGCGCAGGCTTTGGAAACGTCGTAAGGGTGGCTGGCTGCCAGCCGGTCGGTTTCCCGGTATGGCAAATTGCTGCCAGTCCCGTATGCCTTGTCCGTGGAAGCCACCACCAGGGATTTCAGCAGGTTGCTGTTCCTTGCCGCCTCCAGGACGTTCCAGGTACCCTTTATGTTCGCCTCAAAAGTTGAAAGGGGGGAACGGTTGGCGGTTGTGACGATGGCCTGTGCCCCAAGGTGCAGGCAGACTTCAGTCTCATACTCGTTCATCGCCCTCTCGACCAGGGAGTAGTCTTCCAGGCCGCCGCGGACAGAAGAGACTTTCCTGTCAAGCCCCTCGGAGTAAAAATAGGCTTTAGGCACGTCGTCCCTGACAATTGCCACGACTTCAGCTCCCTGCTGGGCAAGCTTTTTCGCGACATGCGCCCCCAAAAGCCCGGTAGCCCCGGTCACAAGGACGCTCTTTCCGTTCCAGTCCATAAGCACCACACCACTTTTTTTATTTCCACATTTTCCACGGGGTCTTTTCTTCGTCACACATCTTGTTCAGCTCAAGGTAATCCTTGTAGGTGTCCATCGAATGCCAGAAGCCTTCGTGCCTGTACATCGCAAGCTGCCTCTTTTCAGAAAGTGCAGTGAAAGGGCCCGTCTCAAGGACGCAGGATTCGTCCGCATCCAGATAGTCAAATATGTCCCTCCTGAATACGTAAAATCCACCATTCACATAATCATAAAGCACCGGCTTTTCCACGAATTTTTCCACCATGCCGTTCTTTTCGGCAGACACCAGCCCGAACTTGGAGTGTGGATGCACCCCTGCAAGGGTAGCAAGCGCGCCCTTCTTCCGATGGAATGCAATCTCGTCTTTTATGTCGATGTTGGACACGGCATCACCGTAAGTCGCCAGGAAATTGTCCGAGCCGATGTACTTCTCTATCCGCTTGATGCGCGAGCCGGTTTGCGACTTGAGACCGGTCTCTGCGAATGTTATCGTCCAGTCGTCATCATCCTTCTCGCGGTGCACAATGTCGTGTTCCCGGTCATTCAGCCTGATGGTTATGTCGTTGCTCATAAGCTCGCGGCTGAGGAAAAACTGCTTTATCATTTCCCCCCTGTAGCCAAGGCAGAGCACGAACTCGTTGAAGCCGAAGTGCGAGTATATTTTCATTATGTGCCAAAGTATCGGGAGGCCCCCCACTGTGACCATTGGCTTTGGCTTGTATTCGGTTTCCTCGCGCAGGCGCGTGCCCTCGCCACCGCACAGTATGACTACCTTCATGTTTTCCATTTCTTCGAGCCTTCCGCTCCAGCCACTCCCACAGCTGTGCCTTCGCGTCAAAATACGACCTTTCCTAATATTAAAGTTTCCGCTGCTCTGCGGTCGCCTACCAGCCGTATGTGAACCTTCGGAGCAGCTGCTGCGGCCTGGAGCCTACCCAGTAGTCAGAGGCAACGGTGAAGATGCTCTGGCTGGGAATGGGCGGAAGCCTGGCTCTGTCGTTTGTCACAATCACATGGAAAGTGGTGTCATTGTCGAATTTTCCCCTTACGTACTGCGAGCAGAAGTACCCCTCCATTTCCGGCGCATGGATGAATCCGTGTCCAGTCAGCCTTCCTACCCACCATGCCTTGCTGCGGATGGTCTGGTGGAGCTCGACTCCGCTGACCACGTCGCTTGAGTTCGCTATGCTCATTATCCACATGCCGCCCTTGGCAAGGTGCCGTGCTGCATTGTCAAAAAGGGCGGGCAGGTTCTCTTCAGCGATGTGCTCCATCACCTCCCAGGAAGTTATCACATCGAATTTGATGGGTCGTTTCCTTCTCTCTCCCTCAATATACAGCTGGAATCTTCTGGTGATGTCGCAGGTGAAAAGGTTGTCTGGTATTGAAGCCCACTCGGCTCTCCTGTGCTTTTTGGAAAAATCGCTGCCCTCCAGCCCGACTGCTAGGCAGCCGTCATCGTGGCAGTCTCTGACAAAGCCCCCGCCCGAGCAGCCAAGGTCCAGCACGGAGGGAAACTCCTTCCCATAGATTTTGTACAGCTTTTCGTTGAAGCGATGGTTTCTCGAGCTGTCGCGCCTTGTGCCCCAGGGCATCAAATGGTCAGGCGATTCGACTGCGACTTCGCGCTCGCACTCAAGGATGATTTTTTTGCCGGTCATGCTATCACATCAAATCCCTATTAGCTCCTCCAGCCTATTTAAATGAACATTGCGTCGTACGTGTTTAGCTCACCTCGAAACACCGAAGCAAGCATAAATTTTTCCTGAGAATTACGTCTTGGCGACAGAATGGGCGAAGAAGAATATCTGCACCAGATAGCGCAGCTTAGGCATGAGATGCACCAGATGCGCAAGCAGCACGAGGAAGAGGTGCTGGAACTCAAAAAGCAGCTGCTGGCAGCTCACAGAGAAATAGAGCAGCTCAAGCATCGTCTTGCAGCCTATGAAAATGCACACACGCCGCCATCAAAGCAGAGGTTCAAGGAGCAGAAAGAGGATGATACTGACGAGGAAGAGGAAAAGAAGCGCGGCAGACCACCAGGGCATGAAGGCTCCACAAGGGAAACCCCAGAACCAACTGAGAGCATAGATGCGACAGAAGAAAAGTGCCCTGACTGTCACCGGGCACTTGGAGAACCCGATTTTTTTGAGACAAAAACGATTGAAGAAATTCCAGCGCCTGCGCCGCTCAGAATCATCCAGTTTAGGATAGCCCACTACAACTGCAAGTGCGGCAGGCACATTGCAGCTTCCCATCCCGACCTTCCAAAGGCTGGGAGGTTTGGCCCTCAATTGCAGACGGAGATCGCAGAAATGAAAGTTGAGGACAGGCTCCCATTCAGGAAAATACGCGCAGCACTTTCCAGGAAATACGGAGTCAGCATATCTCCCGCAACTCTCCTTGAAATAGAAGGCAAGGTTGCTACCGCAGTTGCGCCGGAATATGAGAAGCTGAAGACCCGGATAAGGTTGGCAAAATCAGTCCATTGTGATGAAACAACATTCAGAATTGATGGAGAGGATTGGTGGCTGTGGGTTTTTGCAACCGACAGCGGTATCCTCTTTGTCATGAGAAGAACCAGGTCGGGCAGCGTGGTGGATGAAATTCTTGGAAAAGACTTTGGAGGGATTATTGTTGCCGACGGTTTTTCTGCATACCAGAACAGGGGGTTGTTGCAACGCTGCTGGGCGCACCTCATCAGGGAACTTGAAGAGGTAGCCAAAGAATTTGCAATTTTCAAGCCGTTGCTCCTAGGTTTACGCAAGACATTCCACGACTTGAAGACAAAGCTGGCGTTGTCGTCTTCTCAGGCAGGAAGACGGGCAATTTTCCAGTGGGGCATGGAGGAACTTGGAATTCTTTTGGATGCGGCAAAAGCCCACCCTCAACTCAAAAAATTCAGCACCTATCTTGAGAATGGCATGCCGCACTGGCTGACATTTGTGTTGCACCCCGGCGTTGAGCCAACAAACAACAGGGCGGAGCAGGCATTGCGTGAACTGATAGTCATACGTAAGATAATCGGAACATTGAGGTGTCAGAAAGGGGCAGACACTCAGACAACGCTTTCCTCAATGTGTGCAACATGGCACGCGCAGGGCAGAAACTCAAGAGAAGAATTACTGGCCGCTCTCAGAACCTAAACACGTACATTGCGTCCCGACTTGGAGGCGGCGCGATGGAAATTCAGGAGCATCCTGCCAACGTTTTGCGGCATTGGTGGGTAGTCCCCCAAAATCAGCATCCTGAACATGCCAAAGAGCAGCGAAAGCATCGCCAACAGGAAAAAGGGCGGTAGCGCTGCGAGTATCTCGAGCGGATAGAGTGCACTCGGCTTCCAGCCGTAGAGCCTGTCATCAAGGTATTTCACCGGCTTGAAGACCAGCATGGGCAGAAGCAGGCTGTAATAGTTCGAGACGAACTTTTTGCTAGGCGCAAAATAATCCCCCCTTTTCGATATTATAGAAAGGAATGCAAGAGCCAGCTGCAGCTTGTCTGGCATTACTCTCACTGCGCCAATTCCTACTTTTCCAGCATGGTCCCTTTCAGGATAAATGTTTCCTACTGCGCCAGCTTTACTTCCTGCGTCGAGCCTTATCGGTACCATCCCCTTGGTTTTCTCAAGTCGGGGTATCTCGAATACCATCGATTTGCCGTAGCGGGCTGCGAGGTTGAGGCTGATGCCGTCGAGCATAATTCCCAACATCGAGTTCATCCTCAGGAAAGAAATGGCAAAAAAATAGCAGGACATGTAGCAGAGTATCGCGAAAAAGCCGGCAGCCCTAGAAAGCTTGCCATGCGCAAGGGAGGAGTAAATCGAAAGCGCATAGCAGGAAAACTTCGACCGGAAATAATAGATGTGCTTTGTGCCCTCAACTGAAATGTCAAACCACGAGGTTGGCTTGTGCAAAGTTGCCTCCTCGATACTGATCGGACCCTCGTATGCCACCGCCCGTGCATCCTCCAGCCGGTCGTGGTAATCGCGATCCTCTCCGCCTTTGAAGAACGGCACATACTCGAACCCAACGCTTTCCATCACCTCGCGCGGCACCAGGGCATAGCGGTTCATGGTGGTAAGATGCCTGTCTTCCCTCCCGTCAGCCAGCCGCGGAATGGGGAAGACTGCCTTTTTCTGTCTCTCAGCAGATGCGACAAGTCTCTCTATGGCGTCTCTTGAGACCAGAAGGTAGTCCGTGTCCGTGCTGATGACGTGCCTGTAGCCGAGCGAATAGGCAAGCAGTTGCCCGATTCCAAAGCCCCCTGAGGAGCCAAGCGGGTATTTTTCGCGGTACAATATCAAGTTCAGCTCCTTTGGGACCGGGCCGCTGTAGTCCCCGAGCACCAGCACGTCGAACTTGGCGGTGGTCTGCCTAGCAAGCCTTCGCAGGTGCTCAGCCATCACTTGGCCCTGGTTCACGCTAGGTATAAGGACGGCGGCGTCATTTTTCTTCATGCCCGACCTGCGCTCAACCATCTTGCGGAGGATTTTTTCGTATTCCTGCATCAAGACACCTGCATTTCGCCCTCAACGCGCGTCATCCAACTTTTCCACCACAGAAACCAAAAGCTCGAGATTTTTCTTCTGGGCAGAGTCCTGATCCTGCACGTTTTTTATCAGCTTGGTTTTGCCAAGCAGCCTCTTGAACACTAGGCGCTCCATGGCTCCAAATGGCGGTGCAAGAGGTCCGATTCTCTCGAGCTTGTAAAGCATGCTGACTAGTGCTGCCTGCCACCAATACCCGTCCCTTTTCAGAAGATAAGCGAAAAGGCGGCAGGCAGCCTCAAATGCCCTGCGCAGGTCTGGCCTTTCATTGACTATCAAGGACCATATGAAGTAGGAGCCGATATTGTACCTGGGCGGGCCCGGATTGAACCAGCCGTAGTACTTCTTAAAATCATACCTGTACTTAAGGCCAATCAGGTCGCGGTGCATCTTGTTCTCATAGGTAATCTGCCTGGATTCGCCCCTTGTTCTGATGCCGCAGTATGGTGCTACCGCAAATCTTCCAGCCTTCGCAGCGCATTCAAGAAAGAGATATGTCTGGAAGTAAATGTCGAACACATAGCCCCC
Organism: Microcaldota archaeon; assembly: GCA_013331805.1. Lineage (GTDB taxonomy): Archaea > Micrarchaeota > Micrarchaeia > Anstonellales > Anstonellaceae > UBA10161 > UBA10161 sp10161u. The sequence continues at coordinate 10,239 of DUFS01000050.1, read as the reverse complement.
AAGCTTCTTCTTGTACAGGCTGCACCCGTCAATTCTGACGTCTTCCTTTATTACCTGCATCGCCTTTTCCCTGTCCACTATCACCGTGCTGATGGAATTTATGTCCAGACCGAGCCCGCTCCTCTTGAGTCCAAAGACTGAAAAATCCTTGAAGCCAAGTTTGATCATGGGAATGCCGTTTCTGTCTTCTATATTGAAAAATGCCGCCCCAAATCCGGTTCCCCTGTTCTTCTCCAAATCAAGCACAATCCGCTTTACCGCGCCAGGCACCAGCTCATCATCGTCGCTCAGAAACCAGGCAAAATGCGCGCCTGCAAGCTGCAGCGACTTGAGGAGGTTTACATCATAGCCGAGGTTCTCATCGTTCCTGCTGCTTTCAAGAGGCAGCCTGCCAGCCCATTTTCTCAAAACTTCCTGGGTGCCGTCCTCGGAAGCATTGTCAGAAACGCATACCTCTGCCTTCCCTTTCATTCCCTTCAGTTCGTCCGCGAGCAGAGAAAGCACCCTGTCCAGTTTTTCCATCCGGTTGAATGTCGGTATGCAAATCGAAAGCGTTTTAGACATATCACAGCCTTCCGCGGAGTTTCCTTCCCTCAGCATCAAGTTTCATCACATAACCTATGAATTCATCCAGATTTTCCGCAAGGTTAGAAAGGGTTATTGGGTGGCGCCTGCCGCTCACAGAGGCAATGCTTACCGCTAATACCACCGCAAATGCCGGAATTAAGAGTGCAGTCTTTGCAATATTGGCAATGACTGCCAGCCTGCCCATTCCCGAAGTGTATATGCAGCCGTCAGTATATTTCACCGGCTTAATCCAGAGCAGTATTGGCACCATTCGCTCGTACTCCATCATGAATGCCCTGCTGGGGCATAAAAAGTCGCAGCTTTTGAAGTTAAGCGAAACAAGCTGCCAGGCAAGGCGCAACGCAGCAAGCGGCTCCTTTTTTTGGGCGAAAAAAACAGCGCTCCTGCCTGCAGCCCCGCCCTCGCCATCAATTGCCAGCACTGCCCGCGGCATCCCATTTTCCTGCACGATTGTCTTTATCTGGCTTGTCCTTGCCACAAATACCGAGTCTTGCTTTGCCAGAAGCGCGTCATAAACAGCACGCGTTATCTCGGGATACTGTGAGTAGAAAAGCTGGGTCTTGACTGCCTCGGCAAGCGCCTTGAGGAAATACCCCAATCCGCGCAGCAGTCGGAACTTGCTGAAAGCGTAATGCGCAAGCAGTATGTTTGCAGCCACGAAGCTCCTTTTGTAGTAGATGTACTTGTTGTTCCTGTTCAGAAGCAGCGGGATGTAATTCAGATTCTCTGTTTTGTGGCGGATGAAAAGAGTCATCTCGGCCCTGGAAAGGCCTTCCATCTTCAGCCGTTCGTACATGTCATAATCTTCAGAGCCTCGGTAGAGGGTGAATTGCAGGAAGCCCACCTTTTCAAGGAAGTTCCTGTTCACTATGCCATACTGGTTGCTGCACCCCCTCTCTTCGCCGCCACCATATTCAATGTTCTGGGGGAAGATGGCGATGCCTTCGTCCCTTGCGCATTCCACCAGCCGCTCAATGAGATTGGCAGAGACAGGCAAGCAGTCAGCATCGGCGTTTATCACGTAGTCATAGCCAAGTGAATATGCAAGCGCCTGCCCGACGCCAAAACCTCCCGAAGAGCCTAGGGCATGCAGCTCCCTGAAGACCAGTACATTGAGCCTTTGCGGGACTTTTATAGGCGGCTTCCCTACGATGACGACATCAAAATCGGAGGTGGTCTGGCTGCAAAGCTTTTTCAGGTGCGCCTCCAAAAGCTCGACAGAATCGGCGGAAGGCATTACGACCGCGCATGCGCTTTGCTTTTTCCCGCAAACGTGCTTTATAAGTTTGAATAGGGGCTTGCGGAAGTCGGATTCCATGGAGTGCTACAGTAGATCCGAAAGTAAATAAAAGCGGCACCTGAAAAGCCCAAAAATTCTCTCTTTTGCCGCTTTTTTTCTGTTCAGGGCAGCGCTCCAGTGCTGCCCTCCAGCTTCTGCAGGCAGCCAAAAACAGTCAAAAATGGACATCTGCGCAGGGTTTCCTCTAACCAACCCGCACCTGTGCAAGGCGCTCATATCAAAAATCTGCCAAAGAGCATGCTGGACAGCAGCCTGACAATGTCCTTCTTGATGGTTATCCTGTATTCTGCAACATTTTCGCAGAACAGCAGGTTGAGGTAAACCCACAGATTGTAAACCAGTATGCTGGCCACAAAGTAGAGGTATCTCACAATGCCGCTCACAGAGGTTGATTTTATCCTGAACTCATCCTCGCAGCGATGCGCAGTTTCGATCCCCCAGCGCCTGCCGTACATCTCAGCTATGATTTCAGGCCTGTCCCTGTAGCGCTTTTCAGGAAGGTTGGTGAAAAATCCGCAAAGGCGCCTTTCCAGCCTGCCCTCCCTGTTCTCAAAAAATTCTTCACTCACAACAAGATTAATCTCCACTGTTTCCTTATCAGAATTCTGCATCTGCCAGCCCCTGAATAACACCGGGAATTTTTCCACAGAAGCAACCCACCTCTCAAATTTGTCATCCTGCACTGCGGGCGTGATGTGCTGGGCGTTCTTGCCAAGCTTGAACAGCGCATAGTCTGCAAGCTTCCTGACCTTTCCTGGCAAAGCTGCCGCTACCTTTTTGAGTTTTTCCTNNAAAAAGCAAATTCCTTTCTGTGTCAAAAGATGTTCGGGTCTACTGGTGCTAATCCGTATCAAACATATTAAAGATTTCTGATGAAAGCAACTTGCGTTAAAGGTGTCGCGATGGGGGAAAGACTGAGTTTGGTGGCTGTTTTCTACAATGAAGCAGAAAAACTGCCGGGGTACTTCGCAAACGTGCGCGGCGTGGCTGATGAGATTGTGGCTGTCGACTGCTCTTCCTCCGACCGGACGGCTGAAATATGCAGGAAGAACGGCGCGCTTGTCATCCCCTCAAAATACCGTTATTTTGAGCAGAATGTCAACAAGGCCCTTTCCAAGGTAAATGAGGGGGGCTGGGTGCTCGTACTTGACGCGGATGAGCGGCTGTCCCCAGGACTGAAGCGCGAAATCAGGAAGGTTCTTGAAAGTCCCCAGACAGACGTCTATCTCATAAAAAGGATAAACTACCTCTTCGATGGCTTTTCCACCAGGAGCACCATAAACACCTGGCTTCCCAGGCTCTTCAGGAAAGGCTGCGTGCACTGGGAGCAGGAGATGCCGCACGAAAAGCCGGTTGTGGAAGGCAAGACAGCAAGGCTCTCCAGCATTTTTTTTCACTACGCCTACACCAGCGTTCCGGCATATGTGCAGAAAATGGACGAATATCTCTGCAGAATGCCGGCCGAGTACGCAAAGAAGGGGAAAAACAGGATTCTCATAGGTGAGCGGGACAGTAAGGTCTCAATGATTTTTGGCTCACACGGTCTTCGCAGGATGTTCCTCTACCCTCCTATTCTTGTGCTCAACCATTTGATAAGACGCCGTCTTATCTTTGATGGCCGGCGTGGTGCAATTTTTGCCGTGTGCGCCGGAATTTATTCTTTTTTTGAGGAAGCAATCTACTACGAGGTGAAATCGAAAGAAAAAAACAGCGTGATGATAAATTGGAAAAAGGAGTATCCCGACAAGTAGGTGGAAAGCTTGAACCGCAACTATGCAGTAGACTACATCAACGGGCCTACGAGCAAATCAGTCTACGGGATAAAGCGCTACCAAGATGAGGTCCACCGTCTGCTTCCGCGCGCGCGCCTAAACAGGATAGAATACCTACAGCCAAAAAGCAGGATGATGTCCATTTTGAGAAGGGCCATTTTCCCATTCGAGGTAATGCTAAGGGCAAAGAGAGGAAACCTCAAGCACTTCACCACACAGTATCTCGCCTACCTGCTTTTCCTTCCGGGTATGAATAAATCGATAGTTACTGTGTACGATACTGTCTTCATCGAGAGGTACAACGATTTCCCTTTCCTAACAAGACTTTTCATCAAAGCGAATATTGCGGGAATTCGAAGAGCAAAAAAAATAATCACGATTTCGGATTATTCTGCAGGACAGATACATGCCCTTCTTGGCATCGAGCCAAGCAGAATAGCCATCATCAAGCCCGGCATGGACACGACATTCTTTTCCCGCAAGATGCGCCAGCCTGAGAAATGGGGTGCAAAAGGCTCACCCGTGGTCCTCTCGCTAGGTTCAGAGGACCCGCGGCAGAACATAGACAAGGTGATAACCGCGGTAAGCAAGCTGAAGGAAGAATTCCCGCGCATATTCCTGCTCAAGGCAGGAAACCCGCAGTGGAAGGGCGGGCGCGAACAATTGCTTGGATTGGTGGAAAAGCTCGGCTTGGAAAAAAATGTTCTTTTCCTGAACTTTGTGCAGGATGAAAAGCTGCCTTCGCTTTACTCTTCTGCAGACGTTTTTGTTTATCCATGCTCATCAACAGGCTGGGGGCTGCCCCCTGCAGAGGCAATGGCATGTGGCACTCCGGTGGTGACTTCGAAAGTGCCGCCTCTTCCGGAAGTAGTTGGCGACGGCGCCCTCAAAGTCGACCCAGGAAGCGCAGGGCAGATAGCTGCTGCAGTAAGAAAGCTCTTGAAAAATTCCGAACTCCGCATCAACCTTGCGAAAAAGGCTGCAGCGCACCTGAAAAATTTCAGCTGGAAAAAAGCAGCAGCTCAGACTGAAAAAACCTATCTATCACTTCTTTCCTGATTCAACTTTTAACAGCGGCAATCAGGGTTTTTGCCACGTGTTCGATGTGTTCTTGCCTGAGGAACTGGTGGCAGCCAACATAAAAGCCGTTATTCCCGGCAAATTCGGCATTGGGCAGCTTGCCAATATATTTTTTCTTCAGGTGTGCGTATGCTGGCTGTTGGGTTGGAATTGAATTGAATATTGGGCGGTTCTCGATCTTTGCTTTGGAGAGCTCGATGCATATCTTGTCCCTGGATAGTGTTTTGCTCTGGATCAGCAGCGGGTAGCCAAGGTAACTCACATCATCAGAGTAAATTGGCAGCCTCAGGTCTCCTGAAACAGGTGCAAGGAGGTCGTTCAAGAGTCTCACGTTTTCATGCCTCCGCGAAATTATCCAGTCGATTTTCTTGAGCTGCTCTATGCCCACAGCTGCCTGGTATTCCATGGGCTTGAAGTTGTAGCCTATCATGTCGTGGAGATACCTAGGATGAAAACCGAGGTTCTGATGGGGGCATTCGCCCTTTTCGATTTGCGATACGGTACAATAGCAAACACGTCCGTTTCCCTTGAGTCTGTGTGCGCGTTCCACAAGTTCGGCGTCATTGGAGGTCAGGGCTCCGAATTCGCCCACCTGTATGTTGTGAGCGATGTAGAATGAGAATGCACCTGCCGTGCCCAAGGAGCCAGTTCGGTTTACCTTGTAAACGGATCCAGTGGCTTCTGCAGAATCCTCAATCACGAACCATCCGCGCTTTTTTGCTATCAAATTCAGCGCATCCATGTCTGCAGGGTAGCCCATGAGGTGCACGGGCATCATGCCGCAGGTGCCTTCCTCTGTTTCAGATATTTCCTTTGCCCTTTCAGGATCTATTGAAAATGTATCGAGTTCAATATCGGCGAATATAGGCTCGAATCCGGTTGTGGCAATTGAGTTTGCCGTTGCAATATATGTGAGTGGAGTGGTCAGAACCTTCTTTCCGTTCTCAGAAATCCGCTTTCCCCAATACGAGTGGTATTTGAGTGCGGTCAATATGAGCATGAGCGCGCTTGTGCCTGAATTTGCAGATGCGCAGTGCCTTGTGCCTATAAAGGCCGCGAAAGTAGATTCGAATTCCCTGCACTTGCGCCCTTCTGAAATGGTATTTCTTGCAATTAGGTCCATTATCGCCGCGCGCTCTTCTTGCGTGAATACAAAGTCGCCTATTTTAACTTCCATCTGCCCACCTTAGCGTTTGCTCAGCCTAAAGCCGCTGTGTTTGTAGGTGAAGTTGTCCTTGACGAATGCAAGGTCAGCATCCACCATCATCTTTACGAGTTCCTTGAAATTTACCTTGGGCTTCCAGCCGAGTTTCTGTCTCGCCTTGGACGCGTCCCCGCACAGCATATCAACTTCTGCAGGACGAGTGTAAGCCTGGTCTGATTCAACATGCTTTTCCCAGTCCATCCCTAGGTGCGAAAATGCAGCTTCGCAAAACTCCCGGACACTGTGCGACTCTCCGGTCGCAATCACGTAGTCGTCAGGCTGCTTCTGCTGCAGCATCAGCCACATTGCCTCAACGTAGTCGCCTGCAAAACCCCAATCCCTCTTGGCATCCAGGTTTCCCAGGAATAGCTTGTTGTCAATCTCCTCCTTAATCTTCGCCACGCCCAGGCTGATTTTCCTGGTGACGAAATTCTCCCCGCGCCTTGGAGACTCGTGGTTGAAAAGTATGCCGCAGGAATTGTGCATGCCGTAAGATTCCCGGTAGTTCACGGTTATCCAGTGGGCGAAAACCTTGGAAACGCCATAGGGGCTTCGCGGATGGAAAGGAGTTTGTTCGTTTTGGGGGCTTGCTTCCACCTTGCCGAACTGCTCGGATGAGGAGGCTTGATAGAATTTTACCTCTTGGTCTGAAATTCGGATGGCTTCCAGCATGTTGAGCGCTCCGACCCCGGTGACTTCCGAGGTATAAATCGGCTGCTCAAAGCTCACCTTTACGTGCGACTGGGCTGCCAGGTTGTATACTTCGCAAGGTTCGTACTTCTTGATGATGCCCACAAGAGAGGACGCATCGGTCATATCTCCGTATTGGAGGATGATCTGCTTTCTTGTTTCGGGCGGCAGGTGGTCGAGTCTGCTTCTGTTTTCTATGCTGCTGCTCCTTCTGACCACTCCCACTACTCTATAGCCTTTCTCAATCAGCAATTCAGAAAGATACGACCCGTCCTGTCCGGTTATCCCTGTGATGAGTGCGGTCTTCACGTTATCCCTCCTTTCCAACCCTGATTAATTTCATATCAGCATCCACCATCATGTGCACAAGCTCTTTAAAACCGACCTTCGGTCTCCAGCCCAACACTATTGATGCCTTGGAGGTGCTTGCCGACAGATTCTGCTCCTCTCTTCTCACAAGATTCGAATCGGTCTTTATGTGCTTTTTGTAATCCATCCCCAGGTGCGAAAACGCAGCTTCGCAAAACTCGCGGACACTGTGCGACTCCCCTGTGGCAATCACGTAGTCGTCAGGCTGCTTCTGCTGCAGCATCAGCCACATTGCCTCAACGTAGTCGCCTGCAAAACCCCAATCCCTCTTGGCATCCAGGTTTCCCAAGACAAGTGGTTCCTTTCTCAGCCCGTTTTTTATCTCCGCGGCCGCCAGGGTGATTTTCCTAGTGACGTATTCCTTGGGCCTAACAGGGGACTCATGGTTGAAAAGAATTCCGTTGCAGGCGAACAAGCCATTCTTCCTGAAATGGATTGCCATCATGTGCGCGCACAGTTTGGATATTCCGTACGGTCCAATTGGTTTGGGGTAAGTTTTCTCGTCCACCCTGCCTTCTCTCCCTTCGAATATGTAGGCGCTTGAAGCGTGAAAAAACCTGGCTTTTGGATAGTTTTTTTCAATGCTTTCCATGATGGCGATCGGCGCAACTGCGTTGACCCTGAATGCAAAAGCCGGGTTGGCTGCGATTGCGGCATGGCTGCTTATTCCTGCCAAATAGTATACTTCGTCAGGGGCAATTTCGGAAATGGGTGCAATGTATTCTTCTTCCTTCCCTCCGAGATCTACCTTGAAGTATTTCGCCTTCTTGTTAGGGCTTGCATCTGCGTTTGCGGCACCCGCGATTTCATATCCCCTTTTCAGGAGCAAGTCAGCAAGGTAGGACCCGTCCTGACCAGTTATCCCGTAAATAAGCGCTTTTTTTGCCATGCAACCTACTTCCCAACGATTTCTTGGTAATATTCAAAATATTCTTTTCCCATCGCATCCACGGTATATCTGGACGCTTTTTTCGAGGCAACCCTGCCTTTCTTTGCGCAAAGCTCCTTGTCAGAAAGCAGCTTAAGGGCAGCCCTCACAAATCCATCAGAATTGCCGGTATCAGATACCAGCATTCCCCCCTCTTCTTTCCAGAGGAGCTCCCCTGCTGCCCCTGTGTCGAATGCTACTGCAGGTGTTCCGCAGGCCATTGCTTCGCAAGTGGCAAGCCCGAAGCCCTCGTACCTGGAAGGGTGCACGAAAACATCTGCAGCGCTGTAGAGATAGGGCATCTCTTCCCATTTGGTTGTCCTGGCAACCATGTTCGGCTTCATCTTGCTTTTTAGGCTTTCAGGCACTGTGCCATTGACCACCAGGATCGAGCCTTGTGGCATACTTTCCGCAAGCTTCAAAAGGATGTCAAATCCCTTATGCGCCACGCTCATCCTGCCGCAGGCAAGGGCAATCCTTGAGTTTGCTTCAAGTCCCAGCCTCCTGCGCGATTTTGCCTTGTCTTTCTTGGTGAAAAAGCCTGTGTCAATTCCGCAGTTGATCGGCTTTGCCCTGCCGCAGCCGTAGTGCTTTTGCATCTCAGCGTTTTGTTTGGCGCAGAGGGACGCAAGGGCGGTTGCGTTTTTGCAGGCGTTTTTCTCATATCTGAGCTGGGTGAGGGACAGATAGGCTTTGCGCCAAGCAGGAAGATTCACGTTTTGCATATACTGCGCTATCGTGCCGTACACGGTGGCAAGCACAGGCGCCTTTGGCTTGGCAGCAAAAACCGGTTCAAATGCCCAGCCGTGCGCGTGCACTATGTCAAAATCAGAAAAGTCAGGCAGCTTCCTCTTGAGAAGTTCGATTGCAGGAAGGTGGCCGAACTTTGTCCATTTTTTGCTTTGTTCAGGAGAAAGGGAAAAAATCTGTGTTTTATGCCCATTGCGCATTTGCCAGCCTACCAGGTCTGAAACCATCCTTTCCTGGCCGCCCAGGGTGGAAAAAGGGTCGAATGGCGCTATGTGGGCTATTCTCATGGCTATACCCAGATTGAGCAGTTACTTTTTCTTCGGGATGCCCTTCCAGGCGTCCAGGAACTCATCCACAGTCTTTTGGGTCTGTGGGTTTTCCGCCATCTGGCGCAGGAACTTGGGCGGCACTGTGACTATGTGCGCGCCTGCCTGCATTGAGCGGTTGACATCCAAAAGCGAGCGCATGGAGCCCGAGATTATCTCGCTTTTCACGCCCCAGAGCCGGAATGTTTCCGCAGTGTCCTTGATTACTATGAACGGGTCATAGCCCAGGTCGCCAATCCTTCCGTAGAATAGCGATACGTATGTTGCGCCTGCTTTTGCGGCAAGCACAGCCTGGTTGTAGCTCATGGCGCAGGTGACGTTGGTCTTTATCCCTTTTGCTGAAAGAGCCACGGTTGCCTTAAGCCCTGATGGGATGATTGGAACTTTGATGACGATGTTCTTTGCCCACGCGGCGTATGCAGTGCCTTCCTTCACCATTCCCTCATAATCGTTGGTGGTTACTTCAACCGAAACAGGGCCCGGGGTTATCTTGCAGATTTCCTTTATGGTCGGCTCCAGCTCGTTTCCGTCGCTTGCTATTATCTTGGGGTTGGTGGTGACTCCGTCAATTATGCCCCAGGATGCGAACTCGTGAATCTCCTCCACTTTTGAAGTGTCAGCGAATATCTTCACCTTATCACCTTCCCATATAATCCAGCTCAAGGCATTTTTAATCTTTTTGAATGAGATTAGAGGATATGAGGGCATTGGTGTTCGGAGGGGCAGGTTTCATAGGGAGCGAGCTTGCAGCAAAGCTCCTCTTGGAAGGCAACGAAGTGACTGTTTTCGACAGCCTGTACACTGGGAAGATGGAGAACCTCAAAGGCCTGCAGGGGAAAAAAGGCTTCAAGTTCATCAAGGGTGACATGAGGCATCTTGAGGAAGTGAAAAAGGCAGTGTCAGAGCTTGGCTTCGACGACATCATCTACCATCTCGCAGCCAACGCAGACATACGCGGCGGCATGGAAAACACCTTCATGGATTTCGAGTACAATGCAATCACAACCTACAATGCGCTTGAGGCAATGAGGCTTGCTGACGTGAAGAAGATTGTATTCACTTCCTCCTCTGCAGTTTATGGCGAGCCCACTGTTTATCCCACTCCGGAATCGTACGGGCCGCTGCGCACCACCTCGCTTTACGGCGCCTCGAAAATCGCGGCAGAAGGGTACGCCTCAGCGTTCTGCGAAACATTCGGTATGCAGTCCTGGATTTTCAGGTTCGTGAATATT
>DUFS01000058.1 GCA_013331805.1 Microcaldota archaeon | reverse complement strand
TATTCAAGTTGGTTGTAAAGTACCTTGCAAAGATGAAGAATTAGGTGGCAAAAGTTTTACAATTACCAATATTTATTAAGTTATCAAACGAATGAAAGTGCCATGGGAAAGATTCCGACTGTTCAGCGCGTGCGGACCGGCCTTGTGGGCCTGGACAAGATCCTGCTCGGCGGGCTTCCCGCGGGCAGCATCACATTGCTTTCCGGCGCGTGCGGAACAGGCAAGTCCACCTTTGCCATGCAGTTTTTGTACAACGGCGCCAAGTACATGAACGAGCCCGGGGTTTACATCACGCTTGAGGAGGACCCCAAGAAGCTCATGCAGAACATGACCCTTTTCGGCTGGGACGTGGAGGGGCTGATAGCGAAAAAGAAGCTGATGGTAATCAAGCCCGAAGTCTACAAGTTCGAGTCCATAAAGCAGATCATATCGGATGCCATTGACAAGATAGGGGCAAAGAGGCTGGTGGTGGACTCCTACTCTGTGCTGCTGACCTATTTCTCGGACCCTTATGAAATAAGGAACGGCCTGGTGCAGCTGGACAGGGAGATCAAGAAGATGGACTGCACGGCGCTTGTGATTTCCGACATCAAGGACAACTCGGAAATATTCTCCACCACGGGGGTGGAGGAATTCATCGTTGACGGCGTGATTGTGCTCTACCTCCTGAAGATGCACGGGCACCCGTTCGATTTCGAGCGGGCGATTGCGGTGAGGAAGATGCGCGCAACCCGCCATCCGCTCAAGACCTATCCTTTCCACATAGGGAATGATGGCATCGAGATAGGCGGGCAGCATTTGAGCGGCCCGCAGACCGGAAGCGTCGCAGGCTCGGGCACGGCTCCCGAGCAGCTGCACGGAACGGCCCAGGCTGTCCCCCAGCAGGCGCAGCAGCAAAGCCCGCCCGAGAAGCACGGCGCAAGCGCGCATGCACCTGCGCACGGAAAAAAGCAAAAGAAGCCTTCTTCAAAAAAGCGGCGCAAGCCGGGCAAGAAAGAAGCCAAAAAGGCGAAGGCATCGCATGAAGACCCGCGCGCTTCCCAGAAAAAATCCTCCACAACCATTGACATCAAATCGCTGCGCTCCTCTTCCGGAGGAAACAGGGGGCACAGCTGGAGATGGAAGCATTTGTGAAAGGCCAAAGCGTGGTGTGGCATTTGAAAGCGCAGGCATCATTCGAGCAGCTGATTGTCATAGCAATAGCGCTCGCCTTCATATCAATCGCCTTTTTCGTGGCGGCAAATTATTCGGCTGACAGCGCCAAGCTCGCCCAGGCAGAGGACGCGGTGCAGCGGCTGGCCTCGGGCGCAGACCGCGTCTACGCGCTCGGGCCGAACACCAAGGAGTACGTGACCGTTTATCTTCCTGAGGACACGGTGAGCATAAACGCGAGCGGAAAGAGGATAATGATCAAGATAGGCACGAGTTCCGGGGGCACCACGGACGTATACGCATATACCAAAGCCGAGCTGATATCCGCGCTTCCCCCTTACCGTGGAAAGCAGAAGATACTCATCGAATACCTGGCCTCAGGGCAGGTGAGCCTTGGGGAGGCAGGGCTGGTCTGCTCGCCCTCGCTCCTCACGCGCGTGCTTGACGCAGGGGACACCGGGAGCGACACGATTACCGTCCTGAATTTCGCAGAGTACAATGTGACCGGCATCAACGCAACGGTCAGCGGCTTTACCAGCCTGGTTTCCATAAGCCAGCCGCCAGCCACATTGCCGCAGGGCGGGAACGGATCGATTACCATAGACTATAATATACCGTCCAACCTGCCGACAGGAGTCTACGGCGCAACAGTTACCGTGAGTTCAGGCAACGACGGATCATGCATTGCGCAGGTGACCATGCAGGTGAACGGGAACTCGAGCTGCGCTGCGCTATGCGCCTCGCAGGGCTATTCCACAGGAAGCTGCCGCGCCAATCCGGCTTCCTGCGTTGCGAGCGGGGAGGACTACAAGCCCGGCAATGACTATGCCTGCGCATCCAATGCTTCCATCCCGAGCTGCTGCTGTTACCCTACGGGCGACACCTGGGGCCCCCTGGTTACCTACATATCAAGCTTTCCTGGGAATGCCTCGGCTGCCACCCAGGTGACAATTACCGCCGTCTGCAATGACAGCACCACGGGCGGAAGCTACATATCCGGAGCCGATGTGCAGCTGGACGGGGGCGTTTTCAACCCAATGAATGCCACTGACGGGCAGCTGAATACTTCCATAGTGGAATGGGTGAACAGGACAGTGGGGCAGCTTATGCCAGGGCAGCACATTGCCGGCGTCCGCTGCAGCGACACGGCGAACAACACAGGCCCGATTGCCTACTATTACTTCAATATAACTGCTTCGGACGCAGTAGGACCGATCATAACCATGATGAACCACTCCGACCCCTTCCCCACAACTCTTGCCAATATCACAGAATTCTTCACAGCAACCGAAGTGTTCACGGGCAACTCCAACATACAGTCATGCTTCCTCAGGCTGGACAACGGCAACTGGTACCCTGCCGCGGCATTGGACGGCTCGTATGACTCGTCCACCGAGGACGGCTCATACAACATTGGGCAGCTTGCAACCGGCACGCACACTGTCTATGTCTACTGCATTGACTCTGTAGGCAATGTGGGCGGGATTTACAATGACACGTTCGGCGTCTCATCCGCGGACGTGGTGCTCATCCTGGACCGCTCGGGCTCGATGAGCGAAACCGTCACCAATGCCTATGACAACACGGCAAAAAGCACCACCTCCTCCCTCGCGCTGGTCAAAAGCGTGGTTGTCAACGCGAAGAACGGCGACCTTGCGAACGTGTCTGCGCGGCTGAGAACAAGCGGCAGCGGCTGCACCACGGGCTTTGAGGCAAGGGTGGGCGCGGACATAATCGCCTCGGGGAACACCACATCCACTTACTACACCACCAAGAAAGTGGAAACGAGCATAGCTGCCTACAGCATACCGTTCACTGTGGACCTTTACCTTCGGAGGATAGGGACAGGCTGCACTGCATACAACAACAATTTTGCCATTACCCAAAACCCGACCAAGCTCTTGGCCTCAAAAGAGGCTGCCAAGGTTTTCGTGGACCTGACTGTCAACACCACGCAGCTCGGGCTGGTTTCCTACGCAACCAGCTCCACCACTGACAGGACTCTTGCGGGCATGGGAAGCGCGGCGAACAAAACGACGCTGAAAAATTCCATCGACGCGCTCGTGGCAAGCGGCAACACATGCATTGAGTGCGGGATTGACAAAGCGAGGATCGAGCTCACCTCCGCAAGGAGCAGGTACCCTGACGCGGTCCGCGTGGCGGTCCTCCTAACCGATGGCCAGGGCAATGTTGGCGACTCCATACAGGGCGCTACCGACGCAAGGTACGCAAACATGACAATATACACAATCGGCTTCGGGGACGACGTTGACGTGGACGAGCTCACCAATATCGCGCTCCTCACCGGGGGGAAGTTCTACTATGCTCCGGATGCGGAAACCCTGCTTTGCATCTACCAGCACATAGGCCAGATCACTCCCTGCTGATGCTTGGGGGTTTGGCTCGCAGGCATTATTTTAAACATAAATAGGGAAGGCTCTGCGTGAAAACCCGCGCGCAGTCTTCTCTGGAATTCCTATACACGGTCAGCTTCATGGTGCTGCTCATGACCATGTGCATGCTGATTTACTTCCAGAGCGCCAACGATTCTGCGGTCCTTTCCGCCTACTCCGAATCCAGGAGGATCTGCCAGGCGGTTTCAGCGCTGATTTCCTCAGCGGATGCCGCAGGGGACGGTGCTTCCATAAAATTCGCCCGGCCGCCTTCGCTTGCGGACATGAACTATTCCATATACATAATGGGGTCCAACCGCTCGATAGCGGTCTCCTATGCTGACCAGGGCACGGGCTGCCTTTTTTCAACCACCAACATAAGCAACGGGTCTTCCTCAGCATTCTACGTATCGGGCGATGCCGTTGTCAGGAACGCGGGCGGGGGTGTGCTCTTTGGCTGACCGTTCCGCAACGAATTCCGCCTTCGGGCGCGCAGCTTCCAAGGGACAGGCAGTGCCCCTGGACTTTGTCGCAGGTCTTTTCATCTTCATGGTGCTCCTTGCCTATTTCGTGATCATCTGGGACATCTATTCCACCCGCTACATAGAGCACGGGGAAGGGGGCAACCTCGAGACGCACGCGATTTCCATTGCGGAAACGCTTGTTTCCTCGCCCGGGCACCCGTTCAACTGGACGCTCGCCCCCCTTGAAGCGCAAAGCGCAGGGCTTGCCTCCAGGCCCAACCGGCTGGACACCTACCGCATCGCCGCGCTTGAGTCAATGCCCTATGCCTATGCGAAAAGGCTGCTTGGGACGGATTCGGATTTCCTGATAAAAATAGAATCGCCTGAAGGGGCGCGCTATTCGACCATCGGGCATGAGGCGGTTAACTCCACGAGAATAGTCGAGGTCACGCGGATCGCAACGTATAACGGGGCCCCTGCGTTTGTGAAGGTGCAGTTATATGAGTGAGAAAACGGGCAATGGCAAAGGCTTCGTATATACGATAGACGCCACGCTCGGGCTTTTCCTCATGGTGCTCATGCTTGCGACCGTTGTGTTCCTTTCCATCCAGGCCGAGGATGACCCGATTGCCCGCGTGCAGGTGGTGAGGCAGGGGAAGGATGCGCTTGCGGTCATGGACGAAACAGGGGTGCTTGCCACGTTTGATTCGCAGGAAATTTCTGGGGCGCTGAATTCCACCCTTCCCAGAAGCATCGGCGCGCATCTGCAGGTGAGCACGTATTACTATGACAACGGCCAGTTCAACCTCATCGCCATACAGGACTTCGGGGAGATGGTCCCGGGCAACACCACCACCTACGGCGCAAGGCGCGACTTTCTTTCTTCAAGGAACCGGCAGGTCACGAATTATTCGGTTGTGAGGATGACCCTATGGCAGAAGTGAATAACAGGATGCCTGACTCTGGCGCATTCGGGCTCCTGCATGTTTCAGGGGGGAAACAAGGAGTGCTTTTCACAGTTTCAGTGCTGCTCCTTTCCATAAGCCTGCTTTCATTCGCCATTTACCTATCCGAGCAGACCGCGGCATCCAGGCACACCGCAGTCTCGCTTTTGGAAATCGACAGGACCATGGACACATATGCGGACATTGAAAACGAGCTTGTCAAAATCCTCATGAATTCGCTGAACGTGACTGTGGAAAACTCAACTGTGTTCCTCAATGCGAGCCTGCCGATGCGCCCGGGGGCAGAGGAGGATTTCGAGCGCTTCAGGCTTTTCGAAAAGAATTATTCGGATTTGGGGGTTGAAATGAACCTGACCAGCCTCAAGGCGGGCTCGCTTCTGATACAGCCAGGGGAAATCGCCATACTCAACAGCCAGTCCGACCTCAACATAACGCCCAAGGATTCTCTTGAAAGCGCAGGCGGCGTGGTTTCCTATGACTTCAGCCTGACCTTCCAGCCCATGGGCGCGGACAGCGCTTCCTGGGTTGCGCTTTCGGACTCATCGGCAAGCCAGGTGCAAGTGCACATCCGAGTGCAGGACGCGAGCTATTCCTTCATCTACGACACGGTCCAATCAGTGGACAAGTACAATTATTCCCTNNGCGCGGATACACTACGGCAGCAATATAGGTTTAAAAGCTTCAATAGGATTGTCAAATCCTGTATACGTTGAGGCTAACGACACAATCAGCGTTAGATCGGCTGCGAACAAAACCGGAAGGGTGCGGATAGCTTAGGTGCTTTGGATGAAAATTTCTGACATCATGCGCAAGGATTTCCTCGTTCTTGAGGCCGACGACACGCTTGCCTTTGCCGCAAAAAAGCTTTCCGAGGGTAACCAGTCCGAGGCGCCTGTGGTGCGCTCCAGGAGATTTCTGGGCATGTTCATGACATCCGACCTTGCAGCCGTGTTCCTGAAGAAGGGGATATTCGGCGTGAGCAGGGCGGACACCGCGAAGGTGAGGAGCGACGTTGTGAGCAAGCACATACGCTCCACCAAGACCTGGCTGCACCCGGACACTGACCTGCTTTCCGCGTTCCTTCTCCTGGTGCACCGCAATGTGGACGTGATACCCGTGCTGGACAGGGGGAGGAAGGTAATCGGCGTGGTGCGCGTGTCCGACCTCCGGAAGGAGATTGCAAAAATGCTCTCCGAAGGCGGCAAGATGCCGGTGCGCACGCCTGACAAGGCGCAGGAGCTGGACGACCTGGGCGGCAATACCGCGATAGACCACATCGTGCATTACGTGCACAGGCGCGGCTCGGCAACCGCGGAGGAGGTGGCGAAAAAATGCAACCTCACTGTCGCCGAGGTGGAGGAATACAGCAATTCGCTTGAGAAGAACGGGCTTTTGAGGCTGGAGTACAACCTGTTCGGGAAGATGAAGCTGCACACGCCCGAGCCTTGAAGTGATAGCATGGGTGGGACCAGAGAGGCCGCGTCAAAAACCGAGGCTCAAAAGCCAGAAGCCCAGAGGGAAGGCGCAGCCAAGCTTTTTGAGAGCTACAAGATTTCCGCGGACGGGATCGAGGCCACCATAACGATTTCCAAGAAGCCCGCGGAGGTGCCCTTTTATTCGGTAGTCGTGCCCCGGCCAGAGCCTGCGACAGCAGCCTACCTTGAAACAGTGAAGACAGAGCTTCTGAGGCAGGTGAGGCTGACCACTGCGGAAGTGCTGGATATCAAGCTCATGGCGGAGCTCAAGAGGAAATTCAACGAGCTTGCGCTGAAACTGGTGAAAGACAGGATCCCCAGGCTGACCGAGCAGAAGGCGCAGGAGCTTGCAGGCCGCATGGTGCAGGAGTTGTTGGGCATGGGCGACCTGGAATTCCTGCTCCACGACGACGGGCTGGAGGAGATCTGCATCAATTCCGCCCGCGAGCCCATTTGGCTCTACCACAAGAAATACGGATGGTGCATCTGCAGCCTGAGGGTGGAAACCGAGGCTAAGATCTGGGACTACGCAAGCCTCATTGGAAGGCGAGTGGGCAGGCAGATAACCGCCCAGGACCCGCTGCTCGACGCGTATCTCCCTTCCGGGGACCGCGTGAACGCAACGCTCACACCCATATCCATGTTCGGGAACACCATCACGATCCGGAAATTCGCGCGCAAGCCCTGGACAATAACTGACCTGATTCTCACGAACACCATTTCCGAGGAAGTGGCCGCATTCATCTGGCTTGCCATGCAGTACGAGCTGAACATACTGGTTTCAGGAGGGACGGGCGCGGGCAAGACCTCGATACTGAACGTGATTTGCAATTTCATTCCCCAGAACCAGAGGGTAATTTCAATCGAGCAGACCAGGGAGATCACCCTCCCCTCCTACCTGCAATGGGTGCCCATGGTGGTGCGCGAGGGCGGCAGGGACGGCAGGGGCTCGGTCTCCATGCTGGACCTGATGGTGAACTCTCTTCGTATGCGCCCGGACCGGATCATTGTGGGCGAAATCCGCAGGGCAGAGGAGGCCGAGGTGCTGTTCGAGGCAATGCACACAGGGCACTCGGTCTACGCGACCATGCACGCGGAAACCGTGTTTGAAACATTCAAGCGGCTGGTCAGCCCCCCGATCGAGCTTCCGGAAGTGGTGCTGGAGTCGCTGCACTTTGTGCTTTCAATGTACAGGGACAGGAGGAGCGGCATCCGCCGCGTGTTCGAGATCGGCGAGCTCATCCCGTCCGAAAAGGGCGAGAGCGTCAGGGCGAACATCGTTTACCGCTGGCGCTCCAGCCGCGACAAGATCGAGGAGGAGAACCCCAGCGTGCGCATGCTGGAGACGCTCCGCACCTACACGCGCATGGACGACGAGGAGATCAAGGCCTCGATAAAGGAGCGCGCCCGTGTCCTGCACTACCTTGCTGACAAGAAGATAAACAGCGTGGAGGAGGTAGGCAAGGTCATAGTCCAGTATTACGAGGACCGCGACAGCCTCATGAAGAAGATTGCCAAGTGAGGCGCTGATTTCTCATGAGAGATGTGAAAAGACCCAACGTCAAGGTGCCGCTGATGCTCTTTCCCCAGAGGCAGGCAATGGGCCTGGCGCACTATTTCTTCGGGATAGCATCGCATGTGCTGCGCTTCAACAAGTTCGTGGAAAAGGAGCTTTACAAGCTGGACTCCGAGCTTTCCGGGCGCGAGTATGTGAGCCTGTCGCTTTTCAATGCGTTCATCTACTTCCTCATGGTCGAAGTGCTTGCCTATCTGGTGCTTTTCAAGATGGCATTCGAAAATCCGATCCTCTGGGCGCTTGTCGCGGCGCTCCTCACCTCCTTGGTTGTCTTCATGTTCTGCCTGGTCTATCCCAAGTGGCTGGGCAACAAGAAGGTGGCCTCGATGGACCGCGACTTGCTGTTTGCCGCAAGGCACCTGCGCATACAGACCACTGCAGGGGTGCCGCTCTTCGAGGCGCTGGTCTCGGCATCGCACGGCTACGGGGCGGTTTCCGAGGAGTTCGAGAAGGTGGTGACCAGCGTGCAGGGGGGGATCAACCTGGCTGATGCGCTGGAGGACTCGGCAACCCGCAATCCCTCCTACTATTACAGCAGGATACTCTGGCAGATGTCCAATGCTGTGAAGGCGGGCACTGACATTGGGCCTGTGCTTTCGGACATAGTGGAGTTCCTTTCGGAGGAGCAGAGGATAGAGATGCGCAATTACGGGGCGCAGCTCAATTCCCTTGCCATCATGTACCTCATGGTCTGCATCATCGTGCCCACCATCTCGCTCATATTCATGATGGTCATCTCCTCCTTTGTCGAGGTGCCGATAACGGACACCGTGTTCATTTTCATATTGGGCGCCCTCATCTTCGTGCAGTACATGTTCATAGGGATAATCGAGAGCAGGAGGCCGTCCGTGGCAATCTAGGGTGGGCATTGATGCTGAAAAAATACAACGCGCTTTGGGGCGAGCTCCTCCAGTACAACGACGTGGAGATGGAGGGCAGGCGCTTCTCGGCCTATCTTCTGATAGTCTCCGCGGTGTCATTTCTGGCAGTGGCAGCCCTGCTTTACCAGGCCCCGCTATTCGCGCTGTTGGGGGGCCTGGCGGTTTTCGGGGCCATCCACATACTGGTCTACACTTACCTCATACTCGGCGCGAACTCGCGGGCTTCCAAAGTGGAGGAGGTGCTGCCAGACTTCCTGTCCCTGGTGGCATCCAACATACGCTCCGGGCTCACCCCTGACAAGGCGCTGATCGTATCTGCCCGGGAGGAGTTCGGGCCGCTCACGGCAGCCATAAACAAGGCTGGCAAGCACAGCATCACGGGCATGCCCCTGGAACAGGTCATCATGGGGATAGGGGAGCACATCCGCTCCAACGTGCTTGAGAAGACCATCCGCCTCATCGTGGAGGGATTGCACTCAGGAGGGGACATGGCCGACTTGCTTGAAAAGACCGCGCTTGACATCAGGAAATTCCGGTCCGTGAGGCGGGAAATAAACTCGATAATCCTGAATTACGTGCTATTCATAGTGGCGGCAATCACCTTTGGCGCGCCGCTCCTTTATGGCGTCTCCACCTTCCTGGTGGACATCATGCTCCTGATAAAGGGCAAGATCGGCGTGGGCGCGCAAGGCGCCTCGGCGCTCGCAGGCTCGGTCGGCATTTTCAAGGGCAAGCTGGCGCTCACCTCAGAAGGAGTTACGCTGTTCGCATCCTCGGCAATAATCATCACCGTGTTTTTCGGCTGCATGGCCGTGGGCGTGATGTCCTCGGGCAGGAGGGTGGAGGGGCTGAAATACTTCCCCATGCTCGCGCTCATTGCCCTGGGAATCCTATTTGGCATCAGGTTCGCCCTATCCGCAATATTGGGCGGCATGCTTTCTGGCGGAATCTAGAAATTAAAGGAAAGGGGCAGGCTGCCACGCCCTGTGTGCAAAGGCTACTTGGCAACCAGGCCAACAAGGAGGCCTATGAAGAAGGAGACTATCACCAGCAATGCTGAGCTGAAGGTTTCCCATAACTCGATTTTCGACTTTGCAGCCTTGAGGTTTTGCCCTTTCACGAAGATCACCTGCCTTGATTATTCGGGCTGGGATTATTAATCTTTCGATTGGGAAGCCGGAAAACAACGGGGAAGACCGGGAAAATGGGAGGGAAGGCTCATTCGGTTGCCTTGCCGGTCAGGGTGCCTGACGAGGAATAATCGAAGTCAGACGACCGGTCTGTGTAGGAAATCACCACCTTGGCGGTGTAGCCCGTGCCAGCGGTCTGGGGGGAAAAGCCGCCAAGGACAATGTCCGGCGAGTCCTCGCCCACTGCAAGCGGTATGGAGGTCGAATTGAGCGACGAGTTGGCCCCTATGGTGGCATTCACGGAGTTTATCGTTATGAGCTGGCCTACCTCGTTGGTCACCTTGACCGTGAGGTCGCCTGCTGGGGAGAGCTTCCAGCCCTTCACCGCAACGCCAGAGAATCCGGCTGCCCTGCTCCCGATGAAGTTGCTCACGTCGAAAATCCCGAGGGCGAAGAGCACGGCCGCGATTATCACGACTAGGGCGATCGCCCACCCGTATGTCATCAGGAAGTCAAGCGCCGCCTGTCCTTTCCGAAAATTCATCGCACCACCTGAGCTTAATCCAGCATTTTGATTTATAAAATAACCTGCGTGCGCCTGGCATTTTCATTCATAAATGCTGCGGTGCCACTTTTAACCGGACTTCCAAGACAACTTTTAGTTCTGGAGCAATGTCCGGATAAGCCCGTTCTCAAGCATCTCAGCCGAATATCTGCACTTGATTTTGAAGAGACGCCCCAACAGTTCCCTATTTTTCTCAGCGCAGAAATGCCCATCTTCACCGACCAAGTGGATGTCATTTTGACAGCCCGCGTTTATAGCTGCCACTTCGGACATTATTTCAATATCGGCCCTCCCTGGTTTGGGTTTGTAAATTTTATAGGCTTCCTGGGCTTTGCACATAATTTAGTCCTTTTTCATTTGCATCGCCTCCTTTATGTGCAACTCTGGCAATAAATGTGCCAAGCCGGTGCCAGGAAAGTGAGCACATTCTTCTAGCGGCTGGCTCTTTTTTCCTTTGACAGCAGAGGCGAAAATGACGCAAGGCCGAAATGCGAAAGGGAGTTCCACAGCTTGAGCCGCCACATTTTCCCCTCGCGCGTGAGTATGCACAAGCCGCAGTTGCCCAGGCGGAGCTTCCTCCAGTTCGAAAGCGGCATGCCCAGAAGATGGCAGGCAAGAAGAACTATCGGGCCGTGGTGCGACACCACCAGCACCTTCTCCTCCCTTGCGTTGAATACCCTGGAGCCGAAGAATGCCACCACGCGCCTCTGGACTTCGATTGCGTTCTCCCCGCCAGGGGCGCGGGCATAGGCGTCCATGTGGTACCTGTCGAACCTGTCCTCGTCCTCGCCCCATTTCAGGCCTTCGTACTTTCCGTATGACTTTTCCCGGAGCGCCTCCGAATACTCGACCCTGCAGGGCAGCGCCATCGCCTCCAGGGTCTGCCTTGCCCTTGCAAGGTCAGAGCAGAACGCCTTTCCTATGCCCTCCTTTGCCAGCCTCTTGCGGAGCACCACTGCCTGGCGCTTTCCCAGCGGGGTGAGGGAGTCGGGAAGCCAGCCTGCGAAATACTTGCCTGCGTTCGACTCCGCCTCGCCGTGGCGCACCAGGAAAACCGTTTCTGCCATGAGGGGGATTGCAGTGCAAGGAATTTATAACTTGCCGCCCCACTTTGTTCATGGAAAAATCCGGCCTTGACTTTTCGGGCAGGTGGAAGCGCCGCGCAATCAAGGGCGCAAGAAGCCGCCCGACCATCTACCTTTTCAGGCACGCGCAGACCTATTTCAATAAAAACCGCTATTTCACTGGCTGGAAGGACTCGCGCCTCACGCCATTCGGGAAGGCGCAGGCGAAAAAAATCGCAAGGAAGCTTTCCGGCAAGAAAATCGACGTTTCCTTCCAGACCTCGCTTTCCCGCTCCAGGGACACGCTTTCTGAAGTGCTGAAATCCCATCCGGAGTGCAGGGCAGTATTCATCGACGACCGGATGATAGAGCGGAGCTACGGAAAGCTGTCAGGCACCTCGCACGACCGCTACAGGCGAACGCACACTGATGCCGAGCTCCATCTCATAAGGAGAAGCTACGGCCGCCCGCCTCCAGGGGGAGAAAGCATAAAAATGGTGGAAAAAAGGGTGATGGCCTTCCTTCGCGACCTTCTTCCATACATGAAGAAGAACCGTGTGAACGTGGCAATATCGGCGCACGGCAACTCCATGCGCCCCTTCCGCAGGCACTTTGAGAAGCTTTCGATTAAGGAAATGATGTCACTTGAGAATCCCTGGGACGGCTACTTCGAGTACAGCATCAAAATCTGACCGTCCGGTATGAGGCGACAACAATTTGATCATATGGCTACATTTTATATAATATCTATATTTGTAGTCATTATGGGCACAATATTTATATACTTTAACTTTGTAGCCATACAATGGCATTCATAGAAAAGCAAAAGCACGGGGCACACACCTATTATTACCTTGTCAAAAGCTTCCGGGTTTCACCCACCAAGGTCAAAAAGGTCAGGATTTTCCTTGGGCCGATAGTGCCGCCAAGGGAGAAACTACAGGAATTGCTTGTCGAAATTGAGAAAAAAGCCCCAAAGCCGTATTCTGCCGAGCATTTGGAGGTTGATCTTGCCGAACAGCTCGAAGACCTGCGCGCATCCGCAGTCATTTTCAAGTCCTTTCCAGAAGACGCCATTCCAAAGGACTTCGTCATCCGCTTCACCTACAACTCCAATGCCATCGAGGGCAATCCGCTCACCCTGAGGGAAACCGCCCTCGTATTGGCGGATAAAATCGCCCCCCAGGGCACTGGCACGGACTCGGTGATTGAGGCAATCAACGGAAAGGATGCCTGGGATTTTGCACAAGCCAACAGGGGCCAGCTAAGCGAAGCATTTGTCAAAAAGCTGCAATACCACGTCACGAAAAACACAGCCTGCCGCATCCAGGGCGAATACCGCGATTCGCAGGTCGGCATCACTGGTTCGGAATGGAGGCCCCCAAGCCCCCTACACGTGCCAAAACAGATGAAAGGGATGTGCGCCGAATATTCAAAGAAACGGAAAAAGCTCCACCCAATCGAGCTTGCTGCTTGGCTCCACAACCGATTCGTGCAAATCCATCCATTCACCGACGGGAACGGGCGCACGGCAAGGCTTATCCTCAACTGGATTTTGATTAAAAACCGCTTCCCGCCGGTCATCATCTACGTGAAGAACAAGCAGGAGTATTATTCCGCAATAGAGGCTGGCGACGCTGGGGACAACAAGCCTTTTGCCAATTTCTTAGGAAGGCAGCTGGTCGGGCAATACACTCTCAGGAGTGAAACTGAAAGGTGAAGCCTGAGAACCCCTGGGACGGCTATTTCGAGTATTCGCTCAGGTAGCCTTCGTATACCGTGTCCTTTCCCATTTTTCTCCTGCTGAGCCCCTGGATCGTTTTTTTCGTGAACGGCGAGGCTACCGCCCCTCTTCCCAAAATTTTCTTCCTGCTGACTGCCACCACAGCCTTGTCAACTGCTCCCTCGGCAAGCGCAGAGCCTGTCACTTTCGCGCCCCCCTCGATAATCACGGAGCTTATCCCGAGCTTGGGCAGCAGGTAAAGCAGCTTTTTTATCGAGACTCTCCCGTTCCCGAGCGGCAGCACCCGCACGCCCATCTTCCTCAAGGCTGCAGCTTTTCCCCTAGTACCCCCCTTGCCTGAAACCACGATCACTTTCTCCCTTTTGGCATTCTTCAGAGCCTTTGCGCCAAGCGGAACCCTAAGGGCGCTGTCCAGGATTATTCTCACCGGATTCCTTCCGCCTTTTATCCTGCATGTGAGCGCGGGATCATCCTCAAGAACAGTGTTTATCCCGACCAGTATTGCATCGTACCTGCTCCGCATCACCTGCGCGAATTTGTCAAACTCCTTTCCCGAAAGCCACACCCTTGCCTTTCCCCTTATGCCTATTCTCCCGTTTAAGGACTGCGCCATTTTTGCCACAGAGAAGGCTCTCCCTGTCTTCAAGCGCCAGATGAAAGGTTCGTTCAGCCTTTTCGATTCCTCTTCCAGCAGGCCTTCCTCCACCCTTATCCCAGAAGCGCGCAGCTCCTCGATCCCGCAAACATTGGGGTGTATGTCCCTTGCCCCGATCACCACGCGCGTAACGCCGGACCTGACAATAAGCGGCGTGCAGGCAGGGGTTTTCTTTTTCGGCACGCAGGGGCAGCAGGGCTCCAGTGTCACGTACATAGTAGCGCCAGCAGCATCAATTCCCCGCAGCGCATTCGCCTCTGCGTGCGGCCCTCCGAACTTTTCGTGGTACCCCTCGCCAATAATCCTTCCCTTTTTCACGACAACAGCGCCGACCAGCGGATTGGGTGACACCCTGCCTTCGCCCTTAGCCGCAAGTAAAAGCGCCCTTTTCATGAACTTCCTGTCGCTTGCATTCCATTCCAAAAAAAGCACCTAGCCCTGGTATTTCAATTTCGCCATGTGAAGCGCGGCATGCACAGCCCTGTGCGCATAGTCTTTCACCCTTGCCTTTGCCTGCGCCTCTGTCTGCCCAGGACCGGAAATGCCGAGCCCCACGGGTTTCCCATGCCTCACAGAAAGCGAAAGCAACTCAGCGCATATCGCCGCCATTATCGCCTCGTCGTGCTTGGTCTCCCCTTTTATCACAGCGCCCACTGTTGCCACGCAGTCAATGTCCTTTCTGGCAAGAAGCCTGGAGACCGCAAACGGTATTTCATAAGCGCCCGGCACCTCAAGCACGGCAACGACTTCGGCACCCTTTCTTTTCGCCTCGCTTACCGCTTCCGAAAGCATGGGCGCAGTTATCTCCAGGTTGAACTGCGAGCCCACTATCCCGATCCTCACTTTTTTTTCTTCCATGGCATTACCTCTTTATCTCCCCAGCATCGCTTCTTCCCTGCCTCTTTCCCTTTCCCGCGTACCTTTCCAACTGCTTCGGGTCGGAAACCAGAAGAACGGCATTCACAGCGTGCTTCCTTGTCCTGTCCTCGAAAATTGAATAAAGATCCTTCTCATCCTTTCCCTCAAACTCATGCACGAATGCTTCCACTATGTGCTTCCGAAGCAGCATCTTTGCCATCTGTATGCCTATTGAAGCTTCATGTCCGCACTGCGTGTCAATGGGCTCCTTTCCCACCATGCCAAGCGCCAAGTAAACGTCGCACTTTTCCTTCCTGTCCAGAATCACGCAGCCTGCTGCCAGATCCTTCACTCCAGGAACAGTGCTCCTCACAATTCTGGCACCAGGAAACTTCCCCTTTATCTCATCAACAGCAAACGCAGCCATGTCCACCCTGGCAAACATGGTGTCGACTATCCCGATCCGCAACTGAGAAGCACTGCCACGACGCATCGTGGCAATATTTGCAACACTTGCGCTTTGCGAAGCAGTTGGGGAGAAAGGAGACGATGCGCGTTTTCCTTGGGAAAACGCATCAGACATCGAGCCGCTGCTCGATGCTGAAGCCTTCTGGATTTTGCGTTGTTTCATCGGATTCATGCCCCGCATAACAAGGAAAAAGGGGATTTAAAGGAGTATCTACGCTGAGGGCGCAGGCGGCGGCATCTTTTCCAATCTATTTTCGCGTAATGCACATTCTTCATATGACTTCAATTGACTTAACTTGGATTAAGTAAATATCGATTTTACTTAACTTTATAAATGTGCCCCCCAAAACACCACCATGTACTTCGAGATAGAGCCGAAAAGCAATAAGCAGGACTTCTTCAATTACGATTATGAATATGGGCAGGTCAAGAAAGCCCTGGAGAGGAAGGAGAAGATAATCGCCGTTGTCGGGGTCAGGCGGGTGGGCAAAACCAGCCTCCTCAACTTGATTTATAACGAAACAAAGGGGCTGAAATTGTGGCTCGACGGCAGGATTGTCGCTGACCCGAAAAAGGAGGTTTTTGCCGCAATCTACGAAACTGCAAAAACCGGCAAGCCAAAGATTTTCGGGAAAATAGAGAGCCTCAACCTTTCCGCTTTTGGCGTCGGGTTTGACATTAAGCTTGATAACGGAAGCCAGAATGAGATGGAAAAGAAGATTCGGAGCTCCGGACAAATTTGCGTATTCGTTGATGAGGCCCAAAGAATGAAAGTGAAGGACCTGGCGGATGTTCTTTCCTACATCTATGACCGTTTCCCCCATGTTTCTTTTGTGATATCCGGAAGCGAAATAGGGCTGGTTGAGGAAATCCTTGGCGAAAGCGACTCGGAACACCCGCTGTACGGGAGGGAGATAACAAAGGTGGTGATGAACCGGCTTGATAAGAGCAAGGCGATGGAATATTTGGGGAAGGGATTTGAACAGCTGGGGATAGGCATCGACGCAGACGAGATTGACTGTGCAGTGGCAGAGCTTGGTGGCCTGATAGGGTGGCTCACGCTATATGGCTATGAGAGGGGCATAAGGAGAAGCAAGGATGCACTGGCAAAAACAAGCCAAAGGGCAGCGCAGATTGCCGCTTCGGAACTGGTGCATTTTCTTAAAAAAACCAAGAATAAGAAACTCTACATTGGCATGCTCAGAAGCACGGACGGTATCGGTTGGGATGAGCTTAGGGCTAGAACAGGGCGGGAGCTCGGAAAGCAGCTGAACCCCAACCTGTTCAATTTTGCGCTTGGAAGGCTGGTCGACTATTCGTTCGTAGAAAAGAAAGATGGGAAATACCATCTTTCAGACCCGCTATTGCAAAAGGCGCTGTTCATTGTAAAGTGAGGCACGTGCATGCGTTTCCGCTAAAGCCCCGCAGGCTCAATTATCCCATTTCCTTCCAACCAGCAAACCCTGCCTTCATCCTCTCACCAGCTCCTTTCCTTCCAGGAATGCAAGCTTTTTCTTCCTTGCATAATACATTGCCTCCTGCCTGGTTGCCGCATTGCCAGTATCAGATAGCATCTCGCAGAGCACCAGCACAGGGTTTGCTCCCGCCCTTTTGGCAAGCTCCACCGAAAGCTCGGTATGCCCCCTCCGGTTCTCCAATCCCCTGCTCACCAGGAGAAAGACGTGCCCGATTGCCCTGAAATTCCCCTTGAACTCGGATACTCCTCCCTTTCTTTTGACCAGTTTCGCAAACTCCAGGATGGTTTTCGCCCTGTCATTGTCAGTTATCCCGGTGAAAGTGGAAAGGTGGTTTATGGATATTGAAAAGGCCGGCATGTCGCCATAGGCGGTTTTCTTCCTGCCCATTGGGGCCAGGGGGTTTTTGGCAGCCTCAAGCACGCTCAGCGCAAAAGGGAGCTTCAGCCTTTTTGCGGCAATCATGTCCATTGAAACGCAGATCAGCCCGCCGGCATCCTTCCTCATCTGCCGCACCTTTTCAGGGGTTATCCTTTCCGCAAGGAGCACCATGTCAGCCTCGTTCTCCCTGCCCTTGCCGTCATGGAGCATGACGAACTCCCCTTTAATGAGCGCAGAAACAGCCTTCTCTAAGCCCCCCATGCCCACGGCTATGCCGTTGAAGATTTATAACTGTTCCAACCATCTTTCCGCCCCGCCCCATAGGCAGGGCAAATGCAGCCTACTCAAGCTCGGCATAAAGCGAAACGAGGTTGTTCCCTGCCTGGTAATAGGAGAGCGTGTAGGGTATCTCAATGAGGAAGTCATAGGTGCCGTACACGTCGGTTGCGCTCTTGTTCACCTTGGCAATCCAGACCGTGGTCTGCTTGGTGACATTGCTGTATTCCGAGCCGCCTCCTGACATGTCCCAGAGCACCCCTGTCTTGAAGCTGGAGTTGAATGCAGAGGAATTGGCAATGGGCACGTTTTCCACCAGCTTGCCCCATATGGTGTAGTTCCTGGTCTCCTTGGGAGCCGAGCCGTCTGTGGAGAACGAAACGTTGATGTTGTCCGCATAACTCGTTGCATTAAGGGCGATGTCCAGCTCCACGAAGTCATTGGAGGCAGAGCCGTTGCTGGTGTTCTTGCCGATTGCCTGGAGCTGGTACCAGCTGGGGCTGGAGTCGTAGTCCGTTATGTACACGTTCGTTGCGTTGGACGTGGTCCAGTTGTAGAGGTAGGGGTACAGGCTGGAGTTCCCGAGGGTGATAAGCCCGGAAACGTTGCCGTACAGCCTGTGCCATAAAGTTGTGCATGCCCTCTCGCAGCCCGACCTGCCGTTTTCCGACCAGTCCAGGAACGAGTCGCACCTGTCGTTTGAGCCGGTGTTCCCCGTGCCTGAGTTGTCTATGTCCATTGCGTTGAAGCAGACGTAGCTTGACGAAAGCGAGGTGTAGTTGGAGGCCAGGATTTTCACCCCGGTCTCGGTGTTGTTCGTGACATTGCTGTCCTGCACCGACCCGTTGGCTGCGCCTTGGAAATAAATCCCGTTTGCGAAATAGAGGATGTTGCAGTTCTGGATTGTGGTGTTGAAACCGTTGGAGTAGATGCCATACGAGTTTGAACTGTTGTTTCCGGTTATGGTGGCTCCAGCGCAATCGATAGTCAGGTTGGTGGCCGCCAGACCATTGTATATGCCGCTGTAACTGCCGGATATGCTTATCGTGTTGTTTCGCAGCGTGTTGTTGTTGTTTGTCCCGTAGGTTATGCCTATGCCGTGCGTGCCGATGGCAGTTATCGAGTTGTTGCTAATCAGATTGTTGTTCGCACCCAGGGAAAGGTAGATGGCACCATATGCTTCGCTGTAGGCATAGACGATGTTATTGGATACGGTATTGTCGTTTATCGGGCCGCCGCAGGAAAGCCCTATCGAAGTGTAGGCTGGCCCGCTGGAGTTGACGGTGTTATTGGTGACGAGCGAACTGGCAGAGTTGCACAGCAGGATGCCGTAGCCATTGGCTCCTGTGATATTGGATACGGTATTGTTTCTCACTGTTGCCGAGGTAGTTGAATCTATCTTTATGCCGCTTTCAAAGTTGCTTATCTGGCAGTTCCTTATCGTGGTGTTGAAGCTATCGGAATAGACGCCGTATGTTGAGGTGGTGTTGGTGCCGATGATTGACTTGTCTTGGCAATCTATGGAAACGTTGGCTGAACTTGAGGTAACATAAACGCCATGCGTTGCCCCTGCTGTGGTTACTGATGTGTTGGTGATCGTATTATTGTGGCTGGAGCCATAGACTCTGATGCCATACAACCCACCGTTGGAGCTCAGGGTGCTGTTGGCGATTACAGTTCCGATGATGTTTGCCTGAAGGTCTATTGCAATATAGTTAGGGTTGCTGACATTCACGTTGTTTATGGTGTTGTAGTTCGCTCCGTTGTAGAGAAGGATGGCTTGCCCGCCTGTGGTGGAGGATATGTTCGAGTCCGTTATCCGTCCGTTGGTGGCGCTTCCGCCCTCGTATCTGATGCC
>DUFS01000008.1 GCA_013331805.1 Microcaldota archaeon | reverse complement strand
AAAATCTTAAGGGCTTACAGGAAACAATAATATAAATGTATACGTATATGTATATATCATGAGCAGGCTGATAAATGTGTCCGATGACGTGTACAGCAACCTAACCCGCCTGAAGAGGGCGAGGGGGGGCAGCTACAGCGAGGTAGTGAGAGATCTTCTCGGGGAGGGCAAGCCAAAGGCGAAAACCGACAACTGGGACAGGCTTATTGCCTTGCTAAAGGAAAGGGGCAAGAAATTCAAGGGGAAAAAGACGAGAATAGACCATGACCTGATACTTTACGGTGCTTCACGTGATCGTGCTTGATACCTCGTTTTTGGTTTCTCTTTTTCTTGATGAGGATTCCAATAACTCCCGTGCCATGGGGCTTTTCCAAAAGCACCGCGAGGATGAGATGCTTCTCACTGATGAAATCCTATTTGAAACGCTTTCCGTGCTCAATGTAAAGGGCGGGATGGAACTTGCAAGGCTGGCATACCGTGAGCTTGTTGCCAATTCCAAACTCACATTTCTTTATTTGAACGAAAGCGAGAGAAAGGAGATTCTCAATGAATTCCTGGAGCAAAAAGGCAACCTGAGCGTGGCGGATATTTCTGTTGTCCATGCTTGCAGGAAGACTCTTTCTAAGCCCCTCTCATTTGACAGGGCATTGAATGCCACAGCAGGAAAACCAGACCCTGATCAAAGTGGTTGAAATGCGCCTTTGGTCGCTCCACCCGAAATACCTTGATTCCGGGGGGCTGGTCGCTCTCTGGCGCGAGGCGCTTCTTGCGCAGAAAGTTCTTGCAGGCAAAACCAAGGGTTATCGGAACCATCCCCAGCTCCTGCGCTTCAAGTCGCAGAAAAAGCCGATGGATGCGATTGGCGCCTACCTTGCAGAGGTGAAAAAGGAGGCCGAGAAAAGGGGCTATAAATTCAAGGGGGAGAAAATTGTGAAGGTTCCCAGGCAGGAGATCCGCATTCCTGTGGCATCAGGGCAGCTGCAATACGAGCTTTCGCACTTGAAGCGGAAACTGAAAACGAGGGACAAAACTCATCTCAGGAAAATATCTGGCAGGAAAAAGCCGCAGGCTCACCCTGTTTTCACTGTGAGAAAAGGGAAAATAGAAAATGAAAAAATAAAATAAAAAGGGTCTGAAAAAATCAGCCAAAGAGCGAGGCAAGCCCCTCTGCCGCCGCAGCTTCCTGCTTGGCCGGGTCCTCCTTCTTCTCTTCCTTCTTCTTCTCGCCTCCCTCTGCAGGAGCTGCCGCAGGCGCTGCTGCGACTGGCATTGCGGCCGACTTGAGAAGATCCTCGAAGTTCACTCCCTTGACCGCCTCGGAAAGCACCTGCGCCTTGGCTTCGTCGGCTGAAGCGCCTGCCGCCTTGAGAACGGACATCAGGCTGTCCTTCGTTATCTCCTTTCCTGCGCCCTGCAGAACGAGGGCTGCGTGCAGATATGGGTCGATTTTCATAGTATAACCTCCTTTATGTTTTCGGCGTTTCCGCCGCATTTTCAGCCTGCGCTGCCGCAGTAGAAGCGTCTGCAGCCGCAGCCGGCTTTGAGTCCAAGCTCCCCACCTTCTCGGAAAACGAACTTCCAAGAAGCACGGCCTGCGCCAGAAGCAACTCGGTCGAAGCGTCCGAGTAGACGTGGCCGTTTATCGCCATGTTCCTGCCCTGCGAAAAAGCGCTTGACAGGAGCGCCGATATGTTTTGCGATGTTGGGAAGGATGCGTTGAAGGAAACGTTGAACGACTGTGAAAGCGATGCGAGAAGGCCATCGTGGAGCTGCGCCTCGTCCAGGTCAAGCGCTGATGCCGTGTAGGTGAACTTGCCGTCGTAGGCAGCCACCATGTGGACCATTGCCTCAAAGGGCAGTATGTTCAGCTTCTGGAGCGCCTTGCAGACATTGTCGGTGATCTTGGCCCCGGACTTGGAGACAGTCGAATCCTTTGCGATGATGATTTTGCCGGCCTTTATCTGCGCGTTTATGCCTGCGCCTTTTAGTTCTGAAAGCGCAGGCCCAGGAACAAGGTCGGTCTCCCCCTCATGCACAATTATGTCAAAGGGAGCGATCTGGCCTGGTTTTGCCGCGACTTTCACCTTGTTCTTCTTGAAGAAGGTGTAGAGAGAATAAGGCGTCATGCTGGTGAATACTAGCGCTGTTGGGAAATCCATGTGCCCGGAAAGCGAACTTTTGCCGGTTTTGTCAAGGGCGCGCTTTATCACGCTGTTTTTCGCCACCGTGAACTCGGCCTGGCCGCGAAGCTTCTTCTTCGAGGACTGGAGGATCCTGTCAGGGAGGTTGCGGATGTTCAGGAGTGCAACAACCGGATACTTGCCGGACACTTTGGAAAGGGATGCGACCTTCTCCTTTTTGGCAAGCAAGCCCGGGCTTTCCTTCTTTTCCATTTTTTTCTTGATTTTCTTGCGGGTCATCATGAACACCTTATGCTACTTTCACGGGCTTGCCCATTGAAAGCTTGACGTATATTGATTTTATGTTCGGCTCGATTACCTTTCCTTTCACCTTTTCGTATGCTGCAGTGAAATTCTCCACCAGGTCGTCGACTGCCATTGCCTCGCTCCCAATCAGGCACTGCGCCACAGGCAGGTACTTGCCCTTGGAAACCAGCCTTACGCGCCTCTTTGCCTGCTCAATGGCATCCTTCACCGAGCCTGTGATCGGCCTGGGAAGCTTTCCCCTGGAGCCAAGAACCTGCCCAAGGGATTTCCCCACGTTTATCATGAGGTTGGGCTGCGCAATGAATTCGCTGGATTTCACCAGGAGCGCCAGCCTGCCCTTGTCGGCGGCGAGCTTCGCAATGCCGGAGTTGTCGATTACTTCAGCAGCTCCGGCGTTTTTCGCGTCAAAGGCGATCTGGCTGTCTGCGAAAACAACGACTTTCTGCTCCTTGCCCTTTCCTTTGGGGAGGAGTATGTCCAGGTTCAGCCTGTTTTCCGCCTTTGCAAAGTCAATGCCACGGAAATTGATTATGAACTCTAGGGATTGCGTGAATTTGCGCTTGCCCTTGTCCGCAAGTGCAGTGTTGATTGATTCTGTTATTTTCTTCCTGTCCATGTCTGTTCCCTCCCATTCCAATGGAATGGTAAACGGCGGGAAAAGCCGCTGTAAGGCGTGTATTGGAATACAAATGCTTAAAAAGGCTGCTTAGGAGCCTGGGCGCCTAGCGTTTCTTGCCTTTCCTGATCTTTTTTATCTTTTTGCGCGCTTTCATGCGCTTGACTTGCTTTGGAGCAGAGCCGAATATCTTCACGCTAATGCGCTTGCCGGTTTTTTCCTGTGATGGAACCGCGCCTTCCTCCACGCGCGGCTTTTCGCCCGTAACCTGCGAGATCATCTGCTGAAGCATCCTGCGCTGGCCCGAAAGCTCCGACAGGGACTTGAATGATTCTGCGCGGGACTCGAACTTGTCAGCGCCCGCAACCTCGCGGGACTGCGTTTCATAGAGGTAGGAGATCTTCCTGCCCTCCTCAAGCAGCTCCTCCATCCTCTTCTTTTCCTCAGCCATGCGCTGGTCCAAATTCATCTCCATGTTCTTTGCCTGCCCGAACTCAAAGGAATAGCTGTCCGTGAGCTGGCGGAGCTCCCGAAGGTAGCGGCGCACGAAATTCGCCTCCACTGATTCCCGCAGGGTTTCGAACTCCTCGTTGCCGCTCCTTATGTAGTCCCCTACTTCCGCCATCTTCGATGCGTAATCTTCCTTTATGGAGTCTGCCCATATTTCTATCTGGCGCATCTGGGACATCTGCTTCTCAATGCCGGTGAGAACCCCCTTGGTGGCGGACACTTCCCTCTTGATAGAGTCAATGCTGTCGCGTATCTCCGCCTTGAGCGAACCAAGCTCCTGCGAATATTTCTCGGCCGCCCCCAGCCGCTCTGCCTGCTCGGCAAGCGCTGCGCGGGCGGATATCACCAGGTTGGACGACTCCTCCTCTAGCTGCGATATGTGCTTGAGCGCCTTTTCCAGATCCTCGCTTTTTGCGCGATGCGAAGAAATCTCATGCCTGCTTTGCTCCACCAGCTCCTCCATTTTCTGCCGCTCATCGGAAAGCTCGCGCACAGACTCCTCGATTAGCGCCGATGCCTCGTCATATGCCTTCTGCATGTCGTTGTGCGCCTTGAGCGAGGAGAGGTGCAGCTTTTCCACGCCCGTGACCTTTCCCGGGAGGTCGGATGCGCGCTGGTGCAGTGCGAGTATGTTCTTCTCCATCCGGATTACCCGGTCGCTGATAGACTCCACTTCGGACTCCAGCCTGCGCTGCATGGGCATGTAGTGGTCGGTGAGGATCTTCTCCTTTTCCATGCGCAGCTTCTCAAGCTCCTGA
This sequence comes from Microcaldota archaeon, assembly GCA_013331805.1. GTDB lineage: Archaea > Micrarchaeota > Micrarchaeia > Anstonellales > Anstonellaceae > UBA10161 > UBA10161 sp10161u. The sequence continues at coordinate 6,807 of DUFS01000008.1, read as the reverse complement.
GCCTGGCCGATTATCTTCTTAACCTGGCGGGAGAGCTTCTCCGAAAACTGAAGCGATACGCCCGTGACTTCCATGGCTTTTGGCTTTTTTATCTTTGAAGCCCCCTGCCTTCCCTTGGGCTGGGGCATGGACGCTTTGACCGGGGTTGCAGATTCCTTAATAGTGATCTGTTCCTGTTCAGACTCCTCTAAGCCAATGCCTTCTTTTTCCTCGGGCTCTTCAGTGTAATCGAATGTGTGTTCTGTGTGGATTTCCTCCTCCTCGCCTGGCTTGATGGCCTGGATTTCCTTCTCCACCTGCTCAAGAAGCCTGCTTGCCTTTTCCTCCTCCTGTCTTTCAAGCTCTTCTTGTTCCTTTTTCTTCCTCAGTGCTTCGTTTTCAGCTTCCCTTTTCTCCTTTTCCTTCCTTGCCTTCTCCTCTTTTCTTATTGCTTCGCTTTGCCATCGTGCTTCTGCCTCCAAATTGGCAAGCCTCTGCTTTTCCTGGGCAGCCTTCCTTACGGCTCTTGCCTTTTCCTCAGCTTCCGGCAGGGCTGATTGCTCCCTTTCGTGCGCAAGCTCGGCAAGGTGAGCCTCCTTTTTCTTTTCCTTAAACTTGGAAAGCATCCCGTCCACGCGGCCGAGCTGCTCGCTTACAGATTCAAATTCCTGGCTCATGGCGGCTAGCTCGCGCTTGTGGCGCTCGCGGGCTTCCTCCGGGGTTTCCGTTTTTTGGCTTTTTGCCTTCTCTTCCCTCTCCCTTGCGCTCTCTATCTGCGCATCATAAGAAGCCTGGATTTCCCTTGCCGCCCTGTTTTCCTCTTCTGTCGGGCCTTGCATTGTTGAAACAGATAATGAGCCGGTCCAGGCAGCAAAGGTGCCGCCCAGGCGGTATTGGACCTTGACCTGGCTGTTTTTTTCAAGAACCGAGAGCCATTCTATTACGTGGCTTTGGGACATGCCTGTCTTGGATGAGAGCTCCCAGACGCTGACCGGCTTGCCGCCGGCCAATTTCAAATTCGCAATCAGGTCGTCGAATTCTGTCCGGATGCTCCCGTCCTTTGCCATAGCCTGCCCTCATGTGTTTGCCGCATAAGGCGTCTGCGCTATCTTGAACTTACCGGACATCTTGCACTTTGCGCGCCTGAAAGCCTCCAATATGTGCGGTGCGTTCGCCTTTGCAACATCGATTGTGAATACCGGCTGGCCCCTGTTTATCCTTGCCGCGCGGTCGGTGGAGCGGCCGTATGCCAGCCTCATGCCCTTCTGAAGCCTGTCTGCGCCGGCACCCGCAATCATCTTGTTCTCGCGGATCACGTTGTGCGGGAATACGCGGACCTTGAAAAAGTACAGGTTCGGTATGGTTTTTTCGAGGTACTTGTTTGCCGCCTGCCTTGCCGACTCGAGCGAATTGTCCCGCAGCTGCACGTCCTCCTCCGCAACAAGGTTGTAAGTATAATCGAACGGCTGCTTCCTGCTCCCCATCTCGTAAACCAGGAGCGACAGGTGGGGCAGCGCCTTCACGAACGATTTCCTCGGCTTTTTCTTCGAATAGCGCGTCCAGGCGGTCTTCTCGAGCGTCCTGCACGTCTTTGCCGGCCTCAAACCCATAAATAACACCCCAACATCAATCCTTCGACATCATGCCGTCTGAAAGGAAGAGTGCTGAGATTTTCCTCTCCTGTTTATTAAGATTGCCCCCACAGCGCTCAGAAAGTGTATAAAACTGTATATAAATGTTTGTTTCCTGAAAGACTCAACAATTTCTTCAGAGGGGAATACATGCGAATTGAATCAAGGACAAAGATAACCATACTCGAACTGCGCGATGTGCTGAAAATCGATCTGAGCAACGTGAAAAGTAGAAGGAGCTTTTTTGAATATTTTGAAGGCATTAGGGATTCTAAATCTGTTGGGAAAGCATTTCGCAACATGGCGCCGAGAAAAAATCCCGAGTTCCCAAAGATACCGATACTGGTGACAATCAACGTGAATGGAGTTGTAAGAGAGAAGTTTGCGGCTTTCGTGACGAAGCGGACACAGGAAATATTGGGGTCGAAAACAGGAATAAATGCGCCGGAGGAAAAATTCACTCCAGATGTGTCAATAAGCGACTTCAGGAGTTTGACAAAGATAATTGCAGGAAAGGCCAGATTTACCAAAGGGGATGCGGTTGGAGCTGGACAGGGAATTCCGGGTGTGAAACCAGGGTTTTTTTCCTACAGCCTGCTCATTGAGGCCAACCCTAAGCCTCGGCCTGGATGAGCATCTTCTTGAGCACCGAATGGGGTTTGCCTTGGTAACCCCCAACAGATCCGTCCGAGCGGATGACCCTGTGGCACGGGATGAACGGGGCAAGCGGATTTTTGGCAAGCGCGTTTCCCACTGCGCGGGCTGCCGCAGGCTTTCCTACCGCGCGGGCAATGTCAGAATAGGTCGCGGTCTTTCCTTCCGGTATTTTGGCGCACGCGTGAAGGACTGCGCGCTGGAAAGGCGTGAGCCTGGAAAGAATTTGCTTTTGCCTTGCATTGAATTTCATGCATTCTACCTTCCTATCCGAAGATAGTAAAATCCGTCGTCTTCAATTATGCCCTCGCTTCCTTTGCCTGCCTTGACGTAGTCCAATCCTTTGCCGGTTTCGGATATTTCAAGAGGCATCCCAAGAACGCGCTCTGCGTAATCCTTTTGGGATTCAATTGCCGCTGCAATGCCTTGCGAGGCAAGCGAGGCTATGAGCTGGGGAAAATTCAGGTCAACTGTGACCTGCGAGCCGTATTTCCGGAGTATGATGCTGTTCCATTCCTCCTTTGGGTGGATGAAGATGCCTTCTGCCGAGTAAAAGCCGTAGTCGAATGCGTCAATGCGGAAACCCGGCCTTCCTGCAAGGCAGAGGCTGGAGAGGAATTTTTCTGCCGTGAAATTGAAGGGGATTGCCCTCCCCTCGTCAACACGCTCAAGGAACTTTGACACGAATAGGTCGCTGGTGGTGCGCTTTGAGTCCATGGAGGTTATCTTGCCCTGGCTTTTCATGTAGATATCCGCAGGAAGGTCGGAAAGAAGCTCGTTTATCCTGCAATAGTCGAAATTCTGGGACGGCGCCTCCGATGCTGCGTCGAATCTTTCAAATGAGCATATGCTGCCGTGCGAAGAAAGCGTTTTTCTCGCGTCTTTGAGCATTTTTTCCGAAAGGTCGAACAGGAAGTAGTGCGTCCTGGAATGGAGCTGTGCGTCTTTTGATTTCAACTCATCCAGGAACACTTTTGCGAAATTCCCGTTTCCTACCCCGTATTCGCATATGAGGATTTCACCTTGGCTGGAAAAATCCCTGGCAAATTCGATTGCGTTGCACCTTGCCAGCGCCCGCCCCTGCGCAAAGGTGGAAAAGTCCGAGTAGGCCGCTTTCCCTTTGGAGGAGTAGTAGCGGAGATTGGCTTTCCGCATTTCAGAGCACATCTTTCTTCACTTTTTCAACGCCGATTGCCTCTATGAGCTTGCCCAGCTTGGGGCCCCGGGGCTTGGAAAGCAGCGCGGTGTAGCATTCCTCGAAAAGCTTGGAGGGCCGGATGGAGAGCTCCTTGGCTGTTGAGAAGGCTGCGTTGTGCATGTCCAGCGCGTTCATTGAGGGGGAGAGCTTGGCAAAGAAGGCTGCCGCGTGAGCTTGCGCCTTCTGGGGCGAATAGGAGAAGGAGTACTCTTCAGGGATGAACTTCCTTTCCTCCCATGCGTTTATGTATGGCGAGAGCTTGGCTATCGAGGCTTTGTCTTCTGTAATCGCGGCGATTTTTTCCCATTCCATCTGCAGCTGCCTGTATAGGAGCAGGTCCAGGAAGGGGGTTTTCCAGCCTCGCCTGCCCTGGCGGGCTGCCGGCTCTTCTGCGCCACGGGCTGGCGACAGGCCGCCTTCGGCATCCTCTGATGAGAGCCTGGCTGCCAATGCGCGCTTGCGGTCAGCGCGGGATAGAGAGTCAATGTTGCCAGCTTCGGACAGCGCAAGCGCCTTTTCGTAGTCCTCCATTGTCCGCAGGCAGTTCTGCGGGGTGGGATTGATGTCCACGTTTTCCTGAAGGTCTGGCTTGAGCAGCATGTACTTGATTATTTCAGGGGGAAGAAGCTCCATCAGCTCCTTGACGCCCATTCCCCTGCCTTTTGACTTGGAGTATTTCTTGCCCTCGAAGAGTATGAAGCCGAATTTGTAGCCAATGGGCGGATCTTTTTTGAACACCTGCCTGAATATTCCCACCAAGGTGTCCCAGCTTCCGCCCCGCGTGTGGTGATCCACTCCTGCGCCTTCTGCGGAAGTTTCGAAATAGTCCATCCAGGAAGGCCAGTGCAGCCTCCAGGTGAGCTTGTACCTGTGGTCGGATATGCTGCCTTTTCCACGGAATCCGCAGCCCTTGGTGTATTTTACGTCCCGGTCGCAGGCATATCCGAAATTCTCGCCATCGTGGGATATTATGCGGGTGGTGGCAATCCTTCCGCATTTTTCACACAAAGGAAGGATTGGCGACCACCAGTCAGGGAGGGAATCGCGAAGCGAGGTTTTTGCCACGATTTTCCGGACCTCTGCCTCCTCCTTGAGAAAGAGCCTTGCGTATTTATCAAAAGCGCCCTTTGCGTAAAGGTCTGTGGCGCGCAAAAGCTCGGGCTTGGCTCCGAACTGGTCCATTGCCGCCTTGGTGTCTGCAAGAAAATGGTCGCCGAATGACTTGAACTGCCCTGTTGGGTCAGGAACGGCCGTGAGCGGCTTGCCCAGGTGAGGCTCAAGCTCGGTTTTGTACTTCTCAAAAGCCATTGGAATGGAGTCGAATGCGTCGAATACGTCTGCAACGAAATAGTATTTTGCCTTCCTGCCGGCAAATTTCAATGCGTCAACTATTGCCTGGGGAAAAAGGAACTCGCACACAGTTCCCAAGTGGGTGGGGCCTGAAGTGGTCATCCCTCCGCTGATTACGAACGGCTCTTTCCTTGTATTGATTATGTCCTGCGCGAGCTGCTCTGACCAGTGAAGGTTCTTCTTGTCCTCTGCGTTATCAGGCATAAGCGTCACAAGGTGCGGCGCGATTCCCTAAGTTCCCGAATGCAGACTGAGGGCTGCTTGCCGCACCGTGTGAATTTGACGGCAAGGGTAAAAAAGAGTTGCCCCAAACGAGTTTCACTCACCCGAACATCCGGTTCCTGATGGCACCAGCTATTCGGATTCGCTCCGCTTATCCGAACATCGTGTCAAAAAAGCCCTTCTTTGGAGTGTCGCCAAGCTCGGACAGGAGTTTCTTCTGTTTTTCAGACAGGTTGGCGGGCGTCCTGACAATTATCTGTATTATCTGGTCCCCCTTTCCCCTGCCATGCACGCGCGGCATGCCCTCGCCCCTCATGCGAAGCAGGGTGCCAGTCTGCGTTCCTGCGGGAATTTTGAGCTTGGCTTTTCCTGAGAGCGTGGGAACCTCTATTTCCGCCCCGAGCGCTGCCTGCGAAAAGCTGATCGGCGTTTCAAGGTAAACGTCCTCCCCGTCTCTTTTGAAGAGATGATGGTCCTGCACTGAAATGAATACGTAGAGGTCGCCAGGCGAGGAAGGCCCGCGCTCGCCCATTCCCGCAAGCCGAAGTTGCGAGCCTGTGTCCACGCCTGCGGGAATGTCAACTGTAAGCTTTTCAGTGTAAATCTGCGCGCCGCTTCCCCTGCACTCTTTGCACTCCTTATCCGGTTTCCTGCCGTTTCCTGCGCATGCGTTGCAGGTTGCCACGGAGCTGAAGCTTCCGAATGCGCCCAGCCTTCTTGTGCTCCGGACCTGGCCGCTGCCTCCGCACTTTTGGCAAGTGGAAATCCTGCTTCCTGGCTCTGCGCCGCTTCCTGAGCAGTGTTCGCAGGCACGGTTCCTCTTGAATGAAATTTCCTTTGTAATGCCTTTTGCCGCATCCTCCAGCGATATGTGAACATCATAACGGAGGTCGGCTCCGCGCGTGGAGCGCCTTCCGCCTCCAAATGGGGAACCGAAAAAGGAGGAGAAGAAAAGGTCGTCAACATGCCCGCCGCCGAAATTGAAGCCGAACTCGCGGAAAATGTCCTCGAAGTTCGCCCCGCGGAATATGTCCTCCTGGGAATAGCGCTGGTCAAATCCTGCGTGTCCGTACTGGTCGTAAGTCTGCCTTTTCTCGTCGTCTGAAAGAACTGCGTATGCCTCGGAGATTTCCTTGAATTTTTCCTCTGCGCCAGGATCCTTGTTCCTGTCCGGGTGGTACTTGAGCGCAAGCGTGCGGTAGGCGTCCTTGAGCTCGTCCTTGCTCGCGCTCCTCTTTGCCCCGAGTATTTCGTAGTAGTCGCGCTTGGTTGGCATGGAATTGCCTCAGTGGATCCTATGGCTAGCTAATGACGGTTTATATTTATAAATGTTAATATGGTATTAACAGGTTACACTGCCTTAAACGATGTCATCATGCCCGACCCCAGATGTTCGGCTATGTGGCAGTGCATCATCCATTCGCCTTTGTTCGGAAAATAGGTGAGGATATCAACCGTGCTTCCGACCGGAACCAAGACAGTGTCCTTCCAGGCAAGATTGTCGTTTTTCACGCCGTCTTTTTCCAGCACCAAAAATCTTGCGCCGTGCAGATGGATTGGGTGCTGCATTGGATGAACTGAGACCTTGGTGTTGTTCAGCCTTATCTTGATTGGCTTGCCCGCAGAAACCTCGCGTGTTGCATTCATGTTCCACTTGCCTGTTTGCGAATCTATTATGCGCCACTCCAGGTTTTCATTCGTGGAAAGCAGATTCATGCCGAACATGGTGTCTTCCCATTCAATGCCGTCCTCGTCATGCTCCATCATCATGCC
>DUFS01000045.1 GCA_013331805.1 Microcaldota archaeon | reverse complement strand
GAGCACCAGAAAGCCTGTGCTTATAAATGGAGCGCCTCAAAATGTGAGCATCCGGGTTAGAATACCTGGAAAAAATAGGTGAAAAAATGAGTTATGACGACGACAGCGGCGGATACGGCGGAAGAGGCGGCGGACGCAGGGGCGGAGGCGGCTTTGGCAGGGGAGGAGGCGGCGGATACGACCGCGGGCCCCGCGAGATGCACAAGGCGGTCTGTTCCGACTGCGGCCAGGAGTGCGAAGTGCCCTTCAAGCCCACGGAAGGAAGGCCGGTGTACTGCAGGGACTGCTTCCCGAAGCACAAGAAATACTGAACTAAATAGAATTAGGATTAATTTTAGTTAGTCGCGTTTCTTGGTTTTCTTTTTTTGTTTTTCCTTGCCCCTAGATTGGATGCTGTATCTTTCGATAACAGGGGTTTGCCTTATGTCAGGTCTTGCCTAGTCCTTTGCCATGACCCGCTCGCCAACCGAGGAGACTTCCTCAAGGGGCAATGAAAGCTTCTGGCCCAGGGGAGAGCGGTAAAGCACTGTCGACTCCTTGGGATCCACGCCCATCACCTTGCCAAGATAGGCGCCGTTCTCGGAAAACAGCTCCTTGTTCTCCAGCTTCAGCTTGGAAACCAGGCTGATCTTGATGTTCTTCATGGCCCAGATCCCAAAGAACCCGAAGAGCATGCCTGAGACAATGGCAAGCAGGAAGTCCTGGAAGGAAACGTACGGGAGCGAAATATTGAGCACCCAGTCTGAGGCGATTGAAAGCACGAACCAGACAATGACCGTGGTGATTGCATAAAGCCCGTACTTGGGAAGGTCGATTTTCTTCTGATCCTTCTCGTTGAGGACGTCTATCATCTTGCCTGCCACGAGTATCATGAATGATATTGAGAGCAGGTTCGCAAGGGTCTTGACCACGAGCGCAGCCGTCTTCACGCCGTCCATGCCTTCTTCCACCGCCTCGGAGTACCTCTGGAATGCCGCCCAGCTTGAGACCAGGAGCATAATGAAGAAGAACAGGTAGACCACGCTTGAGATCTTTTCCACCGAAAACTTGAAGTTCGAGGCAGCCCGGAAAATGCGCTCTTCTATCCCGAATGCCTTTGCTCCGAGGTAAACAGCAAGAATTGCCGCGATTGCCTCAAAACCCCAGCCAAGAGAGCGGCTGATGGCGTATAGGATGAGGAGCAGCGCCGGGGTTCCGAATATCAGGCGGGCGTAGTGGGGCTCCTTCAGCTTTTCCAGAATGACAAAATAGGTCTTCTCAAGCTCCTTTGCCTGCTTCATGACCACGATTTCCACGCCGTCGATTTTCAGGCGGGAGCGGATGACAGGCATTATCTGCTCGTCGGATGCCCCGTCTGAGACGAATATGCAGGAATCCGCCGGGAATTCGGAAAGCACGCGCTCCAGCTGGGACGCTATCTCCTTGTCCGCCTGGTAGCCGAGCGAGGCTGCCCCGGTGAGCGTGGCCACCTGGATGCCGGGCTCGTTTGCCAATGAGTCGTATATCCCGATTGCGCGGAATATGGTGTTGGCGTCGGTCTCGGTGGGGTCGGCAAGCGCGAGCTTGGTGGCGGCGTCGAGATTGGCCTCCCTGCCGAGTATGGGGCCGGATATCTTCGCCTTCTCGTACATGTCGTTGTCCCGGTCGATGCAGAGCACGAGTTTGACCTTTTTGGCTGCCATGGATGGGCTTTGGCAAAAGCTATTTAAATATTTAAGCAAGCAGATTGACACTCGTTTCTGCAGGGCAACATCTGGGTAGCTGGTATTTATGGAAAAGAAAATAGTGGTTCCAGGGGATTTCATCGGTACCGAGGAGGAGTATCTCGCCGGGCACGGCACCTTTTCGGACAAGGAGAAAATCTACGCGGCAATATCGGGAGAGGCGCACGAGGAGGCGCGATCGCTTTCGGTCAGGCAGAAGCGGGCCTTGCGGGAGCTTGCCCCGGGGACAACGGTAATAGGCACGATTGAGAACATAGTGGAGCCGATCGCCCTTGTGAGCATAAAGGCAGGCTCAGACGGGCGCGAGAGCCGCTTTGGCGAGAATCCCGATTACGCTGTTTTACACGCCTCGATGATAAAGCGAGGCTACGTGAAGAATGTTCGGGATGAGTACAGGATCGGAGATATCATACGGGCAAAGATAGCCGATGTCAGGAACAACGAGCTTCGCCTTGCCACGGATTCCGACGAGCTTGGCGCGATCAAGGCATTCTGCCCAAAGTGCCGCCACCCCATGAAATACGAGTCGGCAATACTCAAGTGCGAGGAGTGCGAGTGGAAGGACAACCGCAAGATCGCAAAGGACTACAGGAAGGCGGAGATAGACAGGAAAGGATAGGGAAAAACGCATGTTGCAGGGGGATGAAATGGAAATCGTTGTTGTGAAAAACGAAAAGGACTACCTGGAAATCGAGATAAAGGGCGAGGAGTACGGCTTTGCCAACATGATAAAGGAGCTCCTGTTGGAGGATTCCAAGGTGGAGTTTGCCGCATTCCGCATGGACCACCCCCAGGCCGCAAGCCCGGTTCTCATGGTCAGGACAGGCGAGGGCACGCCCCTTACGGCGCTCAAAACCGCGGTGAGGAGGCTGAAAAAGCTCTCGGCCGACTTCAAGGACGCGGTGAAAGAGGCGAAAAAGCCGAAATCAAAGTGACGGGTCGGGTTGCGGATGAAAAAGCCAACCGTGTCCGAATTGGGGATACTTGCGAACCAGAATTTCGTCTATGGGCTCATTATCCTGTTCTTCATATCCTATCTTGTGTCAGGCCTGTGGCTGTTCGGCCTTCTTGTGGGCATCTGCATCCTGTGGGTGGTTGCCCTGGAGTTCTGGCTGGGCGCCAAGGCGCACGGGTGGAAAAACGAACTTTGGGAAACAGGCTTAGCCCTGCTTTTGGCGGTTGTGATCTGGTTTGGCGCGGGCTTTGTGCTTCAGACACCCTCGCCCCTGAATGCAATCGTGTCTTGCTCAATGCTCCCCCACCTGCAGCGGGGCGACATGGTGGTGCTCTCTGGAGACAGGCTTTCTGCGCCCCTTGAGGAGATAAAGAGCCTGGAGGGAATCGGCACTGCGGAGGTATACGAGGATGGGAACAGGGTCGCAACCGTGCCCGGGTCGATTTACTCGTACTGCGCGCAAAGGCAGGGTTCGCAGATGTGCAACAGCTTTGTGACCAATCCTTCATCCTACACCGAAAAGCACGGGGAGCTTGCCATTGTCTATGAAAAGTGCGGAATCATTTACCCGAAAACAGGGCAGAAGCAGTCAGGGCCGTGCGTATCCTATCTGGAAGTGAACGGCAGGCAGTATCAGACCAACCTTGCGAATGACATCGGGGTGTACCAGCCGAATCCAGGGGAATACTATTCGCGCGTTGGGGACATCATCCACCGCGCATTCATCAAGCTGAAAGTGGGAAGCCAGGTCTATTTCCTCACCAAAGGGGACAACAACCCGATCTTCGACATCCAGGTGTATGACGAGAAGACAGGGACCGGCAACAGGCCCGTTGAAATCGAAAGGTCCAAGGGAAGGGTGCTTTTCACCATTCCAATTGTGGGCTACCTCAAGCTTTTCATTTCCCCCGGCGCAATTCTGACGCCCGAAGGGTGCGACAGGTATTATGGGAAATTTCAATAGAAATTTCTCAGCAGTGGAATTGGCAAATTCCGCTACAATGAGAAAAAGGAATCTGCTTCTTGCCAACGCGCTTTGCCACTGCCAGCCTGATTGGGCGAACAGCCTACTCCGCCATGCCGGGAATTTCCACGCCCACACCCTTTAGGGTCTGGAAAACGCGTTCCCTTATGGGCATGCGCACGGCAGCCACAGCCAAGCCAGCTGCTGCCACAATGGCGATGGCTGTTGGAACCGCCCAATCTGGCAGGAACGAAAGCAGGCTCGTACCTTTGGCTGCCGCGTACAGGGTCAGCGCAACAGGGATGTAGACCTTTGCCAATGGGCCGAACGCATCCTTTTGGGCCTGCTGCAGTGCCTTTGTTAGCTGAGCACATGGAGGTTATTTTCTCAACGGGTATTTTGTGAGAATGTATCATGTGAATGTCCGTGGTGATAAGTATATTAAAGAATATATAAATTCAGCGTCGCCTAGGGCTCAAGCGAGTAGTAAATGCGCCGATTTGCCTTGCCCTTGTTTTCAGCGCCAATGAAAATAATTTTCCCGATTTCAGAGGTGTTTTTCACGTGCGTGCCGCCGTCTGCCTGGAAGTCGAGCACGTCGCCGATCTTCAGCTCTGCTGAAGGGACAGGGGAGCCGCTGCTCCCGTGGATTCTCACCATGCGAAGCTCCTTTATTTCAGGCGGCAGTGCAGAGGCGAGCTTGACCGCGCCTTCCAGCTTCATCGCCTCCTCGCGGGGAAGGAAAGACACGGACACTTCGAGGTTTCGGGCTATTTGGGAATTCGCCTCGTCCACAAGCGACTGGAACGCCTGCTTGTCAAAGTTCTCCATTGAAAAGTCAAAGCGTGTCTTGCCTGTGTCAAGTTGGTTGCCTGTTATGAGAATGCCCGCTTGCCTGAACATGATAGCGGAAAGTATGTGCCCTGCTGTGTGCATGCGCATCAGCCTGTGGCGGCGCTCCCAGTCTATGAAGCATTCGACTTCGTCCCCTTGCTGCAGCCCTGGCTTTGAGACTTCGTGTGAGGCGTTTCCTTCTGCCTTTACAACAGCAACGACAGGGAATTCTACTCCTGATCGCACAAGCTTCCCCGTGTCCCAGGGCTGCCCTCCGCCCCGCGGGTAGAACACAGTTTGGTCAAGAACAACGAACTTGTCCTCCTTGACTGACACCACTTTCGACTTGCAGGAAACAAGATACGAGTCGTGGAGATAAAGCTGGCTTTCCATGAGTGAGTAAAGCCCAAAAGGACTTTAAACCTGTGCTGGGATATTCCAACGGGAGGGAGTTCTATGTTCAAGTTCGTGGTTGACGATGCAAAGCGCTACAAGAGCGCAACTGATCCGATTGTGAATCTTATCGATGAGGGATTGCTGGAAGTCGGAAAAGAAGGGCTGTTCCTGCGCGCCATGGATCCCTCCCAGATTGCCATGATATCCTTTTCAATGCCGAAGACCTCGTTCGTGGAATTCGACGCCCCTTCCCCTTCTGCGAAAATCGGGCTGGACTTTGACAACCTTTCGAAAATATTGTCAAGGACAAGGGGGGGCGAAAAGCTGGAGATATCCAGGGTGGAAAACAAGGTTCAGCTGAAGTTTGTTGGGGCAAAGAGGAAAAGGAGCTTCAAGGTCCCCATACTGGACATGCCGGCAGGCGTCACCAAGGAGCCCTCTGTCCAGCACGACGCGGTTATCAAGGTTTCAAGCACGCATTTCCGCGAGTCGCTTCGCGATTGCGCCCTTGTGGGATCGCACATCACGCTTGAGGCGACTGCCGAAGGATTCTCAATCGAGGTGCACGGCGACTCGTCCGACCTTACCGAGGAATCGGAAAAAACTTCCGAGGAGATAATCGAGATGAAGGTGGAGAAATCCGCAAAGGCCACCTTTCCCCTGCAGTACCTGGACGACATAGTGAAGGCGGCCCCTGACAATGCCCCGATTCTCATCCACCTGAAGACCAATGCTCCGCTCAAGGTGGAGTACGAGGTTGAAAGCGCCAAGGTCATCTATTACCTTGCGCCAAGGATCGATTCTGACTAAAGAAGCTTCTTATCCTTGTGCTTCATGCGCCCTGCCCGCTGCATCTTGTTTTTTTACAACAATCTTACCGCGAGGATTAGGCACGCGCCTGAGTTCTACCCCATATGCTGGAGGCAAAATGCTCAATGTCCTGCGATAATTGTCCTGGCGTCTGCCCAGACGCGTTCCCTCAAGCGAAACGTGTTGCCCATTTTCGCGTAGCCGTCCCAACCAGCCATGCTCAACAGGATTTTCTCTTTTGTTATTTCTCCTCGCTTGAATTTCTCCCTGAATTTCGCAAGCCTTTTGTAAATCCTGTTTCGGTTGCTTTTCTTTAGCAGCCTATAATGGTGAAAGATACGGAAGCCGAGCAAAGTTAGCCCGCACCGCAATGGCACCACGCGGCTTTTATCTGGGTGAAGCTCAAGTTTCAGATTTTGTTTCAGGAAAGCATCCATCAAAACCCGATATTGCTCAAGCAATTCCTTGTTTTTCCCAAGAAGCACAAAATCATCGACGTGGCGCAAGTAGTATTTTGCCTTCAGCTTATGCTTTGCGAAATTGTCGAGTTCTGAAAGATAGACATTTGCAAGAAACTGGCTTGTCAAATTTCCAAGTGGCATGCCCTTTCCCGGAGTTGGCGTCCTGTGGTTTTCCAGAATCACCCTGATAAGCCAGAGCAGCTCTTCGTCCTTGATTCGTTTGCGCAAAATTGAGAATAGGACAACATGGTCAACTGTTTCAAAGTAATGCTTTATGTCGCATTTCAGGGCAAAGCCGAAGTTTGGATTTTTGTCTCTCTCTCTGCATATTGGCCTCCCACTTCCGGCGACTTTGAGCAGAAAATGCTGGAAGCGGTTGAGTGCTGCCAGCGTGCCCTTGCCTTTCCTGTTTGCGAATGTGTCACAGATGAAGCGGCTCTCGAAGATAGGCGCTATAATGTTGCATACTGCGTGGTGGATTACCCTGTCGCGGAAGTTTGAGGCACTGATTTTCCTTGTTTTTGGGTCGTGCACTGTGAAGGTTGTCAGGGGTTTTGGTCTGTAGGTGTGCGTAAGGAGTTCCCACTGCAAGGCATAGAGGTTGTTTTCCAGATTTTGCCCGAACTCGATAACATACTCCTTTTTCGCCTTGCCCTTCCTGGCGTTCATGAATGCGAGAAGGAGATTGTCATAGCTGCACAGTTTCTGGAAAAGGTTCCTGTGTGTCTTCATGGTATCAGCAGAAGCCCTGAAGAGCCTAAGAGTCATTCCACGACGGTTGTCAAACCTGTTGCCAACGTTGACGTTACGCCTGTTGTTGATGTTGAAGTCGTTGTTGCCGCGCTGGACAGAGCCAAGCCGTAGCCCCTTCACTTATCAAACTGCCACTGCGGCTTCAAACGTTCGGCTTGCGCTTACCAGCTGTTGCCGCTGTATTTCATGGCCGCAAAAACGGCACTATGAAGGGGCGTGTGGCTCTGAAGTCACCTTCAGGGCAGAAAAAGTAAGGAAAGAGAAAAAATTTATTGGTTCTGCTGCACCTTGGCTATCAGGTCCCTTAC
>DUFS01000073.1 GCA_013331805.1 Microcaldota archaeon | reverse complement strand
GATGAAATCAGGAAAGCCGCTCAGCCTCCTTTTGCGCCCTCTCCACGATTTTTTCCTCGTCCATTGTGAGCACTTTCCTCTCGCGCATGACAACCTTCCCGTTGATTATCACGTCTGTGACATTTCCCGCGTGCGCTGCGTAGGCAATATTGGCAACAATGCTGTGCGAAGGCACCATGTTCGGGGCCGCTGCATCCACCAGCACCAAGTCCGCAAGCTTCCCCTCCTTTATTTCGCCTGCGGGAATCCCAAGAGCCCGCGCGCCGCCAAGGGTGGCTGCCTGGAAAACGCTTTCAGCGCTTGCCACGGATGCGTCCCAGCGCGCATTTTTCTGCAAAAGGGCAGCGAATTTGATGGTTTCAAACATGGAAAGCGAGTTGTTGGAGGCAGAGCCGTCCGTCCCCAATGAAATGTTCATGCCGGATTCCTGCATTTCGGGCATGGGCGAAGCGCCTCCCCCGGCAAGCTTCATGTTGGAAACCGGGTTGAGCGAGGCTGAAACGCCTTTGCCAGCAAGGAGCTTCACTTCCTCCTTGGTCAGCCAGACGCAGTGCGCGGCAACAGTGCGCCTGGAAAGCACGCGAAGCGAATCAAGATAATGGGAAGGCCGCTTGCCGTTCGCCTTTAGGCAGTCAAACACCTCCTTCCTTGTTTCAGAAAGGTGGATATGAAGCACAACGCCGTATTTTTCCGAAAGCTGATGCGACTTTTTCAGAAGCTCGCCAGAGCAAAGGTAGATCGAATGCGGCGGAATGGAGGAGGTTATCCTTCCTTCTGCCTTGCCGTGCCAATCTTTCACGAACTTTTCTGCAATCGAAAGCTCGGAATTCATTTTCTTCTCGTTTGCGCTTTGCTGCGTGCCCGCAGCATTGCCCCCGTCCACCATGCTGTAGCCCAGCACGGCACGCATGCCGCTTTCCAAAACGGATGCAGCCACCTCATCCATGTGGAAGTACATGTCAGAAAAGCAGGTGGTGCCTGACCTGATCATTTCAAGGATTGCGAGGTCGGTCCCAGCGCGGATCTGCGGAGGGGTGACGAGCATCTCCGCCCTCCTTACTGATGACAGCCATTTGGCAAGCTCCATGTCCTCGGCAATGCCCCGAAAAAGGGTCATTGCCGCGTGCGTGTGCGTGTTTATGAGCCCGGGGATCAGGAGCTTGCCGGATGCGTCCAGCTTTTCCTCTGCGTTCGAGCTGAAGCTTCCGATTTTAGAAATCTTGCCGCCCTCGACCAGCACATCGGTTTTCTTTCCGGACGGCAGCGAGGCATTTTTTATCAGCAGGGACATGAGGGGATTTTAATCTTCCGATTTTTAACCATTGCCGTGTATGCAGCTTGACGAGAAGAAGGTGGTGGTTGCCGCTTGCCTGGTCGCAGTCCTGGGCATAGCGCTCCTTTTCCTGATGAACGAAACCCCGAGGCGGATGAATATTGCCCAGGCGCTTGTTTCGCAGGAAAACACCCTTGCTGAGGTGGCGGGGACTGCGGAAAATTTGACAGAGGGCAAGTTCTCCTTGTGCGACCAGCTCTGCATCAGCGTTCGCTTCAGCAAAATACCCTCAGCCTACCTCTTGTCCGATGGCAGGGTGGCGGTCGTGCTTGGGAGGATAAAGGAATACAGGGGCAACAGGTATCTGGAGGCTGAAAGGATAGATGCAAAGTGAAGTGATCCGATGATTCAGGTAATCGCCCTCTTGGCCGGGATCCTTCTTGGGATTTTCTCAGGCTTGGTGCCGGGGATACACTCCAACACAATAGCATCCGTATTGTCCACCCTTCCGATCGATCCGGAAGCGTTCGCATACATTATCGTGGCGGTCCTTGGCGCTCATCTGGTATTCCAGTTCTTCCCCTCTATTTTCCTTTCAATACCAGATGACACTGTTGTTGCGTCCGTGCTCCCGGGACACAGGATGGCCCTTGAGGGAAGGGGGCGGCAAGCTCTGGCAGTGTGCGCCTTTTCTGTGATGCTCTCCGCAGGGGCATCGGCACTGCTCCTGCCTGTGTCGCTTGTGCTTCTGCCAATTGCCTTTGGCGCAATTAGTCCGCACATGGCGATAATCCTGGTTGGCGCTTCGATTTATCTGCTTTTGTCTGAAAGGGCAGCAGGAAAAATCGCCCTTGCTGCATTCGTTTTCCTGCTTTCAGGCGCTCTTGGATTGGCCACCCTGCGCGGCGCGGTTAATGACCCGCTCTTCCCTTCCTTTTCAGGGCTCTTTGCAGCAAGCGGCATTCTTCTTTCCTTCACGCAGCAGCGAAAAATACCAAGGCAGAAAAAGGAGAGCACCCGTCTTGACTTCCTGCCCTATGTGGCCGCAGGCGTGCTGTTCGGAATGCTTTCTGACCTGCTTCCCGGCATTGCCGCTCCTGCGCAGATTGCCATTTTTGCCTCAGCCATCCTTGTCACAGACGATGCGAAGAAATTCCTTGCGCTTGTGTCATCAATAGCAGCTTCGCATGGCGTTTTCGCCTTTGCCGCGCTGCTTTCCATTGGCAAGGCGCGGGAGGGTGCGCTTGCCATCATGAACGAGATAGAGCCGGTTATGCCTTCAGACCTGCCTGCCCTGGTCGGGGTGCTGCTTGTCTCCATTGGCGTTTCCGCATTCCTCTTGATGAGGCTATCAAAATATGCCGACAGGCTTCAGCAGATTGACACCAAGAAGATCAACCTCCTGGTGCTTGCCTACCTTTCCTGCGCCGTGGCGATAATTTCAGGAGGGGCGGGTCTTCTGGTTTTTGCCACTGCGACTGCGATTGGGATCCTGCCGCCGCTCCTTGGAATTAGAAGGACTCACGTAATGGGATTGATAATCATTCCTTCGATTCTGCTTTCGCTCTAGAGTAGACGACCGTTCACGACACAGTGGCGCTGTTGCGCCACTTATCGTCAACTTCCAAAGCCTTACAGCAGGCGTCCGTTGACGACACAGTGGCTTCCGAGCCACTTGTTGTGAACTTCCCTTGCCTTACAGAAGCCTTCCGTTCACAACCCCGTCCTGGCCTACGCGGTTGGTGACTTTGACCTTGCCTGCCTCGGTGTCGATGATAGCGCCTTTTGTGATGATGTTCTGGCGGGCGTGGTGGCGGTTGTCAGGGGTTTCAAGCACGTTTCTTATTGCCACGCGCTTCATGCCGTCCTTGGTGAGCACGTTTGCGAACCTTGCGGCCTTGAGCTTTATCTTCAAGGCGTTCCCACGCTTGCTTTTCATGATCCGGACATCCTCTTTTGCCACTTTAGTTGCGGTGAAAATCCCGCCGATGTATCGGAGCTTCTTGTCCGAGTGCCTGCCACGCTTGCCTCCGCTGCCCTTGATGGTGGATCCTGATGCGCCGTGATAATTTTCCATTCCATAACCTCCTCGAATCGCGAATGCGGAATGCTTATCCTGGCACTTGTTTTTAAAGGTTATACCGGAGCACCTACGCATGCTGATCCTGCGCTGCTCCTCGTCCGCCGCAAGCATGCACGAGCTTGTGAAGGCTGCGCAAGGAATGCTGCTGCTCGATCCCGCAGCAATGCGTACCAAAAAGGAGCTGGAAGCCGCGTTCTTGCTTGCCGAATCCGAATTCTCGGCGAAAAAAAACATTTCTGGCAAGATGGCAAACGAGGCATTGCTGTTCCTTGCAAATGAAACGAACTTTTCCTCGGCAGCGCGGAAAATCGGGGCAAAAAGCGTGAAGGACTTCGTGCTGGTGTCAAAAAAGGGAATTCCGATTTCGAAACTGAAGAAGAAGCTGCTCCTAAAGAAATGCAGGCGATTGGCTTTGCCCGAATGGGGCAAGAAAATTGGAAAATACAGCGAAGGCGGGCTTGCGATTGAGAGGATGGCACTGAGCAGGATACTGAATCGGTAGGGCTTTCTCATCTTCATGCCTGCGGGCATGTCTGCGCAAACCTAATACGGTTTGCGCATTCCCAGCTGGCGATAAATCAGCCCCTTGTCGATCGGGACGTCCAGCCCCAGGACCCTGTGGATGAAAATGAGTATTTCTATCGCCCGGTCAACTTCCAGCTTGCTTTTGACGATTATGTCCTTGAGGCTGGCTTCCTTGCCGATCATTTCGTAAAGCAGGAGTCCGTCCCTGCCAAAGCGCTTGTATATTGCGAAGCCGTCCTCGCCGTACTTTTTCTTAATGTCCTCGCGGCCCAGCTGCCTGAAGCTCATCAGCCCCTTTTTCCCGAAATACGCCATTATCGCGTCAACGTCGAAAAATGAAAGCCCTGTGCCAAGCGAAAGGTCAATGAAGTCCCGCTTGCTGTCGACCATCTCAATCAGGTCCTTGGCGCTTTTTCCGAACTTGGTGGAAAGCTCGGCAAAGAGAAGCGCCTTTTGCATTAGCGAAAGCTTGGCAAGCTCAGGAACGTCCACCATCACGATTTCGCGCTCCAGCTCCTCTTCCTCCTCCATTATCTCGTCTTTTCTCGGCTTTGGCTTTTCCTTTTCAAGCGCCTTGGGAGGGGTGAAGGGCATCTCTTCCGGCTCCTCCTCGATCATGGGCTTGAAGCGCGGCTCCTGCTCGGGCTCGGCTGAGCGCTCCTCTTCCTCGGGTTTTTCCCCTGGCTCTTTCTCGGGCGGCTTTTCAAGCTTGATGATCCCCTGCTCGTCCATGAACTCGAGTATTTCCACAAGCCTGGCTTCGGTGACACCTGTCTGCCGCAGTATTTCCTCGGCTGTTTTCTCCCCGTCAATAAGATTGTAAATCCGGACGCCCACGTCCCCGTACTTTTCGAATAGCACCTTTTCCAAAGGCGAAAGCAGAGGCTCGCCTTCCTCCTCAGGAACTTCGGCCCTGTTTGGGGGGCGGGGCTTTCTTCCCCGCATGCCGCGCAGCGCTTCATCGCGCCCCTGGTCGTCAGGCAGGGATTTTTCGGGCCCAGGCTTTTCCTTGTCTTCTTCTGTTTTGCCCTCCTCTTCTTCGCTTGATCCTTCCCCTTCTTCTTTTCCGCCTTTGCCCTCAACCTCTTCTTTTTCGCTTAGCCCTTCCTCTTTTTCTTCAGGCTCCTTGCCGAGTGCCGGCTCGCTTTCTTGCGCCCACTCCTCCTTTTCCTCGCCTTGCTTGCCTGCAGCGGATTTTGCGGACTCAAGCTCGGCGTCCTCCACGACCGAGACCATGCCGTTGTTGTTCATGAACTCGAGTATTGAAACGAATTTTTCCTCGTTCATGCCAAGCTCTTCCAAAAGCTCGTGCGCGGTCTTGTCCCCCAATATCCTGTCATAGAGCCTGACTCCGTCATCCCCGAATTTCCTGCGGAGTATGGACTGGTCCTTGAAAACCTGGAGAGAGGTCTTTGCCTCGCGCCTGAGCCTGATTTCGAAGTCCGGGCTGATCATGCTGGCCACTTTTCCCCATCTTGCGGATGGATTTTACGAATAGGAGTTCCGCACAAATCTTTATAAGGATTGGATTTGGAGGTTTTGCGATGGCGCTCGATGACATACTAATATCCACGGGAGTGGACCAGCTGATACGCCTGGTCAAGGAGCGCGGCAAGATCGAAATCGGCGCTGCCGCAAAGGAGCTGAAGCAGCCCCAGCGGACCATTGAGGACTGGGCGCACGTGCTTGAGGAAGAGAAGCTCATAACTATAGATTACAAACTCACCAAAGTATACCTTACCTGGCACGCGCCATCAAGCGAATACGTTGCGCAGAAAACCGAGAAGCTGGAGGCAAAGGCAACAAGGACCAAGGAGGACATAGAGGCATTGCTTTCCAAGGTGCATAAAGGCGGGGAGGAACTGGAGGCAATCGAGGGGGAGCTCCACAAGCTGGAAACAACTTCGCTCATGAGCCCCGAGGAAGCGGAAAAGATGAAAGGCGAGCTTGCAGCGCTTGACAAGAAATACTCGGAGCAGGCAAAATCGGCAACCGAAAAGCTGAACAGGCTGAAGAAAAAGCTGCTTGCGTTGGGCCCGCAGGTCGGGGCAGGCGGGGGGGAGAAGCCTGAGCGCAGCATTGACAAGGAGCTTTCAGTCCTCAAGAACTTCGAATCCACGCTCCAGTCCCAGATCGATGACAACGAGACATTCTTCGGCGCGTTCGAGGCAAGGCTGGAGGACTTCAGGAAGCAGATCGAGCAGGGCAAAGGCGACCAGCGCATTGCCGAGCTCCAGTCCGAGCTTTCCGAGATAAAAAGCCTGAAGGGTGAGCTCGCCGGGGCGATGGAAGCCCTTGCGGAGGAGCAGCAGAGCCTGCACGGCAGGGTAATCGAAATCGAGCGGAAAATCTCTGAATACGCGGACCAGGAAGGCTCAATAACAGGCGCGAAGAAAAAGCTTGCCGAGCTTCGCGGCATGGCCGACGATGCGAAAAGGCAGAAGGAGGCGGTCGCAGAACAGCTTGCCGATGCGATTTCCCTGGTGCGAAAGCAAACCTCCAAGCTGTCATCGCTCCAGAAAATGGAGACCGAGGCATTTTCCGCGCAGGAAAAGCTGAAGGAGGAGTACGTCGACATTGCCGAGGAGATAGCAAACGCGAACAACGATATTGCAACCAAGCAATCTGATGTTTCCAAGAAGCTCTCCTCCCAGATGGCTGCGCTGGAATCCCTGAGGGGCGGGGCCGAAGGGATTGTCGACAAGGAGGAGATTCGCAAGGTTTCCTTCATGCTGCGTGAGCTCAAGCGCGAGCAGGAGCTTCTGGAGGCAAATGTCAAGGCGCTTCACAAGGAGGCTGAAATAGTAAGAATGGAGTCCGAGCCGGCAAGGGCCATGAAGGCGGCTGCAGCGCCGATTGCTTTGCAGGCAAGGGAAAAGGCGGTGTCGTTTGTGGAAAAAGTGAAACTGTCGCAGGAAGAGGAAGGGGAGTTCGAGCGCAAGCGCGATGAGCTCCGCTCGCTCATCCACAGGATGTGGGAGGAGAGCAAGGGCGGGCCTTCTCCGAGCTAGACTTTCCCTGGACCAAAAAACAAGGCAAGAGGTTTAGATGCTATGGCAAGCCCATACATAAAAGCAGGTCTTCTGACGCTGGCCATTACACTCCTCGGGTTCTTCTTCATAACCCAGCTCGACTCCATGCGGGCAGGAGAGCTCCGCTCCAGCGTGGACGAATTGATGTTCCAGTCTGAGTCCGAGCGCATGCTTTTCCTCTATGCGCAGACAATGGGCAACTCCACAAGCGAGCTTTGCGAATACGTCTCCAAGACAACCGAGGCCAAGGCTGCCAGGGCATATGAGCTTTCGCAGAAGATACAGTACTATGAGCAGAGCAACATCATCAACTCGGAGTACGAGCGCATAAAGAGCCAGTATTACCTTGCCAACGCAGGGCTTTACCTGAACATGCGGGCAACCTCGAAATTCTGCGACTCCTCGCCCTACACCACCGTGCTTTTTTTCTACCGCGTGAAATTGGACTGCCCCGAGTGCCGGGCACAGGGCGGGGTGCTGGACAGCCTCCGCAAAAAACACCCAAATTTGCGCGTGTTTGCCTTCCCCAACGATACTGAATTGCCGTTCATCAATGTCTTTATCAAGCGCCACGGCATAGAAAAGGTCCCTGCACTGGTGATAGACGACAGCGTGGTCCTGCAGGGGCTGAAGTCAGAGGAAGAAATTGAAGAATACCTGGCGGCTGAAGGCTAGTTCTCGGGTGACAGTATTGGAAGTGAAGAAAGCAGAGCACAAGCGTTCCACCATCCACATACCCGAGCGGCGCGAGCTTGCGATACTGGGCATGCTGGTGCTTGCGGTTTGCGTATTCGTGTTCCTGTCAATCTCCTACCAGATCATATTTCTGGGATACACCATCCTTTCGATTTTCATTTTCAGCTCGTACCTGATCCTTTGGCTGGAGGGGGCAAAGGAAGAGCCGCCCATCCCTGAGCCTGAGAAATACCCCCACGTGACCGTGGTAATCCCCTCCTTCAATGCAAGGGGCACGATTTTCAACTGCCTTGAAGCCTGCAAGAAAATGAAGTACTCCGGGAAATTCGACATACTGGTGGTGGACGACGGCTCGACCGATGGATCCTTTGACCTGCTTGCGAAAACGCCCGGGGTAACCCTGCTTCCGAACAAACTCCACCGCGGCAAGGCGGCTGCGCTCAACTTTGCCATGAAGCACGCGAAGGGCGAGATAGTGGCGTGCATAGACTCGGACACCTATCCTGCCGAGGACTGCCTGCAGAAGGTGATAAAGCACTTCTACGAGGACGAGCGCGTCGCCTCGGTGGTCGTCTTCGTGTGCGTCAACAACCCCAGGAGCATCCTGCAGAGGATTCAGGAAATCGAATACTGGATATCGTTCGGCTTTTTCTTCCGCACCATTGCGAGCATAGACGGCTTATACGTGACGCCAGGCCCGACCGCCTTTTACAAGAAAGCCATTCTGCAGAAACTTGGGGGCTTTGACGAGCAGAACCTGACCGAGGACATGGAGATTGCGCTTCGCATGCAGAAGAACGGGTACAAGATCCGCGCATGCCACGAGACCTCGGTCCTTACCGATGTTCCTGCTGATCTCGGCAGGCTTTTCCGCCAGCGGCTTCGCTGGTACCGCGGCGGGGTGATGAACATACTCAAGTACATTGACCTGTTCTTCAACCCTGCGTACGGCGACTTCGGGATATTCATACTCCCAACCACCCTTGGAAGCGGCTTTTTCGCCGCGCTTTTCATGGCATGGACCCTGATGAGCTGGAGCAGGAATTTCTTTGACTGGCTTTCCCCATTCACCTACAATTTTTCTGCAGGGGTGAGCGCGACCGTGGCAGGCCTGGGAAACGGCCTTCTGACGTTCCAGTCAGCCTGGGTGCTGGGGCTGTTCTCGCTTGCCATCTGGGCCTACTTCCTGATAAAAAGCTTTGAAATTTCCAAGACCGAGCCCAAGATGCGGCACATCCTCCCGTTGGTGTGCCTGCTCTGGCTCTACCCGTTTTTCGTGGGATTCGTCTTCATGGTGAGCTACATATACGAGCTTTTCGGGGTAAAGTACACGTGGTAATGCTATGGGCAGGTCTTGCGTTCTGGGGGGGACCTTCACCTATGTGCACGCAGGGCACGATTCCATGCTCAGGGAATGCGGGCGCTTTTCGGAAATCACGATAGGGCTCACAAGCGACTCCTACGTCAAAAGGCACAAGATTTACCCTTCCTTTCCATACGCAAGAAGGCTTAGGACGCTCCTTGCCGCCCTGAAACGGATTGGGCTCTTTTCGCGAACGAAAATACACATGATAGAAAACGAGTCAGGCGGCGCGGAAAAAATGCAAGATGTGGATGCAATAATTGTGAGCGAGGAAACAACGCCCGCCGCGCAGAGGATCAACTCGCTTCGCAGGAAAAACAGCCTGCCCCCTCTCAAAATCATCTCAGTTCCGCTAGTTTTCGGGGAAGACCTGCGGAAAATATCCTGCCAGTCCATTTTCGAGGGAAAAACAGATTTGGGAGGGGAGCTTCTCCGGCCTTTGGCAGTGCAGGTTGGGACTATCAACCCTACCAAATTGAGCGGCACCTCCCGCGCGCTTCACAGGATATTCGGCAAAAAATTCGTTCTGCATCACCACAGCGAAAAATCAGGAGTGCCCGACCATCCTTTCAATGAAGAAACTTTTTCCGGTGCGAAAAACCGTGCTCAGGCTTCTTGGAAAAGGGCAAAAGGCAGGTGCGATTACTCGATTGGGATGGAGTCGGGCCTGTTCACCCTGAAGAAAGGAATGCACATCGACATCACGGTTGCATGCGTTTTTGACGGCAAGGAGGAAACCTACGGCACGGGAATGGGCTTCGTGGTTCCCGAAGAAATTGCGAAAAGGATAAGGAGGGAGGAATCCGACCTGACAAAAGTGCTAGCCGATATGGCGGGAGTCAAGGACATCGGGAAAAGGCACGGGGCAATCGGGCACTTTTCCGCGGGGGTCCTTCACAGGAGCGAGCAAATCGAGCAGTCTGTCCTATGCGCGTTCGTTCCAAGGCTTGCGATTGCCAGGGCGAAAAAGTAGCTAATCCTGCGCAGCCTTCTCAAGTATTTTTCTTGCCCTGGGCAGCATCTCCTTTTTCCTTTCCTGGTGCTTTTTTAGCCAATCGAGGGCATAGGGAATCCATTTCAGCTTATACTCGCCCGTAAGGAGCCTGCCCGAGACCATGTCCTCTTTCATTTCCTCCAGGAGCGAGTCGTCCTCCAAGAAGTGGAACTTCATTATTTCGTAAAGCACATCCTTTTCTATTTCCCCGCCAAGTCGCCGCTGCTCCTCAGCCGTGTTCCTTCCCCCGCTGAATGCGTTCATCAGTTTCTTTTTAGCAACTTCGGGCGAATCCGAAAGGCTAAGCGTCGCATTGGGGTCGCGCTTGCTCATCTTGTCAAGCCCGTTCAGGCTCTTCATTATCCTGTGATAGGTGGCGCCTGGCTGCACCAGTTTCTCCTTGAAAGCAATGTCCCTGGCAAAGCGGATGTGCGGGTCCTGGTCCACGCCGACAGGAACTATCACGCGCTTCCTTCCCCCGAAATCAGCGTGCTGGGGAAGAAGTATGTCGCCGACCTGTGTTAGCGCGGCAAAGTAAAGCGAGTAATTCCTCTCGCCATACAGGCTCTTGAGCATCGCAGGGGTGGCCCTGCGCGAAAACACATAGGCCATCTGCATCACGCGCTTTTCCTGCGACTGCTTGTAGATGTAGGCGTTTTTCTCATCCAGCCCTAGAGCAAGAAGGTCCGCGACGTTTGAAATTGCAGTCTCGTGCGTCTGTTCCAGGGCAAGCCCGTTGTCGGCATACGCTTCCAGGTCTGCAATCGCATAGAACACCTTTGCCTTGAATTTCTTCTGGAAGTGTATGAGCTCGTCTGCGGTAAGCTTGGAGCCGAGATGGAATTCTGAGGACGGCTTGATGCCTGACATCACTGCAACGCTTTTTCCTGCTTCCGCGTCCTTTAGCCAGAAGCCCAGGTCGCGGTGGGCAAAGAGCACCTCGCGCCTGGAAAGCTTTGAGCAGAGCTTGTCTGAAATTTCAGGAGTGATCTTGGACATGCCGAATTCGGCAAAGAGCCTGGCGTAGTCGAACGACTGCTCCGATGCCCATGGGTCTATCTCAAGCTTGGTTGCCATCTGAAAATACCTTCTTGTGAGCCTGCGCTTCTTCGGGCTTCTTGGGGATTTCGATTGCAAAGCCCTGGCTGTTGATCTGCGCGCGCCTGATTTCGTGCTCGTGGCGGCAGCCGCGCATCTTCACTATTTCAACCGCCCTCCTGCGCTTGCCCTCGATCTTGTGGAACGAGAGGTGGATGAATCCATCCGCGAATGACTCCGCTCCTGATACTGTGTGCGGGAACTGGGAGTCCTCGTTGCCGTGGATCGTCTCAGCGGAAATCAGTGAAGTGACCTTCCATCTTTTCACGGCCGAAACAAGCTTCATGACATTGAGCCTGCGCTCCTCCTGCGAGGTGAACATTAGCGAAAACGGGGTGATGGAGTCGACCACAACGCGCTTTATGCCCAGGGTGGATATCAGGTCCTTCATCGCGGACTCCTGCTCGGCAAAGGCGGCAAGCTCGTTGTGCGGGTATTCGATGAAGACGATTCTCTGCTTGCGCTCCAAGTCAGCAAGGTCCCAGCCGAATTGCGACAAGTTGGCGTAAAGGGAGTCCTTCTGGTCGTCAAATGATATGAAAAGGCCCGGCTCGCTGTGTGCTGTAGCCCCCTTGAAAAGGAACTGCGAAACGAAGATTGTCCTTCCTGAACCCGTTCCGCCCGCCACCACGGTCAGGCTGGTTTTCAAAAAGCCCCCGCCCAGCATGGTGTCCAAGCCGGGAATTCCAGACCGGATGCGAGTGTTTTCCATGAAAGCACCTGCGATGGATTGCGCACCGCAGCTTTTTACGACTTGCTTTTCTCAAGCAGCCTCTTTCCCAGCTCGGCCCTGGACGCCATTTTGACCTTGTACTCCTCGACCTCTTCCTTGGAAAGCACGCGCTCCATTATCATGCGGGTGAAATTCTGCGAGGTCTGGGATATGTCCAGGAGCACGCCCTGCGCGTCGCCGATCGCAAGATTTACCCTGTCAGGCCGCAGTATTTCAATCCCTATGGGGGAATATTGCGAAGCTATCCGTACCAGGGTTGCGAAGTCGGACGCAAGGAGCTTGACTTCGGCCCATGTGGACCAGATGCCGTCCTTTTCGATCGGCTGGTCTATTTCGCCCACAGCATAAAGCACGCCCTTTTCCTTGGTGAGCTTGCTTATGAAGCCGACCATGATGTTCTTCACCTCATCCGAGCTTTTCGCATGGAGGTCAAAGTAGACTAGGGTGAGGTAGCCGCCGTCCGCTATTGCCTCGTCGGTTATTTCGCTGACTGATTTTTCCCTGCCCATGTTCCCCCTTAACCCCTATAATCGGAAGCTGGTGTTTTTTAAGCTGACGCAGAAACGGCGTCAGGAATATAAGGAATGGGTGATTACTTTTGCCATGACCAGAAAGAAGGAAGAGGGCATTTCGGAAAGCGCTGCGCCCCGTCCCAGCCAAAGGAAGGGAAAAAAAGAGGAGGGGGGGGCCGATTTTTCGGGCGAGGAGGGGATAGAGGACGCAGGGGAGGGGCACATTGACACCTCGAAAATGAAGGAAGAAGACATGCGATTGGAAAAGCTGGTGGAATTCCCCACCTGGCGCGAGATGCTGCTTGACCTGGTCGCCTCAAGGAAGCTTGACCCCTGGAACATTGACCTGGTGGAAATCACATCAAGCTACATTGAAAGGATAAGCAAGATGGAGATGCTGGACCTTCGGGTGCCTGCCAACCTGATTCTTGCGGCTGCGATACTGATTCGCTTCAAGTCCGACGCGCTTCGCTTTGAGGAGGAGGCGCAGGTAATGTCCGAGGAAACCTATGTGGAGGAGGATTCCGAGCCCGAAACAATTCCCGTGCTTGAGCTCAAGACCCGCGTGCCCCCCAAGAGGATGGTGACGCTGGACGAGCTTCTCCTTGCCATGGAAAAGGTGTTCGAGGACCAGAAAAAACGGGAGGAGAAGGCGCAGAAGATCGAAATACCCTCTGTGATAAACATCCAGCTTCCGGAGTTTTCGATTGAGGAGAGGATGGGGGAGATATACGAGCGCGTGCTTGAGGAAAAAGACTCTGAAGGACTTGCCACCTTTTCCTCAATACTGACGGAGAAAAACCCGCTCGAAATAATAATGACCCTGCTTCCCCTGCTGCATTTGGTTCAGGACGGGGAGCTTACCATTTTCCAGGAAAAATTCTTTGGCGAAATATTCATAAGGGTAAAGGAAAATAACAACTACGAAGGCGATGAAGAGGAGGACGATGGGAAAAAGGGCAAATGAAGGGGCTGGCAAGTACAAATTGCGCTTAAGATGAGTGATTCTTATCAGCATTTTCCTGAAGGAAAATGTCTGAAAATTTCAGGAGGAAATTTTCATGGACGAAACCGAGGCCGAGAGGATAATCGAGGCTGCGCTTTTCATGTCGAGCAAGCCCCTGGCGGTTGCCGAGCTTGGAAAGCTCATAGGTGTCTCTGCGCCAGGCTTCATTTCCCAGAGGCTCGATTCGCTTCAAAAGAGGTATTCAGGCAGCGGCAGCGCGATTGAAATTGCCTTTGAGGAGGGCAAGTACTACATGCGGCTTCGCCCCGAGTACGTGAATGCTGTCAAGGACTTCGCGCAGGCCGGGGAGATTTCAAGGCATGCGCTTCGCACCCTTGCCTATATTTCGAAAAGCGACGGGATAAAAAAGTCACTCTTGGCGGACAAGCTGGGCTCCACGATTTACCAGGACGTTGCCGAGCTTGTGGAAAAGGGCTTTGTCATCCAGAAAAAGTCAGGGAGAAGCTCGACGCTCACGACAACACCGAAATTCAAGTCTTACTTTGGGACGCAATGAAGCAAGGGGTAATCGCTTTTATTTACTTTGCGCTGAAAGCTATGCTGGGAGGGTGGGGAAAATGCTTACACTGACCGAAGAGACTTTTGAAATGGAAACGAAAACAGGACTGATGCTTGTGGACTTCTGGGCGCCCTGGTGCGGGCCCTGCAGGATCCTCGGGCCTGTGGTGGACGCGCTTTCGCAGGAGATGAAGGGCCTGAAATTCGGCAAGGTGAACGTGGACGAGCAGCCCGAGCTTTCGGAAAAGTTCGGGGTGGCCTCAATTCCAACGCTATTGCTTCTCAAGAACGGCAAGATGATCGCAAACCGCGTGGGCGCGACCACCAAGGAAAACCTGAAAGAGTGGATAAACGCCAGCATGAAGGGTTAGTCCCATGGATTTCACTGCTCCCAAGGGTATGCGCGACTTTTTGCCTGCCGAGATGCAGAAGCGGCAGTGGGCAATGGGAAGGATAGGGGGCGTATACCAAAAATTTGGGTTTCTGCCAATGGAAACGCCTGCTCTCGAGACAGTTGAGGTGCTGGAGAAAAAGTGCGGCGAGGAGATTAGGGGCCAGCTTTTCAGGGTGGACGATGGCAGGTTGGCACTAAGATTCGACCTGACCGTGCCTCTTGCAAGGGTATCGTCCTCCAGCATGTTCAAAAAGCCATTCAAGCGCTACTGCATAGCGCCGGTCTGGAGGCGGGAGGAGCCGCAAAAGGGCAGGCTTCGCGAGTTTTACCAGGCTGACGCGGACATAATCGGCTGCCCCTCTGTGCGGGCAGAAGCCGAGCTCATAGCCTGCGCCTCAGAAGCAATACAGGAACTGGGATTTCCTGCCCCGGTAGTCAGGCTGAATGACAGGAGGATAATTTCTGCAATAGCCTCCAGGCTTATTTCCGGAAAAGAAGGGGAAGTGCTGAGAATATTTGACAAGCGGGAAAAAATCGGGGATGCCGCCTGCGTTGAAATGCTTGAAGGGGTCGGCGTGAAAAAGGAGGCGGCAAAAAAGCTCCTTTCAGAGCTAACTGGCAGTTCAGGAAACGAATCAAGACTCAAGCTTGCGGAAATCTACAGCAAGGAAGCTGCGCAGGACCTTAAGGAAATACTTGATCTTCTGCCCGAGTACTCCAAAGCAATCAAAGTTGAGCTGGATTTTTCGCTTGTGCGCGGGCTGGATTATTACACGGGCCCCATATTCGAGCTTTCTCTTGGCAAGGAGATGGGCAGCGTGGCAGGTGGCGGAAGGTACGACGGCTTGCTTTCCATGTACGGCCAGGGCGATTCCGCGGTCGGAATTTCACTGGGGATTGAGCGGCTGCTAGCGCTCATGAAGGAAAGGGAATTTGAAAAACAAGGGGTGTTTGTCGCGAATGCCAAGGAGGGGTTCTATGGCTCCGCGCTTTCTGTTGCTGCGGCATTCCGCAAGGGAGGCATAAGCGCCCTGACCGATTTGAACTGCAGGAACCTGAAAAAGCAGGTTGAAAACGCCGCAGGCTCCTGCGAATGGATTGCGATTGTGGGCGAGCGGGAAATAAAGGCTGCAAAAGTCACATTGCGGAACCTCAAGACCGGCAAGGAAGAGCTGCTTTCAATTGAGGATGCGGCAAGAAAAATAATGGGATAAAGATGCCTTGTTGCATAACTGCCGCNNAGGCCGCTGGGGCAAGCGCAAGAAAGACAGGCGAGACTGGAAGGCTTACAATGAGAAGCAAGTAAGGCGGGCAGAGTTCCTCCTGCCTCTCAAGTTGGCTGAACAATGGCAGCCTGACCTTGATGGCATCAATCATAGCAAGATTGGGCGCCCCTACGAATACCCAGAAGCCCTCGTGGAATGCCTTGGGTTCTGGAAGTCCTTCTGCAAGATGGATTACCGCACCACCCAGGGCATCGGAAGGCAGATGGTCGTCTTCCTTAAGATTCCTGCCTCCCCACACAGCANNAATGGATGCACTACAAGCACAAGGGGAAACGCAAGGGGTTTGTGCGCCTGGTGCTGGTCACAGACGCAAAGACTGGCAAGGTGTTGGAGTTCTCAGCCACCACTGAGAAGGTTGGGGAGCGCAGGAAGTTCAAGCCCCTGCTCAAGCGCCTCTGCAAGAACAACAACGTGGAAAGGGTCGGAGGGGACGGGCTCTATGACACCAATGAGGTCTTTGATGAACTCAGGAAGCGCAAAATCAAGCCATCTGTCAAAATCCGCAGGAATGCTGGTGATGGTCCGCCCAATCAGACTCCGGAAATGCAGGCCAGGCTGGCAGAGGTCAGGAAGTTCCAGAAGTGGGGCTCAAGATGCACTACCTGAACCAGCTTCTCTGATTTTCAAGTGAAAGAAGGGTGAGCGTGAGCAGCTATTCGCTCACTCTCGCGGAATTGTGCAACAAGGCACTTTTTATTGAAAACCCTGCCGTGACTGTGGATCCGGCTTGCGCGATTTGCGTTTCACCACCCATAAGACCACCTCTGCCCTATTTGATCCGGATCGTCCTGGTCCTTCCCTGCCCGAGCCGCGCGCTTGCGGTGGACAGTATCCCGGACTGCACCAGCCGGTCGATCCTTCCGCGGATGGCCCGCTCCCTGGAGAATTTTGCAAGCGCATCGTAGAGCTTTCCGGACTCGATGCCTCCGGTTCCAGACTTTTTAACCATTTCCACTATCCTTTGGTCCAGCTCGTCTAAGTCTGGCAGCTTGCGCTCGGCTTTCACTGCCGCCATCCCAAGCGCCTGCTCTTCGGTCTTCCTCACATGCTGCGGCAGCACCTTTTCAGCGTTCTCCCGCTCAGCAGCCTTGCCTGCGGAAAGGAGCAACTGCAGCGCCACCCGCGCATCCCCGCCCTGCTTGTGCGCTATTGCCGCGCAAAGTGGAATCACGTCAGGGTCAAGCGAGCCTGGCATGAAGCCAACCGCCGCGCGCCGGGAGAGTATTTCCTTGAGCTGGGGAACGGAATACGGGGCGAACAGGAGGGTGTGCTGCACAAAGGAGGACCTGACCCGCGAGTCCAGCCTGATGTGGAATTCCTCATCGTTGGTGATTGCAATGACGCCTGCCTTGAGAGAGTGCATCTCGCCTGCCCTGCAAAGGTCATAGAGTATCTGCACCCCGTCCTCGTGCGCCTCGAGTCTGTCCACCTCGTCCAGCACCACTATCGGTGTCTTGCCATCCTTTTTTGCGATTTCCACAAAGCGGGAGAAAAGCTCGTCTGAAGCCACCCCCCTGCGCGGCATCACCTCTCCCAGCGCTGCTACCAGGAAGGAAAGTATTGCGAACCTGCTGGGCGTCTCCCAGCAATTCACGTAGATTGTCAGAGGGCGCTGGGAATACTCTGTAAGCTGCTTGAGCACGAACCGCGAAGCAGATGTCTTGCCCGTGCCAGGAGGGCCAACAAGAAGCGCATGCTCGGGCTGGCGGTTTTCAGCTGCAGGAGAAAGGCAGTAGACCAGCTCGCGCACCTCCCTTTCCCTGCCAGGAAGCTCCTCGGGCAAATAGTCGGGAAGCAGGGCCGACTCGTCCCTGAAAATCCTGTTTTCCGAAGAAGACTTGCGGAATAGGTTGCCCATGGAACGGATTTCCTAGGGGAGTATTTTAATTCCAGCCGGCGAATTTCCTGCGGGAGGTTCAGTCAGATGAAGGTAGTGGCAGATTTGCACATGCACTCGAAATATTCGCGTGCCACATCCCCGGGAATGGAGCTTGAGACGCTTTCCAAGTGGGCGAGGATAAAGGGGATCGACCTTCTGGGAACAGGGGACTTCACGCATCCTGAGTGGATCAAGGAAATCGAGCGCAAGGGAATAGAGTCCGACTCGGGCTTCCTGCAGTACGACGGTGTAAACTTCGTGCTTTCGGCCGAAGTGTCCTGCATCTATTCGCAGGGGGGGAAAGGAAGGAGGATCCACATAGTGCTTCTCTCCCCCTCGATTGAGGTGGCGCAGCAGGTGAACGAGCGGCTTTCTAAAAAAGGCAACCTGAAGTCTGACGGCAGGCCAATATTCGGCATGAGCGCAATCGAGATGTGCGACATTGTTCTTGGCGTGTCTGACAAGAATTTGGTGATACCCGCGCACATCTGGACTCCTTGGTTCTCTGCCTTTGGCTCCATGAGCGGCTTTGACTCGCTTGAAGATGCATTCGGCGAGAGGAAGAATGACATCTATGCCGTTGAGACTGGCCTTTCCTCGGACCCTGCCATGAACTGGCGCCTCTCGGCGCTTGACCGCATGCAGCTTTTGTCCAATTCGGACTCGCACTCGCCTGAGAAAATCGGCAGGGAGGCAAACGTATTCAATCTGGACAGGCTGACTTACGGCGAGCTTTACGAGGCAATCCGCTACAAGGAGAAGAAAAAGCTCCTTTGCACCTACGAGTTCTATCCAGAAGAGGGCAAGTACCACTTTGACGGGCATCGGAACTGCAATGTGTCATTGCACCCGCAGGAAACGAAAAAGCTGAACGGAGTATGCCCGGTATGCAAAAAGCCCCTGACAATCGGCGTGCTTTCGCGCGTGGAGGCGCTCGCTGACCGCCCTGAAGGCTTCACGCCGAAAAACGCCGTTCCCTTCGAGTCGCTGGTTCCTCTCAAGGAAATCCTTGCGGATGCGTTTGGCAAGAAACCAGCAGCAAAAGCCGTTGAGGAGCAGTACGCGCTACTCATAAAGGCATTCGGAAGCGAGTTTGCGGTTCTTCACGCGTCCCATGACAAGCTGAAAAAAGCGGGAGGGGAAAGGCTGGCTGAGGCGATATTGCGGGTGGAGCAGGGAAGGGTGAAAAAGGTCGCCGGCTACGACGGCGAGTACGGAAGGATAATCATATTCGACGAAAAGGAGAAGGAGAGGGAAGCCGGGCAGAAGACGCTCTCCGAATTCTAGACGCGGCGAATGATTTCATCTGCTTTTTTCCAGACCCTTTTTCTCAAATTGTAGGTGTTTGCCATTTTCGCATAGCCTTCCCAGCCTGCCATACTCAAAAG
>DUFS01000041.1 GCA_013331805.1 Microcaldota archaeon | reverse complement strand
TTAGGGACCTTAACCCCGGTCCCGGTCGTTCCCGTAATGGCCTACTAGCTTACCCAGTAGAACCCGACTGCCGGCTTCTACGACGGCTGCAGATTCGGAGTTTGACAACAAGGCGATTCCTTTCGAAACCGATCCCCGTGATCAGTGCTCTACCCCGCAGCCAATCTCGACCGACGCTGTCCTGAGGGACATTTCGGGAGGAACTCGCTTTGGCAAACTTCAATGACGAAAAATAACTAAATGTGTCACAGAAGTTAATTGCCGAGTTCGATTGGACTATCACCCCTAAGCACGCGTCACCCGAGCAGAATATACTAGCATCGGTTGCGGTCCTCCACCAGCCGTCAGGCTGGCTTCGACCTGCGCTCGCTTAGTTCACATCGGCTTCAAGTCTGATGAGCGTGACTGCTCGCGCTTTCGCACGACGGGCCTTTCTTGCGATGCGCCCGCTCGCTTTCGCTTCGGCTTTCGCCTCGCCACGCAACATCAACTCCCTGGCTCTTGCTTCGAGAAGAACGATGCAACACTGGTATGCCCGCCTCGCTAATGCGCTTTCGCGCACTCGCTTCGGCAGTCGTGCCCTTTCATGCTGCATCAAATTGTAGCCATTCAGTTTGAGGTTCTTATTCACTGCCCTTTCGGGCTCCTTTTCAACTTTCACTCGCGTTACTAATTTGCTATCGGTCTCAAGTTATATTTAGAGTTGGAGGTTAGTGCCCCCATATTCGTGCCCAATATCCAATGAGCACTACTCGCTTGGCTTCACTCCGCTTCCGTTGAACTACGGGGCTTTCACCCTCTATGGCGCGGCTTTCCAGCCGACCTCGAATCCGGAAGCGGATATTCCGCCCCACATCTCCTGCACATTGCTGCGCAGGATTCGGTGCGCTCTGTTCGGCGTTCAATCACCTTTACTGGCCGAATCCCAATTGGTTTCTTTTCCACCCGTTACTAGAATGTTTTAATTCTCGGGGTGATAGCACATTTCTGTGCGCCGCCCTGCCTCCGGATCAAAGGTTGCCTGCACCTACCCGGAGAATTTCGCTGCTTGCCGCGGGGCCCTGTGTTACTTGAGCCTAGTCATCCACTGAATGGCGTAACATATGCAACGACGAATCGTTGCATAATTCTGCAACGCTTGCGCGTTGCAGAACTTGCATATACTTGGCGTCTAATCTCTTAGACACTTTTGAACTCTTATTTGTGAGTATCAGTCGCTCTCTTCGTACTCGTGAAATCCGCATACGCTCCAAAGCCTTCATGTGTGAATCCGGCCTCTTCAACACCTATGCGCAAGTTGGCTCCAGCCGATAAAGGCCGCAGCCGCGCTTCCCCCAAGGGGGGAACACGCCCCATAATCTCTTATGAGCATGAAACAATGATGCAAACGGACGCGAAAACCCCGCGCAGAGAAATAGCGACTTTTAAAGTCTCCCTTCGTTCGCCCGCATTTTGCGGTAGAAGGTATTAGGGATTGTCCGATTTTGTGAATCCATCGCAGCCGAGCATAGAACCCAGCGCTGATGTCGCCCTGACGAGCGAATTACTGCTTCCTCATTCCTGCACAGTCTCTGCCCGGTTTCCCGGCCCGTGCGGGTTTGTATTAGATAGGGTGAGTTTATAAAGCTTCCTTGGCGTTCGCAACGGCGTGAAATCAGCTTTTGGAGATTGATCTGGCGAAGGCTTGACCTGCATAAGGTAGCCGGTCAGGTCCGCGACAAGCTTATCGTGCTTAAGCCCAAGCATTTTTTCCCCGAAGTTTGGCTTGTGCGCCTTCTCATTTGCCAGCCCGATTAATATTTCCAGCTTGGTCAGTTCACTATAGCCATTCAAGTTTATCACGAGAACCTGATTTATCAGCTTGAGCGCCTTGCGCTTGCTGCCCGCGGATACTCCCATGCGGCGCGCAAGCTCCTTGTTCTCGGATGAAAGCCCGCGCGCGGGATTTATTACTTTGAGCAGATATCATGCTATCGCCCTTGCTTATTGTTGTAATAAGTGACTAAAACTGTTTAAAAGGCTTTTGATTCCGCCATTACTGGTGCTCCTTGTCTGCCATGGTCTTTTGCCTTGTGAAGGAATTGGAAGGCTGGCGCCTAAGAGAAGAGGCGCGGACGCCATTGGAAATGTATTGTATATCGGATATGATTTCATCAAATTCTTCAGAGGCTTTTTCCTGCAAGCCATGATTGATATTGGCTGCGAGTATTTTTGCAGCCTTTAATTCCAACAGGGCTGCCCCCAGTTTCAGCTTCTTGCCAATGGCGCTTTTTCGGGCTTTGGCAAGAAGGAAAACCACTTCGTTTTCAAACACCCCATTGACTTTTTCAGCGATTTCCTTGGGCAGGCCATTGACGCCCTCTGCAAGCTCTTTGGCAGACCTTATGTCGTCCAAAGCCTTGGTGGAATTCCCATTTTGGACGTTTTTTCGGGCTTCTCTAAGAAGGCTTTTTACTTCAGCCATAATTACCCGTCCTTTAATTTCATTGACTTTTTCAGGGATTTTTTTTGGAAAGCCGTGATTGACTTTGTGTGCGAGCATTAAAGCCATCTCGCTTCTGACCTTGATTATGAAAAATTCCCTTGTACTGATGTTTTTTCGTGCTTCCCTAAGCAGACTGTTCACTTCCTTCACAATCCCGTCGCCATTGCTTTTCTGGGCAATTTTCATCTCTACACCCATTGTTGTAGAAAGTGATTAAAACTGTTTAAAAGGCTTTCTCGAAGCCTCGGCTGGCGTTCCACAAATCCGAGATGTCCTGCTTGCGCTTCTGAACGATGGCTGCGTCCATTCCCATTTTGAATGGACGTTTGGCTGACCATAACCTGCTGGTCCCCCTTGTGCCCGTCTTATTTTTACGAATACTTGCCTACCAGCGTCTTGACCCCGTACTGCGTCGTGGTAACCCCGTTCACGCTTACGTAAGTGAAGTTCAGCGGGAATTCGTACATGGTGCCCGCGTCGCCCCCCTCAAGGTCAGAGATGCGGATTGTGCGCTGCTCGCCGGGCCCGAACCTGAAGCCCGTGGCTCCGAACGAGTCATTGAAAGTGTCGCCCACGGTCACGTTTTTCAGCCTTATGGTGCCGCTGGCATCCACGTTCAGGAGAACAAGCGTCATTTCGCCGCCTGCTGTGACCTGGTGCTCCAAAATCGAAAGCGGCTTTGCCTCGCTCCGCCAGTAGGATGCGGATTGCGATACCTTGGCATCCGAGGATATCCCGGGGAAGAAGCCCAGAAGCGCAAGCGCCACCAGCGCGATAATTAGGATCGCAGCCAGCATTATGAGATACTCGGTCGCGCCTTGGCCTGATAAGGTGCGAGCAGTGCTGCCGGAGCAGCACTCAATTGCCCCCTGACCTGCTTTGTGAAATGCCATGTACAAACCCCCAGTCGCTTGTTTACCCATAATCGACTTGACTGCCCTTAATTCTGCGCAGAGATATAAAAACTTTTAGGCAACGAACTTGTCCGGGTCGGATTATGGAAAAAGGCGCGGTATCAAGATGCATGAGCACGCAGCACCCCGACAATGTGAATTCGCCCTTTTTCTCTGACAGCGAAATCCTCGCAGGCGAGACCGAAATCAAGGAAACGTACTACGTTTTTTCCCACCTGGGGATACGGGAGCAGATGTGGGACTGCGAAGGCAAGGAAGTGGACAACCACGTGGTGGAAAAGCTCCTGTCCCGCTACCCGAAATTCTTCTCTGAGAACAAGCTCGGCTCAGACTGCTACCTGACCTTGCGGGTGCCCAACCCCAACGTGGAAAAAACGCAAGGGAAGATCCTCCTTGAGACGCTGGAATCAATTCCCAGGAATTTCGACATTGCATCCGCCTCCGGGGAAAGCTCCCCTCCCATCTGGGAGGTGATCCTGCCAATGTGCTGCTCCTCTATGGAGCTGGAAAGGATTTACGACTATTACAAGAAAGTGGTTGTGGGCAAAAAGAATACCAAGGTGGGCGACATCACGGTCTCCGAGTGGGTGGGCGCCTTTGCCCCAGAGGAGATACGCCTGATCCCCCTTGTGGAAAACAGGGAGGCGTTGAGCGGCGCGGACAATATTGTAGGCGGATTCATCGAGGGGAAAAGGTTCGAGCGCCAGAGGGTGTTCCTTGCAAGGAGCGACCCTGCGCTGAACTACGGATCATTAGCCGCTGTGCTTTTGAACAAGGTATGCCTGCAAAAGCTCCACGTACTTGAAAAGAAATCATCTGTTGAGATCCTGCCGATCATCGGGGTGGGCTCGGCGCCCTTCAGGGGAAATTTGAAGCCCACTAACGCCGCAAACTGCCTCAAGGAATACCCCTCTGTCCAGACCTTCACGCTCCAGTCCTCGTTCAAGTACGATTACCCTGAAAGCGTGGTGAGGAAGGGCGTGCAGGAAATCAGCGAGGCAAAAAGGGGGAAGCCGCTTTTCGTGGATGAGGAGACCGCAAACAGGATAATCGACAAGACCAGCCGCCAGTACCAGAAGGAAGTGACATTGCTCTCTCAGCTCATTCACACCCTTTCGCGCTACAACCCCTCCAGGCGGGCAAGGAAGCTCCACATCGGGCTTTTCGGCTACTCCCGCTCCATGCATGGCCTGTCCCTGCCCCGTGCCATTCCATTCTGTTCCGCGCTTTACTCGATTGGCCTTCCGCCCGAATTGCTCGGTCTTTCCGCTTTGTCAGAAAATGAGCTGGATGCCGTGCGGACCATGTACGTTGCATTTGACGAGGACATTTCGGACTCCACCCGCTACCTTTGCAGGAAGAACCTCTCCAGGCTTCCGAACGGGGTGGGAAAGGAAATCGAGCGCGTGCTTGTGAATTTCGAGGCAAAGGAGGATACGGAGTACTCGGAGGCGGCATCTGAAGTGATGGACATAGCCCTTTCGGAAAACCGCGCCATCCTCACGGACGCGATAATGAAGACCGCCTGGAAGAGGAATTTCCTTGGATAGCGGCATTGGCGCTGCAACAAAGCTTCTGGAGGCCTACTCGAAATATTCGATACGAGTGCTGCCCGCCAACCTCCTTACTGGGGACATAACAAACCGCAAGGGGGAAATCACCCTTGTCGGAAGGAAAAGCGACGACTTGGATGGCAAGGTGAAAAGGAAGCTCGTTTCGGACATCAACCGCTTTTTCTGGGAAAACCCTCTCGACGTGGACGACACGCGGCTGGTGTTTGAGGCGGAGGGGAAGGGCGCAGAATATTCGGAAAAGAAGGACGGAACTGCCAAGCTCGTGCTGAAAATCAAGGTGGGGCTGGCTGAAAAAAAGCCCAAAGGGTGCTGCTGAATTGGGCATTAGTATTTGGAAAAAAAAGAAACGTGCTATTTTCGGATCTTCTTGTGCCCATTGCCCCGCCAGGAGACGGCTTTCTCATTAAAATTTGGGAATATTCCTTGCCTGGGCATGATTCGAATCGTAGTTGAGAAGTTCTTCCACAACATACTTCACTTGTGATTCAAACTTTTTCCCTTCGCCAGGATTAATGAATATGGATGTATCCTGCCAGATGTATTTTTCGCCCAATATCCAAAAAGGGGAGGTGAGCCCTACAAAGATGTCAAATGAAAGATTTTTTGGGTCTTCATTGGCTTGAATGCTTATCACGCGGCTGCCATTGACTTTTTTCGTTGCCATTGACCATGTGCAGTTCTCATTCTCGCGGGCGGCTTGTATCAGCAACCCCAAAAATTCAATTGACAGCTTTTCTCTGACTTTAACCATTGCGCCTTTGCCATCATTTGGATGGTTATTGAATGAAGTTAGAATAACGCCCAATTTTTTTTCTGATTCCTTGTTTAGCACTCTTCTCGTAGTTAGTTCCTCGTTTAGCGGCACGCCCATCTTTCCAGCAGTCACAGGGAATTTTTCAGCAAAGGCCACCAATCTCGCCTGTTTCAGCATATTCCCACCGATTTACGTGATATTATCCTTTCTACAACAAACCATTTTTAAGGCAATTGCAGGTCACCTGGTAAAATTGCGCCCAAAATGCTTTTTAAGGTGACGCCGAAAGTGAAACCATGGGGAAAAAGGCGTTTATAATCCACGGGTGGGGCGGGACTGCGGGCTCGGGATGGAAGGGATGGCTGCAGAAGAAGCTTGAGGCAAATGGATTCAAAACCTTCTCGCCGCAGATGCCGGATGCGGAAAACCCGAAAATGGAAAAATGGCTCGGCGTGCTTTCCGAATTGGCTGGCAAGCCAGACACCAATACCTATTTTGTGGGGCACAGCCTGGGCACTGTTGCGGTCTTGCGCTATATCGAAAGGCTGAAGAAGGGCGAGAGGGTCGGCGGGGTTGTGCTGGTCGCTGGCTTCACGGATGATTTGGGCATGAATGAGTTGAAGGATTTCTTCCCAAATCCTCTTGATTTTGGGAAAATCCGGTCGCACTGCGGTAAGTTTGCTGCAATACATTCCACGAACGACAGGTACGTGGCAGTGAGATACGGAAAGGAGCTTGAGCAGAAGCTTGGGGCAAAGCTCATTGTGCTTAAGAACATGGGGCACTTCTCGCACTCGGAAGGGATTAACGAGCTTCCTGCCGCGCTTGGCGCCTTGCTTGACATTGCGAAGTGAAACGCCCCTCAGGAGTCCGCCCGATTTGCACGAAGCGATTTTTCGCACCTTTCGAGCTTGGCTGCCTGCGCCTTCTGGTTCCCGCGGGCGAGCTGCAGCCTGTGCCGAATGGCGCTCAACATCCTGCCGCAGGGGCGCCGGCTATGATAAGAAACCCTTGCCCCACTCCGCCTGCCGCTTTTGAAAAAGGCCACACTCACGCCCTTAGACGTTCCTGTTGATTTTGCTTGAGGCTTGCTGAAAAGCGTAAATAAGCCCATGGTATCCTCCTGGCTATTTTGTGTTCAAAAATGTTTTTAAATGAATGTAACTTGGTTCCGACGCCAGCGGCGGGCATTAATCTTATAAACCCATTGCCGCTTAAGTCCAAACGCTCTTTTTTCTAAAGAGCCTATGAAGCTCCGGCCGCTGCATGCGGCAGGAACGAGGTTGATATCATGGCAAAGTCTTACATCAAGTTTGAAACACCGAAGGAAATCCAGTCCAAGGCGCTCGAGGCAATAACAGTAGCGTGCGACACGGGAAAGATCAGGAAGGGCGCGAACGAGACCACCAAGGCGATCGAAGGCGGAACCGCCGCGCTCGTGGTCATCG
The DNA here is from genome assembly GCA_013331805.1 of Microcaldota archaeon. Classification (GTDB taxonomy): domain Archaea; phylum Micrarchaeota; class Micrarchaeia; order Anstonellales; family Anstonellaceae; genus UBA10161; species UBA10161 sp10161u. The sequence goes on along the minus strand of DUFS01000041.1, from coordinate 6,850 downwards.
CGGAGGATGTCGACCCGGAGGAAGTGGTCATGCACATCCCGATGATCTGCGGCGAAAAGGGAATCCCATACTGCTATGTCCCGACCAAGAAGGAGCTGGGAGCTGCAGCCGGGCTTTCCGTCCCCTCTGCGGCAATCACAATCGAGAAGGCCGGGAATGCGGCAGAAATTGTGAAGAGCATTGCTGACAAGCTTGGCAAGTCAGCGCCAAAAGCAGAGGCAAAGCCTGCGGAAAAAGCCCCTGCTGAAAAGCACGAGGAGAAGAAGCACGAGCACAAGGCAGAAGCCAAGCACGAGGAGAAGAAGCACGAGCACGCCGAAAAGCCTAAGGAGAAAAAAAACAAGGCTGCGAAACCCAAAAAGGAAAAGAAGCTCGAGATTGAAAAGCCGGCCGAGAAAAAGGAGTAGGGTGTGGCTGATGGCAATCACGCAAGACGGAATACCTGTCGAAGTGGTGGAAGTGGTCGTGAAGACCGGCATCCACGGCGAGGTATACCAGGTCATGTGCAAGGTGCTGGACGGCAAGGACAGGGGGAGGGTCATCAGGAGGAACGTCAAGGGCCCTGTCCGCAAGGGGGACATCATGATGCTCCTTGAGACCGAGCGTGAGGCAAAGGAAATAAAGGCAAAGTGATTTTCATGTTCTGTTCTTTCTGCAACAACGAAATCTCCAAGGGCACGGGGGAAATCTACGTGCTTCGCGACGGAACCACCCTGAATTTCTGCTCTTCCAAGTGCAAGGCAAACCAGGTGGGCCTGCGCCGCGAAGGCAGGCGCATGAAGTGGACTAACAAGGGGCTCATTCTCTCGACCGAGAAAAAGGCGCCTGAAAGGAAGGAGTCAGCGCTTGCAAAGGAAATTGAGCAGAAGCTTGCCGAGAAGAAATTCGCTGCCACGCCCGAGAAGAAGTGAAGGAAATGGAGAAGACCCTCATCATACTCAAGCCAGACTGCGTGCAGAGGGGGCTTTGCGGCATTGTGCTCCAAAGGTTCGAGCAGCGCGGCTTTTCCATTTGCGCAATGAAGATGGAGAAGCTTTCGAATGCCATTCTTGGGGAGCACTACTCGCACCTGAAAGCAAAGCCGTTTTTCCCATCGCTTGTAAGGTTCATGTCCTCCTCGCCAGTGGTGCTTGCGGTGATTGAGGGGAAGGAAGCTGTGGAAATCGTGCGCAGGATGTGCGGAGCCACAAACGCTGCCAATGCTGAGAACGGCACAATTCGTGGGGACCTGGCGCTATCCACCCAATACAATGTGATACACGCCTCTGATTCCAAGGAAAGCGCGGAAAAGGAGATAAAGCGCTTCTTCAGGCAGGAAGAAATCCACTCTTACAAAAGGGCGCTTGAGGGCCTTACTTATTCTGAGGATGAGCTGTCCTGATCCCTTCAGCCTTCGCTCTTTAGCTTCCCGCCTTAACTTCTCTTCCTTCCGAAGACCACGCCCAGAATCATTGCCAGCAGTATGAGCGCCAGGATGGCGACTGCAATGCTGACCAGGGAGAAGCCGAAAAGCCCGTTCGCGATGAGCGATGCGGCGAGGTCGGTTCCAATGCCGGCCTCCTCTGAACCCTGCTCAGATCTTGCTAATGCGCGCGGAGGGGCAAAGGCGGCTATCATCTGCTCTGTCAGCGGGCGGGAGAACCTGTAGCCGTAAGACAGCACCTGCTCCTCATTGCCCGAGGGCACTGTCCATTCGAAGCGCACCTCCGGATCAGGCGCCACGAAACTCGGATATTTGTCAAAGACAATCTGGCTGGACTTGGACACCACCTGCCTTGGCGCAGAGTCGGAAATTGTCATGCTCTTGCCGACTCCTTCGCCGCCGTAGAAGTAGCGCAGTGTTATCTCAGTAACGTAGCTTTCCTCTGTTCCCTGGCTGGTAAGCTTGTAGACCTTGAAATCCTTGGAGAACCCGCCGTCATAAGATACCGTCCTTGAGAGGATCAGTTCGCGGCTGGGCTGCAGGTTTACAGTTACAACCTGCTGCGTGGCGTTGGTTGCATTGGGCGCGCAGGCTGCCACTGAGAAGCTCTTGGTGGTCTGGTCAGCGCCTATGGAAACGTGGAGCTCGTAGTCCCCTGTTTTGCCGGGTGTGAATGAAAATGTCGAGGTCGATTCAATTGATGCCGAGTACACCTTGGTGAATGCTCCGCCGCCCTTGTAGAATATGCCCACAACCGCTTTGGGAGGCGGGGAAACGTAGTATGTGACCTTTATCTGCGAAGGCTTGCCTGCGCAGGAGATCGAAACAGTGGTGGAGGTGCGGAAAGTCCCGCCTCCGTTGTTTGAGCCAGCCCCGCTTAAAGATACGGGTGGAGCCTGGACAGATTCGTTTCCGTCCGTCACCTGTACGTCTGCAAAGCATCTCAGGGGCCTGTAATCATCAGTGCCTGAGAGGGTGATTTTTCCAGTGCCGGACGAGTTGCCGGCCACGAAGAGTGCAGCCGGGCCTTCCTTGTTCCTCGGCATTATTTCCCCGATTGTGGTGCTCCAAAAAACTTCCGGGCACTCGACTTCGTTTCCGCCCTGTGAGCAGGACGCGCTGACCCAGGTGGAGTTGCCAACTGAAATAACGATAGAGCTTGGCGAGAGGGAGCAGGACATGGCATTTGAAATGGCGGGAGAAATCACCGGCAGAACCTCGTTCGAAGGGCCTATGGAAGGATCAACATCATTTGTCACCTGTGCCTTTTGCTCGAGAAGCCTGTCTTCATCGGCTGCCAGGACCGGATGCACAGCGAGAAGAAGCACTGCGAAAAATGCAAATAGTTTGTCCATATGGATCCCCCTAAAAGAACTCTAAACTTATTATTCCTCTTTCTATAACTTTACGTTTAAATACCTTTGCTCCCTTCCCGCCTTTCTGGAAGCCGACCTTGCTTAAATAACTTTTGCGGACCGAATGTAAAAGGCAATGGGTGCGCTTATGGAAGGGAATGCATTTGACGCGATAGTGGTGGGGGCAGGCCCTTCGGGCTCCACCTGCGCCTGCCTTCTTGCCGAAAGGGGGCTGCGGATCCTTTTGCTGGACAAGGAGAGCTTTCCCAGGGACAAGCCCTGCGGGGATGCGATAGGGGGCAAGGCGCTGAACGTTATTGAAAGGCTGGGGCTGATGCAGGAGCTTTCTGAAAAAGGCTTCCCGCGGAATTCGGGCATAATTTTTTCATCCCCCAGCGGAAACGAGGTGGAAATACCGCTTTTGGAAAACGGAAAAAAAGTGAGTGGGGGCTTTGTCTGCAAAAGGGAGGACTTTGACGCCATCCTTTTCCAGCATGCGGAAAAAAAATGCAAGGCAATGGAAAAAACCGAAGTGGTGGATGTGCTGTCCGAAGAGGGAAAGGTGGTGGGAGTCAAAGCCAGGCATGATGGAAAGGAGGAGAACTATTATTGTAATGTGGTTATTGGCGCAGACGGGGTCAATTCGATTGTGGCAAGGAAGGCAGGCTGCCTGGCAGCGGACAGCAGGCACTATGCCGCGGCTGTCCGCGCTTATTATTCTGGAGTGGGCGGCCTGCGCGGCAACATCGAGGTGCACTTCGTACCCGAGTCCATGCCAGGCTACTTCTGGATTTTCCCACTTTCCAAGAACGAGGCAAACGTGGGAGTGGGCATGCTCCTTTCTGAGGCGAAAAAAAGGAAGGTCAATTTGGAGCAGGTTCTCTTGCAGTGCATCAGCAGCAAGAAATTCGCGCAAAGGTTCGCCTCTGCCAAATTGCAGGGCAGGATGAGGGGGTGGAGCCTGCCCCTTGCCTCTGCAAGGAGGAAATGCTCGGGCGACGGCTTCATTCTCCTTGGCGATGCAGCCTCGCTGGTGGACCCCTTTTCAGGCGAGGGGATAGGGAACGGCATGAAGAGCGCAGCAATTGCAGACGAAGTAATAGGCACGGCGCTTGCAAAGGGGCAGGTGACTATTCAGGATTGCCTGAGATATGAGGGGCGGCTTTGGGAGGAGATAGGCCCTGATGTGGGCTACAGCCACGCCATGCAGAAGGTGCTTTCGAACGGATGGGTGCTTGAACTTGCGATTTCAAAGGCAAAGCGAAGCGAGTGGCTCCGCGAGGAGCTTGCAGGGATGATTGCGAGCAGGGAAGCGAAAAAAAAGGCAAGGGACCCGTTTTTTTACCTCAGGATGCTTCTTGCCTGATTGGAGATCAGATTGCTGCGAAGCAAAAGCGCAGCCTGCTTGCCTTCACCACCAAGGTTTCCTTTTGGGACATCTTCCCAGTAATCTGCCCGTCGATGAAAAGCTGCGGGCGCTCTTTCCCGGATATGCGAAGCAGGCAGACCGCACTGGCTGTGAAAATTCTCGGGGGGAACAGCCTCCTGAAAGGCGCGATCGCCACTGCCTGGAAGCGCGTGTCATTTTTTGCCATTTGCTTTCCTCCGCACGAGTAGCAGTAAGCTGGAGACCCGGTGGGCGTGGAGAAGAGTATCCCGTCAGCCCGGAAAGCGTAATTCCTGCCGTCTGCTGCAAGGTGGAGGGAGAGCACGCGGGGCTCGGGGTTGCGGATTCCGATTTCGTTGAGAGAAAGCGGAAGCTTCTTTTTCCCTATTGAGGACTGAAGAAGCAGCCTGCGCTCCACTTTCGGCCTTTTGAGGAAGCTGGAAAGCTTGCGTTTCCAGTCTGAGAAATTCGACTGGCAGATGAAGCTGGTCGAGCTTCCTATTGAAAAGAAGGGGGTTCCGTAGAATCTCTTGGAAAAAAGGACAGTGCCGTCCCCGCCGACAGTGACTATGAGCTTCGGGGAAGAGGCGGAAATTTTTACCCCTTGAGAACGGAGGAACCCTTCTGCTTCCTTTTTTATCCTCCGCGCAATCGGCTTTTGTTCGTTCGCGACCACGAATGCCCGGGTGATTTTTTCCATTGCCCGCCCCTCAAACCTTGAATTTGTTGGCTATGAAGCGCCTGGAAGGCAATGACTGCGCCCCCTTCCTCAGGACTTTGGCAGCCGCAACGGCGTTTGCGAAGCGCACTGACTCGAAAAGCGATTTTCTTTCGTTCACCCCTGCGATGAAACCTGCGCAGAACGCATCCCCTGCGCCGAGCGTGTCAACGGGCTTCACGTGGAAGGGATCCACGGTGAATGAGTCTGCGGCCGCAGTTTTCACGATTATCTCCCTTCCGCCCTGCTTTATGACGCAGACAAGATTGTGCCTCTTGGCAAGGTCAGATGCCGCAGATTCCTCGCGCGAGCCGGTCATGGCAAAAAGCTCCTTGCGGTTGATTATCAGGTATTCTGCCCTTTTGAGAATGGGCGCAAGCTTCCTTTCCCCAAGCCGGGAGGCCGCCCGGCCAGGATCGAATGAGATTGGTATGCCCGACTGATTCGCAACCCTGCTTGCGGCATCCAGCAAATGGAATGCGCAGCCGCTCATGTGCAAAAACTGCGACTCCCTGATGTAATCCGGGTCGATTGCGCGGCGCCTGTCCGCAACGCCGAAATCCTCGACCACGCGTACCTCGCCATGCGCGTCGATTATTATCACCGACAGGCCGGACATGCCCCTGAAAACCCTGACTTGGGAGGTGTCCACCCCGAAACGCTGCAGATCAGAAAGCAGGAATTTCCCGTGCCGGTCGGTTCCAACGTTCCCGACCACGCCCGAATTAAAGCCGAGCTTGCAGAGGTTGACAGCCACGTTTGCGGCAGACCCGCCTCCGCTCACCTTTGGGTCCATGCGCATGACCGCAGTGTGGTCGGGCTCCGGGAATTCCTCAACGTAGTTCCTTATGTCGTAGACTATGTGCCCGACTGCCACAATCCTTTTTCCCATGCAGAGCTAATCCCTCCACAGATTATAAAAGTTGGGATTAAAACGCATGCTGGAGTTTTGCATGGCGGATGTTTTCGAGGAAAAGCTGAAAGGAAGGCTGGGGGAGAAGTTCCAGGGCGAAGTTGAAAGCAAGATTTCCGAATTCGGGGGCCTCCTAACCAGGGGCGCGGCAGTGAGGCTCCTTTGCAGGCAGCATAATATCGACGTGGAGCAGAAGGTCGCGCTAAAGGAGGCGGAAGGCTCCCACCTGCCGTTTTCGTTCGAAGCCTGCGTCGACAGGATATTCCCGGTGCAGACTTACCAAAACAAGCTCGGAAAGTCGGTCAGGCTGCATATATCCGATGCGTCATCACAAGCCACGATGGTGCTCTGGAACGAGCAGGCGGGCATTGTGGAAGGCGGCATATCGGTGGGGGACTGCATCCGTTGCACTGGCGCTTATTTCAGGTCCGGGGAAATCGCGGTTTCGAAAAACGGGAAAATCGAAAAAAGCAGGGAAAATCCCAGGGTGGCTGTCTCCAAGCTCACTGCGGGAACCTGCAATGTGGAAGGCGAAGTTGGTGAGATTGAGATGGCCTACCACTACCTGGACAAAAAAACAGGGGAAAAAAAATCCCTTTCCTCCTTCCAGCTTTGCGAAGAAGGCGTTTGCAGGCGGGTGGTGGTCTGGTCAGCGCCCGAGGGGACCCCGAAAATTGTGCCTGGCGACCGGCTGCTTTTGGAGAACGTGAGCTTCAAGAACGGCGAGCTGCACTTCAACTCGTACTCGCGCATGGTGAAAAAAACCTCGGCATCTGAAAAGTTAGGAAGGCTTGAGAAAATAACTGTGAGGGGGGGAGAGGCTGTGTTTTCAATAGGCTCGTCCGATTTTTCCCTTCCAATCACTGAGGCGCTCGGACTCCTCGGAATAAGCGCTGTGCCAAGCGGAGTGAGCACGGATACCCTTATCCTGATAAAATCGGGGGAGCTTTCCGGGAAAAAACTCAAGTACCGCGTGGAGGAGGGGAAGCTTTCCTGGCTTTCAAATTAGCCCAACCTAAAAAAAGGGAAAATAAAAAAAGGAAGAAGAACTAGA
>DUFS01000051.1 GCA_013331805.1 Microcaldota archaeon | reverse complement strand
GCCAGAAGAATTTTAAGCGCTTACTATTGGCCCACCTTTAGCGTGGCGTAGAGAGAATGGTATAGAAGACAATCGAGAAGCCCACGAAAACCGCAACCGAAATGCCGAGCGTGTATGGCAGGTTCATCCCAAGAACAACGGTCAGAAATGCGGCGACCAGCGCAGTCATGATGAGTGAGGCAACCGAAGCCTTGATTGAGTTTGGTATGGGGCTCTTCTTCGGTTCGTCATGATGGCGGAACTGCTGGATTGAAAGCGGCTCCTCAGGGGGCGCCATGGGCTCGGACTTGAACTCATGCTGCCGATGCAAGAGCATGAACGACTCCTGGGCAATCTTCCTTCTTGAAGGCTTCATTGATTTGGATTTCCTGGCTGCCTTTTTCTTCAGCCTTGCAGGTTCTCTTGCTTCGTGTTTCCTGGCTGCCTTTTTCTTCATGCCTTTTTTCCGAATTTTTTTCGCCATGGTGCGCCTCATGAGAAATCAACGCTCCTTTCTCCTTTGGCTGCATTAATAACCCTTACCTTGGCGGTTGCGTGTATTTCCTCCTCGATTTCTGCAATCGGGAAATCGCAGGTGATCCTTGCCGATTCGATTTCGGAGTTGAGAGGGAGCTTGCGGTCTGCCTTGTGCTGGCGCGCCTTTGCTGCGATTTCGTTCAGGAAGAGCGCCTTTTTTTCGGATTCTGGATCGATTTCGGACTTTTCCTCTGCAGGCCATTGGGCCAGATGAATGCTTTTCCAAGGTGTCAGGGACTGCCATATTTCTTCTGAAAGGTGGGGGATTACCGGGGCGAGCATCTGGCAGCAGGAAAGCAGCACTTTTTTCATGGTGTGCTGCGCCGCGCGCTTGCTTTCCATGCCGTAAGTTTCGGGCTGGTAGAGCCTGTGTTTCACGTATTCAAGGTAGAAGTCGCAGTATTCGTGCCAGAAGAAATCCTGAAGCGTCTTGGTGGCATGGTGGAACTGGAAGGATTCGAAGTCCTGCGTGATTTCACGGAGCGCCTGCTGGAGGCGGGAAAGGATCCACCTGTCCACCAGGCGCAAATGCTTCCTTTCAACTGGCTTGGAGTTGAAATCAGCGCAGGATTTTTCCACCAGCTTTGCCGCGTTGAGCATCTTGTTGATGAAGCTTTTCGAGTACTGCATGTCCTGGTAGGAAAAGGGGCGGTCCTTTGCCATTGCGCCTGAAAGAGCCGCCCACTGGCGTACCGCGTCAGCCGAGTAATCGGTAAGGAGCTTGTCCGGGGCGATTATGTTGCCAAGCGACTTGCTCATCTTCTTGCCGTCCGGAGCAAGTACGTTGCCGTTCAGCAGTATTTCCTTGAATGGCGGCTTGCCGGTAAGCTCTGAACACCGATAAATGGTGTAAAACGCCCAGGTGCGCACTATTTCCACGCCCTGCGGGCGAAGCGAGCTCGGGTACACGCGGTTGAAGAATTTCTCATCATCCGGCCATTTACCGATCACAAGCGGCGTGATGCTCGAATCCACCCAGCAGTCGCAGGTGGAGGTTTCTGCCTCTAGCTCGTTTCCGCTCTTACCCTTTTTTGTGGGCATTGCAAGCGGGTTGAAGGGAAGCTCGGATTCCTCTGCAGCAAATGATTCGCCGGTCTTCTTGTCTATCCAGAAGGGCAGGGGGGTGCCGAAAACCCTTTGGCGGGAAATCACCCAGTCCCATTCCACGAATTTCGCCCAGTCGACAAGGTATTGAATGCCGAAATCCGGCGTCCACCTGATCTTTTGCGCGTTCGCAATTATTTCATCGGATTTTCCGGTGATTTTTGAAAACCACTGCATGGAAAGCAGGAACTCGACCGGCTTTTTGCAGCGGTCGTGAACCTTCACCACCTGCTTGAGTTTGGCGCTTTTCACCAGCTTTCCTTCTGCCTTGAATTTTTCCAGTATTTTGGCGCGGGCTTCGCTGGTTTTCATGCCGTTTAGCTCTCCTGCGTTTGTGAGCCTTCCGTGCTCGTCCATTGCCCTGATGAGCGGGAGCTTGTGCTTGTACATCCAGACTATGTCCTGCTTGTCGCCGAAAGTGCAGACCATCACAACTCCTGAGCCGAATTCCTTGTCCACATCAGCATCTGGCAGGAACGGCACTTCCTTGCCAAGTGCGGTTGTGACCGTTTTTGCATCAAGCTGGGCATACCTATCGTCCTTCGGGTTGTAGGCAACCGCAACGCAGGCGTGCATAAGCTCGGGCCGCGTGGTTGCGATCAGAAGCGGCTTTCCTGCAAGCACGAAATTCACAAAGTGAAGCTCGGTCTCGCGCTCCACATCGTCTGTATCGGTCTTGGCAAGAGCGGAAACGCAGGAGGTGCACCAGAAGACCGGGTGCTCGGAGCGGTAGATAAGTCCTTTTTCATGCATTTTCAAAAGCGACAGCTGGACGCGGCGATGATAGTCTGGGTCCATTGTGCGGTATTCATAGCGCCAGTCGGGCGAGAAGCCCAAGGACACCATCTGCGAGCGCATTTTTGCTATGAATTCATGGGTCCACTCCACGCAGAGCTTGCGGAATTCCTCAGCAGGCTTCCTGCCGTATTTTGCCTCCACCTTTGTCTCAGTCGGGAAGCCCTGGCAGTCCCATCCCTGAGGGTAGTACACGTTGAAACCGCGCATTCTCTTGTAGCGCGCCACGAAATCAAAGTAGGCGTAGGAGAGAACATGCCCCATGTGAAGCTCGCCAGAGGTAAAGGGCGGAGGCGTGTCAATTGAGTAGACCGGGCGGGTTGAATCTTTCTCGTCAAACCGGTAAGTGCCCTCCACTTCCCAGTACTTCTGCCACTTTTCCTCCACCTTCCTGTCGAAACGCTCGCAAATCGGCATATTATCACTCGTTCGCAGTTCCTATACCCATTTGTTCTGTCCAATCCATTCGCAGATTGCCATGTGAATTCACTTGTGGTGGTTCTATGCAGCAAGTTATTAATCTGTTCCGCATTTACAATCCCGATCCGCATGGACCTGTTGCAAGCGATAATCCTGGGCCTGGTGCAGGCAGTCACAGAGTGGCTGCCGCTTTCCTCCAAGACAATGGACACCATACTCTACAAGGATTTCTTTGGCGGAAGCCCGGAGTCGGTGCTATCCGTGCTTCTCTTTTTGCATTTCGGGACCCTTGCAGCAGCCACCCTTTACTTCAGAAGGGAAGTGATTGCTGTAATAAAGGAGGCGTTTGCCGCTTTCCCGAATCCGAAGAGGCATGCTGAGGGAAAACTCGGTTTCATTGTAGCGGCATTGTTTTTCACGGGATTGGTGGGCGGGCCGATTCTGCTGATAGAGTCATTCCTGCTTCCGACTCTCGACGGTTCGGGACTCCTTTCCGTAATGGGGGCGGGATTGATTCTGACAGGCTTCCTGCTCACCAGCCAGAACAGGCACAAGTGGAGGACTGCGGCAACGGTTGGATGGATGGATGGAGTGCACACCGGGGCGCTTCAGGGGCTGTCTGCGCTTCCTGGCGTTTCCCGCGCCGGCACGTCGACAACCGCGCTAATCTGGAGGGGCTTTGACGCCGAAAGCGCCTTCCACCTGAGCTTCCTGCTTTCAATTCCGACAGTTTTTGCAATGGAAGTGGTGATCTGGCTGTTCCAGGGGGGCGTGTCGGCAATCCCAATTGCCGAGGGAGCGATGCTGGCTGCGTCGAGCTTTGCATTCGGCTATGCCACGATTGAAGTCCTCATACGCGCTGCCCACAGGCTGAACGTTGCCTATCTCGCATTCGTTTTCGGCATGCTGATGCTGGTTTTCGGGCTTTGGGGAATCGGTTGAGTAGTGAAGAAAATGCCCTTCTAATGCGATACGCTTATTGTGTACTGCCTGTTTGCAGTGTTGGCAGCGGCATCGGTCACCTGGATTGTGAAGGTGAAGTCCTGCTCCACTGTTGGCGTTCCGCTCAGGACTCCGGTGGACGGGTTGAGACCCAGGCCGGTTGGAAGCGGGCCTGAAAGGACTGACCAGGCATAGGGGGCGGTGCCGCCTGAAGCCGATATTGTCTGCGAGTAATAAGTTCCATTGATGGCATTCGGAAGCGAGCTTGTGGTTATGGACAGCGCTGCTGAATTGATGGTGACCGTGAACGATTTGTCATAGGTGGAGCCAACATTATCGGTCACGCGGACGGTGAAAGTGAAGCCCCCTATTGTCGTAGGCGTGCCGCTTATCTGCCCGTTGGTGTACAGGACCAGGCCGTTCGGAAGCGAGCCAGACTGCTGCGACCAGGTGTAAGGCGTGGCGCCCCCGCTTGCTGCAAGGGTCGAGGAGTAGGATGCCCCGAGGTTGCCGTTGGGAAGCGAGGAGGTTGTGATGATGAGCGAGGA
>DUFS01000061.1 GCA_013331805.1 Microcaldota archaeon | reverse complement strand
ATAACCACCCTTCGCGTTGGGGAGGCGCTCATAGTGGGCGAGGCTGCAGGCTCGCCTATTTTCGTCAAGGTGAGGAAGAAAAAGACATCGTTTGCGGCAAAGGGCAGGGACCTGGAGCTCATAGCGAGGAAATTCGAGGAGGAGAAAAAGAAGAAAAAGCAGGATGTCGAAGCATTTCTATAGCCTGAAAGGGGGTTGATTCTGATGTCCGATGATAAATCTGAACCAAAACTCGAATTGCACAAGGACTACCTGGGAAGGCAGGTAGTGCTTTCGGTTTCAAGGGGAAAGAGGCCGCACGATGCGCCTAAGCCAAGGGTGGGGAAAGACGCCCCGCCTGAAAAGTGCTTTTTCTGCCCTGGAAACGAGCACCTCACTCCGCCTGAAATTGACAGGATTGAAAAGGACGGGAAGTGGGAAATCCGAGTCTTTCCGAACAAGTTCCCTGCTTTCCACGAGTCTTCCAAAAAGGCATACGGCAGGCACGAGATAATTGTTGAAACCCCTGACCACCAGAAAACCCTGTCCGAGCTTTCGGTGGAAAACCTGAAGGACTATCTTTCAATGGTAAAAAGGAGGATGGAAGCAGCAAGGCAGGATGGCAGGCTCAAGTATACTTCAGTTTTCAAGAACGAAGGCCAGGCAGCCGGAGCCTCGCTTGAGCACTCTCACACCCAGCTGGTGGGAATGGAATTCGTGCCCAAGTACGTGCTGAAAATAGCGAAAAAAACAGCAGCATTTTCAAAAATGGAAAAAAAGGAGAAAAAGGGCATCTGGTTTGACAACGGGCATTTCTTTGCATTCTGCCCAAAGGCCTCCAGGTTCCCGTACGAAACATGGATTGTGCCGAAAAAGCAAGTGAGTTCGCTTGTTGGCTTAGACGACCAGGGGCTCCATTCCCTTGCTGAATGCCTCAAGGCAGCGCTCGGGGCGCTGGATGCCGAATCCGGCTACCAGCCCTACAATATCGTCTTCCACTCTGGCCCTCACGACTGGAGCGCTTTCCCATTCCACCTCGAAATACTCCCTCGGCACTCCACCTGGGCAGGCTTTGAGTTTGCCACAGAAGTCGTGATGAGCTCTTCTGTGCCTTCAGTGTGTGCAAAGGAACTGGGCAGCCTCGTCAAGACTTAAGCAACGCTTCGGCGTGGCAATGTTACAAGGATTTTTATATACTTCCTAACACATTTAACCATTAGGGAGTGGCGAAGATGGACGTCGGAAGCAGGAAAACACTCAGCGTAACGCAACCTATTGCCAGTGTAATCTCTCCGATAGAAAAATTCCAAAATATCAAGAAGGATACTTTTTTATACAAATATCCGTTCACCTCTCTCGACCCGAAAAAAAATAATCTTTCGCCAATTGATGAGGAGAAAAGGAAAATCGGCGCCCTAAACACCGAACTAAAAGACCTAACATATGCCAAGAAATCCACCCACAACGATCGCGTCACTGTTTTGAAAGACGAGGAGCTCCTGGCTTATCCTCTCGAACACATATCGCCAAGGGACAAGTGGACTTTCAAAAGCGGGGGCAGGCTCTACGCTTTCCACCGGGTTGCGGCAACGGTTGCGGAAGACGGCTCCCCCATCGACCCAGAAACCAGGGCCGACAACGCCCTGGAACACTCGCCAACGATTTCGCAGTATGCCTCCAGGCCGGTTGCCTATGTGAAAACAAGGCAGGGGGACGTATTCCTGGTCACCACTGTGTCTGGCGAGACTGCCATGGGCGCACTGGAAGGCGAGGAATTGGAGGTTTTCGATTTATCCAGCATGGACAGCGGAAAAAAGCAGGCGCTTGGGGACGCGTATGTGGATTTCCTAGGCAATCTAATTTTATCGGGCAACACCGTAGGTGGAGTAAGCCCGCAGGGCATACAGTACAAAGACGGCAAGATAAAAGCCCTAAATCCTCTTAGGCTCTCCTCCACTGATGAGGATTCGTCTGTAAAGGAAACTTGCGAGATAATCGCCACCTTAAGCGCATTATGCGGCGGATCCACAGCTGAGGTAAAAAGCACGATAGAAAGGCTTTCCAAGAAACTCTATGAAGAACACATCGGGGCAAGGGAAGCAATGACAAAGAAATTCGGTCCGAACAAACCCTATAAAAAAATCGCAGAAAAGGCAGTGTTGTACGGTCAAGTATGGTAGCTAATCCTGGCTCACTTTTNNAGAATTTTAAGCGCTTACCACTTTTGTGGATTCGTTTTTCGACTTGTCCCTCTCCAGCCTGAAGACCATGCCCTCGCCAGCCTCGCCCAGGAGCGGGTCATGGGTTATCACGAACGTCTGCTCCACGATTGAGGGGATTTTCTCGTTTATCGCCTCTGAGAGCATCTGCACTGCTTCGGAGTCGAGATTGTGCGTGGGCTCGTCCAAAATGAGCCAGGACACGTCGGGCGTGAGCACGGTTGCAAACGCGATGCGAAGCGCAAGGCAGAGGCAGGCCCGCTCCCCGCCCGAGGCAACCGCGTCCACTTCCAACCAGCCCTGCTTTTCCATAAGCAGCCTGTAGTCCTTTTCGTCAGCCTCGATTTTCACCCCGCCGTAGTCGGAGTAGGGGTAGACAGATGGCCAGACTTCGGAAAGCGCGTCGTTTATCTCCTCGATGAGCGTGAAGCGCATTTCGGACTGCGCTGCAATGAGGCTGTTCTTGTAGATTGCCATGCTTTCTGCTGCAGCTGTGTATTTCCTTGCCAGTTCTGCCTTTTGCCTAAGCGAGCCAAGCGTTTCCTTTTCCAGCGCAAGCATCTCCCCTATGAGCGCAAGCTGCTTTTCCTCTCCGGAAAGCGAGGTATGCGCGCGGGTGAATTCTACCCTCAGATTGTTTGTCGCTGCCCTGGAGCGCTGGTATTCCTTTTCATCAAAGGTGATTTCAGAAAGAGCCTGCTTGGCAGAAAGAAGCATTGCTTCTGCTGCTTCATAATCGGAAAAGAGCTTGGAGAGCCTGACCGACTCCTCGTGGGCTTTCCTTGCAGACTCTACTTTCTCTTCAAGCGGGGGAATTGCCTTTTCAGATAATGAAAGCTGAGATTCGAGATCCTGGGCTTGCGCCCCTGACTGTGAAATAAACTGCTCCAGCGCTCCGATGTCCTGCGAGGACTTGGAAAGAAGCATCAGTTCGGATTCAATAGATTTGGATTCCACCAGGTTTTTCTCAAGAAAGGCGACCCGCGCCCGTTTTTCTGCAAGTTCTGCAATGTGCTTTTTTGCAAGCTGCCTGCCTTCCTCGATTTTTGACCTTTTCTCTGAAGAAAGCGCCTCTGCCTTGCCGCCAGTTAGGTCGGATTCGCAAACCGGGCATTTTGCGCCTGCGGAGGAAAGCGCGTCAATGGATTTCTGCAGCTCCTCTTCCTGCGCGTGGAGCGCGGCATGAAGTGTCACCATTGCCTCAAGCTCAGACCGCTCCTCTGCAAGCTCTTTTTCAAGCGTCTCGGCCATTTTTCCCCCTGTCGCTTGCTTCAGCCTTGCAGATAGCTCCATCTTCCTCTTGTCAGAATCCTGCGCGTTCTTCAGCTTGTTTTCGTTTACTGCAAGGCTGCTTTTTGCGCTGGAAAGCCCTGCTTGCAGCTTTCGCAAGGCGTCCCGTTGGCTGGCAAGATCGCTTTCCGCTTTTTTCCTTTCCTCAACTCTCCCCCCATCTTCTTCCTTGCCAGGCTTGTTCTTCCCCTCGCACTCCTTTTTCAATCGCTCCGCAGCGCCGGAAACCTTCTGCAGCCTCAGGTTCGCATCATTGTGCAGTGCCCTGGCCTTTTCCTGCTCAGCTGCCACTGCCTCTGACTTTTTCAGCTTGGCTTCAAGGTCTGTTTTTTCCACCTTTAGCTTTTCCACCAAGCTCTTGCGCTCTTCTTGCTGGCGTGAAAGCCCCTCCGACCGCTTTTCGGCCTCAGCAATTTTCTCGGGCGCAGCCTCGGATGCAAAAAGCTCGGACTGCTCGGAAAGCTTGGTTGCTGCAGCCTGTGCGGCTTCCCTTGCTGTGTCAAACTCGCCCAGGCCCAAGAGCCAGTCGATTTCCCCCTTCCTCTGCCTCGGGTTGAGCTGCAATAAGTAGTCTATCCTGTTTTGTTCCGAGTAAATTGCCCTCGTGAAAAGCTCGTAGTCCACTCCCAGGATGCCCGTAACATAATCAGAGACTGCCTTTGGCCCTTTCAAAACGAGCCTTCCGTCCGACCTTACCTCTGCATCCGATATTTTCCTGCCCACTTTGCGCTCCAGCAGGTATTTTTTCCCGCCCTTTTCAAACTCGAGGGCAACTGTGGCATGGGGCGAGGCGCTTCCCAGGCTCACTAGGTTATCCACTGCCTGGTCCCGCCTGCTCATCTTGGGGAAGGTGCCGTAAAGGGCAAAGCACAAGGCGTCCAGCACCGAGCTTTTTCCGCTGCCCATCCTGCCAAGCAGAATGTTTGTGCCCTTGCCGAATGTGAAGCTGCTCTTGGAATGCGACTTCCAGTTCTCAAGCCTAAGCGAAGTTATCACTTTCCTTCCTCCCGATTTAAATCTGGCAGGGAAACCTTAATTTGCTTGCCATCTCCCTACTATTTCATGCCCCCGCGCTTCCTTGCGGATGAAATGCTTGCCAAGCTGGTGCGCTTCATGCGGGTGATGGGGCTGCCGGTGCGCCACCTGGAAGGCAAAAGCGACAGCAGCATTCTTGCGATTGCCAAAATCGGGAACTTCACGCTTCTTACCTCTGATGAAGAGCTTGCCCTCCGCTGCAAAAAGAGGAAAATTCCCTCGCTTTACCTTCCGCAGGAATCAGTCGAAAGGCAGCTTTCCCTCATCATTCGCTCATTCGGCATAAGGCTTCCCAAATTCTCCTCAGGAACGCTCTGTCCTGCGTGCGGAGGCAAATTGCTGAAGGTAAGGAAAGCTCATCTGATTGGGAAAATCTACCCGGCTGTGCTGGCGAGGCGAAGGCTATTTTGGCGCTGCGGGAAATGCCGCCACATCTACTGGAGCGGCACGCACTACATTAGGCTGAGGAAGGCGTACAACAAAGTCCTGAAGCTTTCGAGCTAGAATATTTCCTCAATCGAGGTGGCGCGCGCCTTGTATACTTCCACGTGCCTCTTGTAGCGCATGAAAAAGCGGTCAGCCATGCCCTCAGCCAAATCCTCGACAATGAGCACGGATTTGGTCCTCCATGGGTAGGTGGAGAGCCTGCTTTTCTTCAGGTCGTAGTAGAAGCGGCGCTTTATCCTGTTGTAGTCCTTGAGCCTGGTCTTGAGGTCGTAGAAGTAAATGAGCATATGTAACCAT
>DUFS01000001.1 GCA_013331805.1 Microcaldota archaeon | reverse complement strand
TTTTTTCTCAAGTTCTGATGCTTGCCTTGCTCTTATTCCCTTCCGAGCCAAATTCCACACTGCAACGCCTATCCACTTTGCAATGCCCCAAACATATTTGGCAAACCCCCAAATATTGCCAAGGAAGGTGCGCTTTTTCTTTGCCATTTTACCAGCTTCATCCAGATTAACTTCGCAAACATTAAAGGACTAATCCCTTCCTATTTTTTAAGGTTCATTGAGAAACCGGCGCATGGAGGCCACAGGCGCACAGTGGAAGGGAGACATCCGCAAGGCTTTTTCAGCGCTTTCATCCTCTCATGAGGGGCTTTCCCATTCTGAGGCGAAAACCCGCGCAATGCATTTTGGCCCGAACGCTGTGGCCGACAAGGCAAGCCAGGGATGGCTTGCCATACTGTTCTCCCAGTTCCAAAGCCCCCTTCTTCTCATATTGGTGGCAGCGACATTCATTTCTGCTTTCCTGGGCGACCTATTCGACACGCTGATGATACTCGCCTGCATAATCGGAGCGGTAATACTCGGCTTTTTCCAGGAGTACAAGTCTGAAAAGGCGCTTGCAGCGCTTCGGAAATATTTCACCTACCGCGCAGTGGTGCTGCGGGACAAGCAAAAGGAACAGCTTGACTCGCGCCAGCTGGTGCCTGGCGACATTGTCTTTCTTGGCGCCGGCGACATTGTGCCCGCGGACATGAGGATAATCGAGTCCGAGGGGCTTGCCATAAACGAATCCGTGCTCACCGGCGAGTCCAGGGAAGTCATGAAGGATGCCTCATCAGTGCCAACGGGCTCCAGCCCCCAGGAAATAAAAAACGGCTGTTTCATGGGCACCACAGTGGTCGCAGGCTCAGCAAAATGCCTGGTGGTGTCAATAGGCGGGTCCACATTTTTTGGAAAGACAGCATCGCTTTTCTCTGCCAGGGTGCCTGAATCGGATTTCCACAGCAAGGTGCGCACTTTTGGAGACATGGTGTTCAAGCTTGTTCTTGCCATGGCGCTGTTCGTGTTCCTGGTCAATTACTTCCTTGGGCACGGCGACAAGAATCCCCTGTCCGACTCCATACTATTTGCCCTGGCGCTTGCTGTAGGAATTGCCCCTGAGGCGCTTCCGGCAATAATCACCATCAGCCTCACGAGCGGAAGCATGTATCTTGCGAAGAAGAAGGTGATAACCAAAAAGCTCGTGGCCATCGAGGATTTGGGGAACATGGACGTGCTTTGCACGGATAAGACAGGCACGCTCACGGACGAGAGCATAAAGTTCGAAAGGTTCGTGGACCTGGACAACAACGACAGCCATGACGTATTGGAGTACGCTTTCCTTTGCAATGCCGCGGTAGGCAACGTGTACGTCAAAGGCAATCCCATAGATGTTGCAATAAGAAAGGGGGGCATTGCCAAAAAAATAGATGTTTCACGCTTCGCCAAGCAGCAAATCATCCCCTTTGATTTCGTAAGAAGGAGGATGGGCCAGGTGGTGATGGAGGGGAAGAAAAGATACCTCGTAGTAAAAGGCGCTCCCGAGTCCGTGATTTCAGCCTGTACGCGGTTAAGGATGAACGGCAAGGAAACGCCCATTTCAAGGAATATCAGCGTGATAAAGAGGATGATTTCGGGTTATAACCGCGAGGGCTTCACCACCATTGCAGTCGCATACAGGGAAGTCCCAGCCAAGGCAAAGTATTCGGCTTCGGATGAAAACAGCATGGTGTTTTTGGGCTTTGTGCTCCTGAGCAACCCCCCCAAAGCCACTGTTAAAGCGACCATAGAAAGACTGGAAAGTCTTGGTGTGAGCCTGAAGATCGTGAGCGGCGACGACTCCCTGGTCACTGCCAAGCTCTGCTCGGACATTGGGCTGAAAATAACCGGAGGCGAAGTGGCCACGGGCGCCATGCTTTCCAGGTTGAAGCCTAAGGAATTGCTTCGCGCAGTGGAAAAGTACAACGTGTTTGCGCGGGTCACGCCGGACCAGAAGCTGCGGATAGTGGAAAGCTTAAGGCAGAGCGGCCATGTGGTCGGATTCATGGGCGATGGGATAAACGACGCGCCAGCGCTTCGCACTGCCGACGTGGGAATATCGGTTGATTCAGCCTCGGATGTCGCAAAGGAGGCGTCGCACATAATACTTCTGGACAAGAACCTGGATGTCATTGCCGACGGGGTGGAGGAAGGCAGGAAGATATTCGGAAACATAACAAAATACATACTTTACACCATGAGCGCGAACAACGGCAACATGATAACAGTGGCGCTCTCCTCCTTCTTCCTTCCGTTCATTCCCATGCTCCCTTCCCAGATACTGCTGAACAACCTGCTCTCGGACATCCCCATGCTGAGCATTGCAGCTGACAATGTGGATGAGCATTACAGGAAAAAGCCGCAGAAATGGGACACTGGCATGATAATGAAATTCATGGCATTTTTCGGCCTTATTAGCACGGTTTTCGACCTCCTGCTCATAGGCATACTCTTTTTCATCATGAATGCGGACGCCACCACCTTCAGGACCGCGTGGTTCTTGGAGTCGCTTTTGTCCGAAATCATAATCGTGTTCTCGCTTCGCACCACTGTCCCGTTCTTCAGGAGCGTGCCGTCCACAGCCCTGGTTGCAGCCGCAGTCGGCGTCATAGCATTGACTTTCGCTGTGGTCTATTTCGAGCCAGTGGCAACCCTTTTCCACTTCACCCCCCTCCCGCTACCAATCCTGGGGCTCATAGCAGCCATACTTGCAGTCTACTTTGCAGCAACCGAGCTTGGCAAGGTTGAATTTTACAGGTGGATCAGCCCTGCGCAAAAAGAGTAAAAAGGCTCACCAAACGTTCGGTATTAGGTGGAACCTAACTTTCTTGCAGTATTCCATGTATCCTTTCAGCTCCCTTCCAAGCACTTTCTCTTCGTTTCTTATCCTGTAAGCAAGCATGGGAATAGTCAGCAGAAACGGCAGGATAGCCCAGTAAGAGCCGAGCGCAATGGGCGTTGCCAGGTACATGAACAGCACGCCCAGGTACATCGGGTGCCTGATAATCGAATATGGGCCGGTTGAGATGACTTTTTGCCCCTTTTCAACTTTTATCGTGCGGCCCGCGAAGCTATTCTCCTTGAAAACAAGGAAAATCAGCCCGTATCCGAGCACAACCACAATGTCAGCAGCGACAACCAGCTCAAAGGGTACGTTCGACCATCCAAACCGCTTGTCCAAGCCAGGAAGCAGAAAGCCGATTAAAGAAAATTATTGCACCCACTTTCTGGATAAGCTTCTGCTCCTTCTCCTTCATCTGGAGCCTTCTTTCCAGGAAATCAGGGTCATGCTTCAGGAAATATGAGAGGACAAATACCACAGGGACAAAAATCACTGCCATGTACGCCTATGCCTGCCAACAATCAAGCGTTCCCGCAGGTATGAACAGCATGGCGCCGATAACAACTATTCCTGCAGCGAACAGTAGGAATGCCTTCAGTTCGATTTTCATCGAGCCCATGGGCCAAAATTCTCGGGTAGGGAATAAATATCTTTCTCAAAACAAGTGAAAACCCTTGCGATTTCAAATAGAGCGAAGGAACCGAAACGCCGTTCTCATGTGCGCCATGGGCATTCTCTGCCCAGGCCTGTCAAAGCCTCCAAAAACAACCGGCCCAAAGGCAAAAGAAGGCGCAATCCTCCTGTAAATCGCAGCCTCGTCATGCCCCGGGAGATTCCTTACCTTTACCTTACTGTTCCTGAATTTCCTCACCAGCCTTTCGCCGATTTTTTTCGATGCGCGCGTGAAATAGCCGTCCAGGTAGCAGTGCGTGGCGTCAGAACTCAGGAAAAGCTCGTCATGGGTCCTGTTCCAGTCCATTTTAAAGTGAGGCAGCAGAAGTTTTGGATAGGTGACGTCTATTGTGACGCAGAGGTCGGGCTTGATTCCCATCTGCCTCATGTCCTTCACGACTTCCCTTGCGCTTTTGGCGAACAAGCGCGGGTTGTCCCTCCTAATCTCTTCGGAAACCGTGAAAATGTAAATTCCCCTGCCCTTTTTCGGGCCCTTGTCCGCAAGAAGCAGGTTGAGCGTGCAGCCCACCGCGTTGTCCAGCACTCCTTCTGCGACCCTTCCTTTGCCGACCTTGGACTTCTTCAGCTCCTCCTTCTTTATTCTCGGGTCAACGTCCATATGCGAAGAAAACGCAATGACCGGTCTTCCGCTGCCCTTTTCCACCCAGATGTTGCCGCACTGGTCCTTCATGGGCCTGCAGCCGCGGCGCATCAGCTCGTTGAATATGAATGAAGGGCGCGGTCCGCGAAGCGTCTCGCCGTTCAGGTGCCGCTTTTCCATGCTGGCAAGGAGCTTTGTCATATTTTTCATAAGCGGCATTTGCAACATACTGCATAAAAAGCATTCCTGCACAATATTCCAGCAATGAACAATGGAAACGGCACTGAAAAAAAGAAGCTGAAGTTCCTTTTTGTCTCCATCGACGCTCTTATCGGCGACCTTGCCTGGCATGTGAAGAAAGAAGGCCACGAAGTGAAGTACTACATCACCAACAAGGACCAGAAGGACGTGTGCGACGGATTCGTGGACAAGTGCGACTCCTGGCAGGAGCACAAGGACTGGGCTGACGTGATTGTTTTTGACGACTTCGGATTTGGCAAGGAGGCTGACGAGCTTCGCAAGGCGGGAAAGCACGTGGTGGGCGGCAGCCCCTATACCGATAACCTTGAGCTGGACCGCGAGTTCGGGCAAAAGGAGCTGGAGCTTGCTGGCATATCAATAATCCCCCGCTGGAACTTCACCTCTTTTGACGACGCAATTGAATTCATAAAAAAGAATCCCGACCGCTATGTTATCAAGCCCTCGGGACTTGCGCAGAACGAAAAGGAGCTTCTTTTCGTGGGCCAGGAAGAGGACGGCAAGGACATAACCGACATGCTACAGCGCTACAAGAAGAACTGGAGCAAGAAGATAAGCGTGTTCCAGCTGCAGAAGTTCATTTCTGGAGTGGAAGTGGCTGTGGGCGCGTTTTTCAACGGTGCGGAATTCGTAGGTCCTGTGAACGTGAATTTCGAGCACAAGAGAATGTTTCCTGGTGAGCTTGGGCCATCCACTGGGGAGATGGGCACTGCGATGTTCTTCACTGCGGACAGCCCGCTTTTCAATTCCACCCTTGCCAGAATGAAGCCAAAGCTTGCGGAATCAGGCTACGTGGGCTACATTGACCTCAACTGCATAGTGAACTCGCGCGGAGTATACCCCCTGGAATTCACCTCGCGCTTCGGCTACCCGCACATCAGCATAATGATGGAAGGAGTGCTTTCCGAGTTGGGGAGTTTCCTTTACGGCATTGCTAAGAAGGAGAAGCCAGAATTCCGTACCAAGCGCGCATTTGAAGTTGGGGTGGTGGTGGCAGTGCCCCCCTTCCCGTTCGATGACCCGCGTGCGTTCAAGAAGTATTCGGAGGACGCATCAATAATCTTCAAGAAGCACGCTTACGAGGGCATACATTTAGGCGACGTGAAGCTGGATGAGAACGATTGGAAGCTTGCCGGAAACAGCGGCTATGCGCTTGTGGTCACGGGCTCGGGCACCACCATGGAAGAAGCCCGCAGCGTTACCTACAATCGGGTGAAGAACATCATGATCCCCAACATGTTCTACAGGACTGACATAGGCAGGCGCTGGGCAGAGGAGCGCGACAAGCTCTCTAGCTGGGGCTACCTGTAGGCTGCTTGCGCTTTGGCGGGGAACAAAAAGAAAGATAAAAAAGGGGAAAAGTCAGCCCATCATCGCATCATTGAGCTTCTTTTCAAATGCGTCAGTTTCGCTTTTCGGGAGCGCCTTGCCCTGCATGGCTGCCGCGTAGTATTTGGTCACGTATTCAAAGGCAACCGATGCAACCTTGTCCATCTCTTTCCCCTTTGACTTTTCAAGCTTTGCTTCCAGTTTCCTCTGAAGGACCGCTGACCACGCCTTGTCGCCTATTTCAAGGCACATGCCGGTCATTGTCTGGTTCTTCTTCTCTTCCTCGCAGCAGCAGCCGCAGTCGTCCATTTTTTCATTTCCCATGCTGACACCTCTGCCAGGAGAGCCATTGCTCATTATATAACATGCGATTTCCCATTATTGAGTAAATTTTCCGGTGCCAGCCCGCAAAAGCCGTAAAAACCCTGTTGCCCCAATACATGCGGGTGGTACCATGTCAAAGGAAAAGCCGATTTTCATAGTTGCGCAGTGGCAGCACAACAGCAAGGGCATTTACACGCTTGTTGAAGTCGGAGCCGCCACCAAATACTCCATAGAAAAGAGCAGCCAGCGCTGGACGCTTCGCATAGGGAAGTCCATGTACCGTCTGTATCCGTACGAGGAATGGCAGAAGCACAGGAAAAAAGGCCTTCCGCGCGCGAAAATAGTGTCCATTGGCAGGGAAAAGCTCTAAACGCACTTTTCAGGGCTGGATCTGGAAACCAGGGCCGATCATTATTCAGGGCGATTGCCGGCCAGTTCAAAATCCACGAAGCCGTTTTTCGGGTCAAGGTTTGCCAGCCTGACTTTCACTTTCTGGCCTATCTTGATGCGCTTTGCCTGGCGGATTATCTTGCCCTCGACCGGCGGGTCGAGAAGCCTTGCATAAACGCCCTTTTCCGAAGCTCCTGTGATTATTGCGTCAAAAATCTGCCCGATTTTTCCTGCCAGGAGCACAGCAGCCTCTGCCTTTGTCATGAAACGCTCCACCCTTTTGGCTGCCCTCTCCCTGTCAGTGCACCATGCCGATGCCTCCATAAGCTCGCTTTTTCCGTATGGGGAAGGCATTCTTTTCAGCGCAGCCTTCAGGAGCCGCTGGATAATAAGGTCTGGATAGCGGCGGTTGGGTGCGGTAGCATGGGTGTAGCTGGTTACTGCAAGGCAGAAATGGCCAAGCGGCTTTCGCTTGTCATACATCACATATTCCCCTGGGCCTAAAAGCTTCACTATTGCCAAGGAAAGGTCAGGGAAACGCTCCGGATCCGCAATCTTTTCCCGATCCAGGAATTTGGACAGTGCGATTGCATTGGCAAAAGCAGGCAGCCTAAATCCGCGCGCATCGGCAAATTCAACTATTTCCCGCCAGTATTTCGGCGTCCGCACCACCCTTTGGATGGTTGGTATGCCGGCACTTTCCAAAAATCCGGACATTATGCCGTTCGCGCCTATCATGAAGTTTTCAATTATCCGCTTTGCCCTGTCGTCCTCAGCCACATAAAGGCCGAGAACCTGGTCGTTTTTGATGACTGCCCTTGCCTCAAGGGTTTCAAGCTCGAGCGCGCCCTCCTTTGCCCTGTACTTGCCAAGCCTGATCGACGCCTCGTCCTGCAGCCTGACCTGCGCCTGCAAACCCTGCGTGTCGCCGATTGCTTTTGGCATGGGGCCCTTGCCTTCCAGCCACGCGCCGACAGGTTCGTAAACCAGCTTTGCCTTGTTCCTAACAAGCGCGGGGTATATTTTTCCCATGTGGACATTGCCTTTCTGAAGCACCGAGAATTCGACCACCATTGCAAGACGGTCCTTCCCAGGAGGAAGCGAGGAGAGGTTTTTTGACAGCCTGTCCGGCAGCATGGGAAACGTTTCTATGCCTGTGTAGACCGAAGTTGTGTTTATGCGCGCGTGCATGTCCAACACCGAGCCTTTGGGCACATAGGCGTCCACGTCGGCAATAGCCACTCGAATGAGTATTTCCCCGTCATGCGCCCGCTCGCAGTATTCTATCTGGTCAAGGTCCTCTGTGTCGATGTTGTCGATTGACGACCAAAGTAACCCCCGCATGTCGCGCACTTGGCTTCCAGCCCTTTGCGGCAGGCTGCCATCCAACGAATTGACCTTTGCCATAACGGCTGGCGGAAAGGTGGGCTCAAAGGCGTATTTCAGCATGGCCTTTCGCGCAATTGCCTTCAGGTCGACTGCCTGCGGGCGGCGGGCAACCTTGGCAGCAGGCTGGAACCGCGAAACAGAATGTTGTTGTGCCCGCTTATTCTGGCGGGCATTCCTATATTCCCTCATAGCCTGAATTCTCGCCCCATAGTTAAATAACTGCCTCCGTCTTTTGCTCTTGGTTTTGCCTACTTCCTTCCGGGTTTCTTTCCTCTTTTGCGGGCAAAATACACAGCTGCGGCGATTGCCATGACGACAAGATACCAGTACGCGAAAAGGTCATCCACGAGCGTGGGCATCCTGACTTCCATTGCAAAGTCAGGCGAGTCGGAATACTTTTTGCCCTGCTTGTCCTCAAAGTCAATGAGAAGGCCGAGAAGCTGCCCTCCAGACGTAGCCTCCTTGTCCACAGTTATCACGTAGGTGAGCGTTTTCGTTTCACCTGGTGCAAGTGTTTCCATGTAGCGCACCGTGCCATCGGTGCTGAACGGGTAAAGCGGCCGAAGCCGGATTGACAATTTCTTTGCTTCATCAGAGCCTGTGTTGGTTATTTGTATCCCAACTTCCTTTTTTTGCCCAGGCATGAGAAAAGCCCCGTCGCTGCTGCCTGCGAAATCCGCCTTTGGCCTGACAGGGACCCAAAACGAAAACTCCGCCTGCCCGTTCTCCCTGTCCTCGCCAGTGTATTCCAGCACAACGTCCAGGGGATAAATCCCGGCTTTGAGGTCCTTGGGCGCCTCGACATTGAATACTGCATTGGCGCTTCCCCTTGCGAGTATTTGGCCCACGTCCTGCGTCTTGCCTGCCCATTTCACCGTAATACCTGAAGAAGATGCGGTTGCGCGGGCAGACTGCACCAAGCTGCTGCCCGTATTCTGGAACGATACAGTCACCTGCGCAGAGTCGCCGGGATAAATATCTACCGGGTTGGATGATGTGACTGAAGCCACAAAGGAAGGCGAGCCCCCCACCTGCACATTCAGGGTGTTGCTTTCTGATAGCTTGGTAAAGCGCTTTTCATAAGTTGTGGCAAGCGATACAGGGTAAGTTCCGCTTGTGGCAAGGTTGTCCACAGGCAGATAGAAAACAAAGGTTCCCTTGTCAGGCGAGTCAAGGTAGCAGAGCTTCTCAATGTACTGCGTGTCCGATCCCCTGACTGACAGCGGGTAGGAAGTTGTGACCTGCACAGCCACACGCTCGGCGCAATTGTCCGATTCCATGCTCTTCAGGTTTAGCGTGAGCGCCAGCACGCGTCCTGGCTGCGCAGGAACCTCTGAAAGCGAATAGTTAAGGAGCTGCACCTTGGGGTTCACCGAAGCGAACGCGCTTCCCGCCAGCACGGCAAGAAGGAGCACAGCAGCCAATATTTTCATCATTTTCATCTTATCACCTACCATTTTACATGACTTCCCGCTTGAATAGCAGGATTGAAAGCGTCAGAGTCGCAAGGCCGAAAACTGCAAGCGCCGCAATGTCCGGCAAGACCTGATGCAGGGCAAATCCCTTTACCATCACCCCGCGCAGCGCATCCGAAGCGTATGTGATTGGAAGGAACTGTGCAAACGACTGCAGGAAAGGCGGCATGGTCTGTATTGGGAAGAACACGCCGGACAGGAACATCATTGGAAGGGAAATGAGCATGCCCACTGCCATGTACTGTTCCTGGTTGTTGGTTATTACGGACAGCACCATGCCCACTCCGGTTGCGCCCATGGAAAAGAGGGCTACAATGAAAATTATGTCCAGAATATTCCCAGAAATCGAAACGCCAAAAAGAGCGATTGCCACGAAAATTATCAGGCTCGAGCGCACGGTTTCAAGCAGGAGGTAGAAGAACTGAGTTCCCAGAATAATTGTAATATTGGAGGTGGGCGTGAGAAATACGCGCATGAGCGACCCGTCCTTGCGCTCGCCAGCAATCGCCCTCCCCAGCCCCATGGTCGCGCCCTGGAAAATGACCAATGCCAGGATGCTTGGGAGCAAAAAGTCTATTCCGCGCCGCCCGTATCCATAAGGCGCAAGCACATTGACCGATATTTCATTGGGCGCATTCTCCGCGCCGGTCGAGAGCGCGTTCAAGCTCTTGCCTGCGGACGATATCAATTCCGCCGAAACTCCTGCAGCCCTGGCTTGCGCATCCGAACTTGCGGCAAGCGCCATTGCATTCGAATAAAGCAGGGCCGAATCCTTTGCAAGCATCGCATTGAACCCGCCCATGGCAGAATAAAGGGCAATCTGCTGAAGTGTGGACTGCTGCTGGTCGCCCACTGCCAAAAGCTGCAGCGTGGCGCCGCCTATGGCAGAGGGTGTGAAGCTTTCGGCCACCTCGTTCTGGTCCACCAAAAAGCCAAGCGAATTCTTCAATTCCTGCGCTGTTGCGGTGATTAGCTTGGAAGCCTTGGTCGAGGCGGAGAGGGCATCGCGGTAATAAGAGTCTGATGAGTCCTTGAGCCGGTCAGTCTGCGGCTGCTGGGAAAGGAGATTTTTTGCCGCCTCAAGCTGCCCGGCTGCAGTCCGCGCCTGTGCTGACATGGCACTCATTCGCCCTGCAGACACCTGTTCGGAAAGCCGTGCAGCGAATGCCTGCGCAGATGACTTGGAAATCTGGGCAACCGAGGAGTCGGACTCGTCCACTATGACATTTATTTCAGCGTGCTCGCCTTTTGCAACCTTGTCCCCCAAGCCTTCTGGGAGGATAAAAAGTACCCTAATGCTGCCCGCGTCCATCAGCCGCTTGCCTTCGTCCTGAGTGCCAACAACATACTTCAATGAAAAGAGCTCCATGCCAGAAAGCTGGCGGTAAACTTCATGGGAAAAATCGCTGTTGTCGTAATCCACCACGCCAGCTGAAATATGCTTTGGCATGTTGCCCGAAGTATATCCGAAAATCACTATCATTATCAATGGGAACATGAAAAGCGGGACCAGCCGTATCTTGTCCCCCTTCATCACCATCCAGTTCTTCCTGACAATTGCCCACATCTTCTTGAGGTCGATTGTGCGTTCCACTGCCCCATTGCGCATTCCGTTCAATCCGCCTTTTTCCGAATCAGCCATCTTAGTCCCTCAGCGCCTTTTTCGTAAGGCTCATGAAAACCTCTTCCAGCGTGGGCTCGCTTATGGTGAAGTCGCCCATTCGCAGGTTGTGCCTGTCCAGGAATTCCGAGAGCGTCTGCACCAGCCTGGGCTTGAGCCTTTTCACGCGCATCTCGACCTTGTTCCCATTTGCAACAATTGAAATAGCGCCTGCAAGCTTCTTCAGGCTGTCCAGGATTTCTGGGCTGTGGCTGTCCAGCTCGAGCTGTATTTTATGCGTGTGCCCCTGCAGCTCCTTGAGCTCGCTCGGGGTGCCTAACGCGACCAGTTTCCCGTAATTCATTATCGCAATTCTCTGGCAGAGCTTGTCAGCCTCGTCCATGTCGTGCGTGGTGTAAATGACCGTTATCCCTGACCTGTTGAGCGAGGCAGTGAGCTCGCGAAGCGCAATCCTCGACTGCGGATCCAGGCCCGTGGTGGGCTCGTCCAGGAAAAGTATCTCGGGCTGGTGGAGAAGGCCTGCGGCAACAGAAAGCCGCTGCTTCATGCCGCCTGAAAAGGTGCCTGAAGGTATGTCCTTCTTTTCATAAAGTTCAACAATCCTGAGCAGTTCAGCCCCCCTTTTTTCAATGTCCTCCTTTTTCATTTCATAGAGCTCCCCCAGGTACCAGAGGTTTTCCATGGGGGTGAGCTCCTCGAAAAGCGAGAACCTCTGCGGCACCACGCCGATCCTGCTCCTGATCAGCGCAGCCTGGCTTTCCAGATCAAATTCCGCCACCCTTGCCTTGCCTGCGGTTTTCGGCAAAAGGGTGGTCAGCATGTTGATCGTGGTCGTTTTTCCTGCGCCGTTCGGGCCAAGGAAGCCGAAAAGCTCGCCCTTTTTCACGCGCAGCGACAGGTTGTCCACTGCCACGACATTCTCAAACTTCTTGGTGAGCCTTTCGCACAGTATTGAGTATTCTTCAGGCATATCCGCACCGCAAATAGTCCATTTTTTGGCATATTCCATTTAATGGAATAAATTTATAAGCCATGCCTTCCAAATAGGCCCATGGAAACTGCCAAATATATTGAAACCAAGGGTTTGCCTGCGGCAAAGGTGAAGCGCGCCCCTGTCCTCACGCTCTTTTTCCTCTGGAGGCTGCATAATGGTCCCCACCATGCCTATTCGCTTATAGAAGACATAAAAAGCGTGGGCTTCCTGCAGTGCAAGCCCTCCACCATTTACGCCCTCCTTGCCAGCATGGAAAAGGCAGGGCTCCTGAAAAGCCGCCTGGACACCAACGCCAGCCACGCCCGCAGGCTTTACGAAACCACGCCCAAGGGCTGGGCGCTCCTGGGCAAGGTCAAGGCAAGAAGGATAAAGGGCCTGTGGCGCGAATTCGTGACTTTCCTGCTATCGTGATTAGGATTGATAAGTTTTCGGAAGCTTGTCCACCAATTTGCGCCTTTTCCGCCCAGCACCTATAGTGAGGGACATAAATTGCTATACAAATGGAACATTTAACTGCTGGCGCGAAGACGAGCGACATAGGGGGGCCGACTTCCGCTTCCAAAAAAGATAGACGCCGAATTGTCTCAGAATATATGTCTTATGCTATATCTGCTTGAATTGGATTTTGAAAGATTCGCTTATCTGGTTTTATCCTGCAGGAGGCGGCGGCAGTTCGGTCGGCTTCTGGCTCGTCAGGAGGCTCGGCAGCGAGTCGTCCACGACTAGAAAATCGGATTCGTACAGGCCGGACACGTTCTCCGGGGGCGTCGGGATTATGGATATGTCGGGCCCGTTCGTCAGGTCGGATACGTTCCCCCCTGGCGTGCCTATGCCGCCCAGGCCGGTTATGTTCCCCTCTGGCGCCTGTCCCGCAGTCCGGTTGGCCGGTGAGCACTCTCCCCTGTAATATGCCCACTCGTCGCATTGCGATCCGTCCGGGAACACGCATATTCCTCTCTGGCTTCCGTCAGGATCTGTAATTATTTTGATTATGCCGCCATGCTGAATACAATAGACTGACGCCGGATTGGCAATGGCGGTGCTTCCATTCTGAGTCCGGTTCTGGCTGGCGGCAGTGTTTTCAAGCTGCACCTGGGGCTCGTTGATGATGCCGTTATTCTGCGCCTGCTGCCCTTTCTGGGATGCAACATAAGCCAGAATCAGCAATATTGCGCACAGGGCCAGAAGGGCCGCCAGGTTCTTGTCAAACTTCATGAATACCACATCTCAATCCGCGCCACTGCTATTGAGCGCAATGAATATGCCATGGCTTCCCTTGGCAGCCGACACGATGTCCGTCCAAGCTGCCTTGAGTTGGTCCGGCTTGGCATCATTGGTTTTCCAGGAGCCGATTTCCGTGTTCGCAGCGTTCAGGGATGCCTGCACCGCACTGACATTGCTGCTGAGGCCTTGCTCGGCCGCTTTCTGGGACATCGCTGCAAGCAAGTCAGCCATCCTCATGGCCTCGAACTTCGTCGCCATATGGAAGTTGGTGCCGTTCGCGCACCCGTCATACAGGCAGTATTGGTACAATATCATCCTCAACTGCGATGAATTTGTTGCTGAATTGACGCCGTTCTTCAGCGGAGCCGTTATCTGCGATCGCGCATTGCCCACAAGATCGAGAAGATTGCTCGCGTTGATTCCCCTGCCTGTCAGGTCCTGCGCCCTCAATTCATAGCTGTTGAGTGTTGTGTTGTAATAATCGAGCACCAGTTTTGCGTGCTCCTTTACGTCAAAACAGGTGTCGTATGCGCCCCGGAGCGTTTTGTATTCTGACTGCAGCGACTCCATTGCGGCCTTCATGTCATCAGGCGATAAGCCCTGCCCTGAGCCGCTTTCAAACATCCTCAAGAACAAATGGCGCCTCCACATCGGAAAGCGGAGGGTTGTCTATTCCATTGAGGGAAACACCGTACTGATAGCAAAAATCTACCACAGGAAGGGCGTTTACGGATAGCCTGGACCGCCAAACTTTTACGCTTAACCCGCCGCAAGCCACCGGCATCCTACTCTACGCAGATTTTTAAGCGCCGAAACGGCATCTTTTGGCATGGAGACTGCCTTCCTTGGGCATAGGATTATAAATGAAGTAAGACAGATCTTACCTATGGCATCTATAGACATAACCCGCATGAGCTCCAAGGGCCAGATAGTGATACCCGCCGACCTCCGCTACGGCATAAAGGAGGGCGAAAAGCTGGTAGTGATAAGGAACGAAGACCAGCTTATCCTGAAAAAGGCGGACAGCTTTGACAAGAATCTGGCAGGGGATTTGGAATTCGCCGCAAGGACCGAAAAGGCCTGGAAGGGCTACCTTGAGGGCAAGTTCGTTTCCAAATCCAAGGAGGAGTTCCTCGCGGAGCTGGAAAAATGGTAGCTGTAAGTTATTCTCCTAATTTTAGCCATCTTTTCAGGAAAATAAAGGACAACTCGCTTAAGGAAAAGCTCAAGAATCAGCTTCGCAAGATAATTGAGAATCCAGAAATAGGCAAGCCCATGAAATACGCACGCAAGGGCACCCGCGAGGTCTATGTGGCGCCTTTCCGGCTCTCCTACGCCTACTTGAAAGAGGAGGACAAGCTTGTGATTCTGGACCTCTATCACAAGGACAGGCAGTAACCAGATACACATTTACGTTTTCTCTTCCATTCCCTTACCGGAGGTGCTTATCCATGCCTGCTTCTTCCAAAAAACGCCAATTTCCCTACTCTTTCGGCTGGCTTCCCGACCTTCCGGACTCCCGCGACTATACCAAGGACACCCCAACAGTCGCCAAACTCCTAAAAACCCCCAAATTAACCTCCCTGCCCTCCAAAACCGACCTCCGAGAGTGGTGTCCTCCCATCTTCGACCAGGGGAACATTGGCAGCTGCACGGCGAATGCGGCAGCAGCGCTCCTGGCCTATCACAACAAGCGTGCATTTGGCAAGGATACGCCCCTTTCGCGCCTGTTCATCTACAAGGCCACGCGCGACCTGATGATGGAAAAGGGCGACTCAGGGGCATACATCCGCACCACCATGGGCTCCCTCGCGCTTTTCGGCTCCCCTCCTGAGAAATACTGGAGCTACGCCCTAGGGGGCACAAACGCCTCACACGATCCCCCCAAGGGTTCCCCCCCAACCGGCTACCCTGGCATTGACGACGCGCCGCCTGCCTTCTGCTACTCCTACGCAAGCAACTACCAGGCCCTCTCGTATTTCAGGCTGGACGAAAAGGCTGCCGGCATTCCTTCGAAGAATAAGGACTCCACTCTTCTTGAAATAAAACAGACTCTCGCTTCCTCCCTGCCCGTGATGTTCGGCTTCCAGGTGTTCGAATCGATAAAAGGAGCTGTTGATGGCAAAATTCCCTATCCAAAACGAGGCGAATCGATATTGGGAGGACATGCCGTTCTCGCGGTTGGCTACGATGACTCGCTTTCGATTGGTTCCGGCGATAACGAAAAAGTAGGCGCATTTCTCATTCGTAATAGTTGGGGCGAAAGCTGGGGCGACAAAGGCTACGGCTGGCTGCCGTACGACTATCTGTTAGCCGGACTTGCCCAAGATTGGTGGTGCTTGGTAAAGGCGGAATGGATGGATACGGAAGGGTTTGACGTGTAATAGGGCGAATAAATATAGATTTTCTTCTCGTTATTCGTTGGGGAGGTAGCATACCCTCTGAAGATGTACGGATGACAAAATTCGCAGAAGGATTGGCAAAAATACGTTCAATGACAGTGGATACCAACGTTGTCAGCGACCTTGTGTCCCTTGCTGCGGTTTATGGTCCGCTGCTCGAAAGTGGCGGGCAGATACCGGCTCACAGGCAGCAGCATTACGAGCGGTGCGTGTTCTCAAAGCTTGCAATCTACATAATGCTGGATTTTGACGTGGAGCGGGTAGGGCTTAAGGCGGTCTATCGGGAACTTCTTGAGAAGCCGCCGCTGCACATGGTTTACCGGACCATCTTCCAGAGCGAAGCAAAGATCACAAGGGAAGCGAAAAATTTGGCTGACAAGTATTCTAAAAAGTTTTCCATTGGTTCGGGTGATGCCGCCATAGTCGCCCTGTGCTCGACCAATGGCGTTGACGTCCTTCTTACCTGGAACAGGGAGCACCTGCTGAAAGCAATTGCGCTTGAAGAAATCGAAAGGATAAACATGGCTGCGGGCCTCCAAACTCCGGAAATACTGACGCCTGCAGCATTCAGGGACAGGCTGATGCTGGTCAACAGGAAGCTTTCGCTCAGCCCTCATCCAGTTCTTCCAGTATATCGCGTGGGCTTTTCCCCTTCCAGACGCGCTCCCTGAGCTTGGCGCCGACTTCGGACGGCTCGCATTTGAGCTCCTTGAGGAGTTCCTTGTACGCCTTGATGGTGCTCGGGCTGTTGATGAGCCGCATCAGCTCTTTCGTTTTGCCGTTGAACTGGTGGATAGTGGGAAAAACAGCAGCTTCGCCTTCCCTTCGCTTAGCCATCCGATCACCGGCCATATATGCGGAAATTGATTAATAATGACTTTTACTTATGTTTTATAAAGAACTTGCAATTTTTCTGTTATTTATAAAACCCTGCTTTTTAG
>DUFS01000047.1 GCA_013331805.1 Microcaldota archaeon | reverse complement strand
CGGATGTCCTTCATTTCCGGGATAAAGTCTGTGTCTCCTGCATGATAGGTCCTCACTGACTTGAATTACACCAAATAGCCCGCGCCCGAGCCTTTTGGGTGGAATGGTTTGCTGATATTGTACGCGTGCACTGCTTCCACAACAGCGCCCTTTACGTTTTCCCTGCCCCCTATCTCGATAACACGGCCAGGAAGCTTGCAACCATGCCCTATTGAGATCGTATTCTGGTTGGTTATTGATGGCGCAGGAACGCAGTGGTCAAAGTGTCCGTGTGTGTAAAGTATGGCGTCCGCCGCCTCCACGCTTTTTGGCAGGACAAAAGGGTCAATGTAGAATCTCAGCCCGTCCGCCTCTAGCATCACACTCGCGTGCCCGAATAGCGTGACTTTGAGCCCGGAAAAGATCGTGCTGTTGCCCATACGCAAAAAAATGAAGACAAAGGTAAAAAATCCCTGTGGTGATTTTTTATTGGTTAGCCATCAGAAGGAACCTGAAATCCATCAAGGGTGTTTACTGTGCCTGAGGTTGAAAACTTCGATGTCATAGTTGTGGGTGGGGGGCCTGGGGGCTCAACCGCGGCTGCCTTCCTTGGAATGAAAGGAAGGAAAGTCCTTGTTTTGGAAAAAGGCATTTTTCCAAGGGACAAGACCTGCGGCGATGCGGTCTCTGGGAAGTCCGTGGGCATCTTATCCGAGCTTGGGCTGATCGAACGCCTCCAAAAAGCAGAGCACGGCCAAGTAACCGGGCTCACCTTCTCCTCCCCAAACGGCAAGTCGATCACCATCCCCTTCCGCAGGGGCGACAAGGGCATAGAAAAAGGCTACGTGTGCAGGCGGATTGTATATGACGGCCTGCTTTTTTCACACGCCAAAAACACCTCAAAAGTCCTCGAGGGGGCGCTGGTCACCTCTGTGGTGAAGGAGGGCGGCAAAATCATAGGGGTAAAGGCATCTCTCGCTGGCGGGGCTGAAAAGGAATTCCATGCAGGCATAATAATCGGCGCCGACGGCGCCTCCTCACTCATTGCGCGCGAGGTTCGGGGCGCCCGAATCGATCCAAATCACACCTGCGTGGCCTACCGCGCCTACTATTCTGGGGTCAGGGGAAATGACGGCACATTGGAAATCCATTTTGTGAAATCCATCCTTCCGGGCTATTTCTGGATCTTCCCCGCAGACGGCGGCCTCATGAACGTCGGCTTGGGCATGATAATGTCTGACATGAAAAAAACCAGCATCAGCCTACACAAGGCAATGCTGGACATAATTGAGAACAACCCGCTTTTCGAGGAGCGCTTTGCAGGGGCAAAGCAGGTCTCGCCGATCGCCGCCTGGTCGCTTCCGCTTGGCTCGATCAGGCGCAAAGTCCACGCAGACGGCATCTTGTTGGTGGGGGATGCGGCAGGGCTGGTTGACCCGTTTTCCGGGGAAGGAATCGGCAATGCCATGCTTTCGGGAAAGCTTGCGGCAACCATCGCTGACCAGGCGCTTTCAGCAGGGGACACAACTGAAAAATTCCTCTCACACTATGAAGAGCTTCTCTGGAAGGAAATAGGGGGCGAGCTTTCCATGAGCTACAACATGCAGAGGCTGGGCAAGGTGGAGTGGCTGTTGAATTTTGTGATATCCAAGGCGTCATCCTCCGACAGGGCAAGGGAAGCCATATCCGGCACCTTTTCCAACCCCGAGGCGAAAAAGGGGTATACCTCGCCGCTTTTTTACCTCAAGCTGCTCTTCTTATGAACCTGGTGGTGGGCATTTGAAAAAAATACTTGGTGCAGGGCCTGCCGGCCTCTGTGCTGCCATCAACCTTGCAAAAGGCGGGGAGCAGGTGACGGTTTTTGAAAAGCGCGCCGACGTTGGCCTGCGCTTTCCCGCCAACCTGCAGGGCATCAAGTACATAAACGACCCGCGCGAATTCATGAAAGAGATGGGCCTGGGCGCGAAAGTCGATTTCCGTTACTTTTCCAAGGTCATTTTCGGGACCAGGAGCCGCGACATTGAGCTTGATACAGGCCAGCACAAGAAAATCCCATTTGTGGAACGCGGCGGTAGGCGCTCGCTGGAATACGCGCTTTTCAAGGAGGCTGAAAAGCTCGGGGCGGCTTTTCGCTTCAATTCCCGCGAGGCGCCCTCTGCTTGTGACATAATCGCAGCAGGGGGAAGCGGCTGCGACTTTGCCGCGCTTGGCGGGATTTACGAAGATTCGGATTTCCCGCGGGACCGCCTGCTCGTGGTTTTCGACGACCGCTACTCGCCCAAGGGGTGGTACAGCTACATATTCCCCATAAGCAAAGACCAAATAGAGTTTGTGAACTGCGTTTCCCAACCTCACGTTCCGAAGCTTTTTGCGCTTACAAATAAGGCAATACGCGAGCGCAAAATACTCCGTGATTTTTTGGGCGGGAAGAAAAAAATATCCGCATTCGGCGGCTCTGGAACGGTCAGGGTGCCGAAAACCGGGTATTCCGGGGGCAAAATCCTAATTGGTGAAGCCGCGGGGTTCCAGGACCCGTTCATGGGGTTTGGGATCAAGTACGCGCTCATGAGCGGGAAGCTTTGCGCGGACGCAATCCTGCAGGGAAAGGACTATGATGCCCTTTGGAGAAGCGCCATCCTCCCTGACATGAAAAAGGACCTGGCGCGCAGGCTTCCCCTTTCGCTTTTCGGCGATTCTGTGGTGGAATTTTTCATGAGGAAGCACAGGAACGGCGCCATCGTGGACATTTCAAACGCGGCGCCCGAAAGGTTCCCACTCTACTGGCTCATTGAAAACCTTTTTTTCGAAGCAGAGCGCCTAAAATTCGGCCTGACCGGCCGCTGGTAGCAAAAATCGGGCTTGTCGTCTCTTTTCCCGCCCAGCTGTCCATCAAAGAGCGTCAGGGGCTTTCCTTTCCGTCTTTCTTGCCCTTCTTTTCGATCTGCACGATTTCATCCATTGAAACGGTGTCGTCGTAATCCTTCATATAGGGCTTGATCTCATCCGCGTACTCCCTTTTTTTCTGCTCATGCACGCGGTGCTTGAGTTCATCATATTGTTTCTGGCGCCTTTCCTCCCGATTTTTCTGCCTGGCTTCGTATGCAGCCTTCCTTTCGGCCAGGACTTCCGCGTAAGCGGCATCGCACTTTTTTCTCGCCTCGTCAAGCCCGCGCTCCAGGAACCGGATTTCGGAAACGAGCTCGTGCAGCCTGCGCCTTTCCGCCTCCACGGCCTTCCTGGCGTCGTCGATTTCCTTGTGCTTGGAAAGCTCCTGGCGGATGTCGCGCAGGCGCTTTATGAGCTCCTTCTCCTTTTTCGGCGTATACGCTTCGGTCGCGATTGAAAACTCAATGTGCTCGGCTTCTGCGGCAAGCTTCATTGTGTGGCTTGCCCCGCTTCCGCGGATGACGGGCACCATTTCAGCGATTTTCCGCCTGGCTTGGGATACTTGCGGGTTTTTTTCCCTGAGTTTCTCAATTATTCCCTGCCTTGCGGCTATGAACCCATCCAGTTCGGTTTCCCTTTGGGTCTTGGGCAGCTGCGGTTGCTGTTGCGCTGGATTAAGGAGCCCCTGCGCCGCGTTTTCCTGCGCAGGAAGAAGAATGGCGGGGGGAGTTCCTTCCTCCACTGGCGCGTCCAAAAGTTCCTTTAGCCCGTCCGGCATTTCGGCAATGTCTGACGCCTTGGCTTTCCCGGGTTTGTCCAAATTATTACCCATTTGTCGCTTTTTATGTTAGTCCGTATAGGAACCTTTAAATATTCGGCTCTGCCAATATCCCAACAGAGGAAATGCCCGTCTTTTGTTTCTGTCTCTGACAGAAAACTGGTCGCCTTGCCCGCGCTTTTGCGCGGGCCTACTTCTCTTTACCATTCCTTCAGGGCAAGAGATAGGCAACCAGAACACAGGCATTTCCCTCGTTGCGGAGATTACTTGCGCTAATGTTTATTATGCTTGCCCAAAACAGCCGGGCAGGGCTTTTTCTTGTTGCATTGGAATCTCTGTATTCCAATCCGTACGAAGCTTTGCCCAGCTAGTGCCTGTCTTTTTTGCCCAAATCCTTCATGCTTTGAACCAGCATGAACTCGCGGGCCTGCTCCAGCACAATGAGGCTGATTACCGCAAGCAGCCGCACCATTTTTTCCTCGCTTGCAAGGATGACGAATATGCAGAATGCCATGGGCGCGAGGATCAGGAAGCGGGCTGCAAAAATCGCCATGAGTTTCAAGAATACCACTTCCTAGAACATCCTTGAGGCCATTTCCACCATCCTGTTGGAAAAGCCCCATTCATTATCGTACCAGGAAAGCACTTTTGCGGTTTTTCCGATTGCAAGCGTGGACAAGCCGTCCACAATGGAGCTCACTTCTGTGTGCACGATGTCTTGTGAGACAATGGGGTCTTCGGTGTATTGCAAGATGCCTTTCATCTTTCCCTCGGCAGCCTTTTTCAGCGCGGCGTTTATCTTCTCCTTTTTCGCTTCCTTCGAAAGCAGGACAGACAAATCGTTCACCGAGCCCACAGGAATGGGAACGCGAAGTGCCAGCCCGTCCATCTTCCCTTTCAGTTTTGGAATCACTTCCCCAATAGCCTTTGCCGCCCCGGTGCTGGTGGGGATTATGTTCACAGCTCCGGCTCGCGCCCTCCTGAAGTCCTTGTGGTTGGCATCCAGTATGAGCTGGTCGTTGGTATAGGCATGGCAGGTGGTCATGAAGCCGCTTTCAATGCCGAAACTGTCGTCCAGCACCTTGGCAACAGGGGCAAGGCAGTTGGTGGTGCACGAGCCTATTGAAACGATATTGTGTTTTTTCTTGTCGTACGCCTCATCATTGACACCAATCACCACTGTCGCATCGGCTTCGCCTCCCTTGCATGGGGCGGAGATAAGCACCTTTTTTGCGCCGGCCTGCAGGTGTTTGGAAGAACCAGCCCTGTCTGTGAACGCGCCAGTGCATTCCAGCACCAAATCCACGCCCATCGCGCCCCAATTCAGCGTTGCCGGGTCGCGCGAGGAAACAACAGCCATCTCATGACCGTTGATCGTGAGCTTGCCCTGTTCGCTCTTCACTGTTCCGGAAAACCTCCCCTGCGTGGAATCATACTTGAACAAATGGGCGGAGAGCTTGGGGTCGTGCGTATCGTTTATCGCAACAATGTCGAATTTCTTGCCCACAAAACCGCGCTCAAAGGCAGCGCGCACCACTAGCTTTCCAATCCTCCCAAATCCGTTAACTGCCACATTTATTGCCATTGGAACACCTCCAAAATAGGATGCTGCAAAATCGGAGTGCAGGTTTAAAATCCTCCCCGTTATCCGTATTTGAATTTGAGTGCGATAAGCGCCACAAAAAGGGCCCCCGAGACCGAATTTGCAACCACCACGGGCAGGCTTGAAATCATCATGCCGTAAATCACCCATAAGAAAAGGGCAGAGGTGATTATCGCCAGCCAGCCCCACGACAAATCGTGCGTGCTTCTGGTCTTGATGCTCTTCATTACCTGCGGCACTGTGGAAAGCATGGTCAGAACGGCAGCCGCCATGCCCACCAATTCCGAAGTTTCCATGCAACGAATTGGCGGGTAATTAATTAATGCTTGTTGGTAAGTAAGAAAGGGGGAAATTTTCGTGGTAAGGAAAAAGGCAACGCTCATCGATGTCGATTATAGGATTAAAGGCGGCAAGACGCTGGTCCGGCTGCTTCTCAAGGGCAGGCATCTTGTCCGCCTTTACGACGAATACGAGCCCTACTTCTACCTAGACGCACCAAAGGGCGCAGAAAAGGAAATAATGGGCGCAAAGGTCCCTTCGCGCGACAGGCAGGTCTCACCGACCAGGTGCGAGCGGGCTGCGATGAGCGTGCTTGGCAAGGAAAAGGAAATATGGAAGGTCTACTGCGAGCGCCCCTACGACATCCCGCACGTGAGCGGGGAATTGGCAAAAAAATACCCCGTTTACGAGAACGGCATCCCCTTTGGGAGGCGTTACCTGATTGACAAGGGCCTTGCGCCATTCACAGAGCTTACCTATGAGCGCGAGGGCAGGTTCATCAAGAAAATCATAAGCAAAAGGGATTCCAAGGTCTCCCTTCGCACAATGTCCTTTGACATCGAAACCTACAATCCAAAAGGCAGCCCCCGCCCGGACAAGGACGAAGTGATAATGATAAGCTACGAAATCGACGGCGAGCGGAAAGTCATCACAAGCAAGAAAATCGACCGCGACTTCGTCATTGTTTGCAAGGATGAGCGCGAAATGATAAAGAAATTCCTGGAAACCGTCAAGGAAAAGGACACCGAGGTCCTCCTTGGCTACAACAGCACTGTTTTCGACCTGCCCTACCTCAAGGCGCGTGCGGATGCGAACGGGCTGGACTTCTCAATAGGCAGGGACGGTTCCTCATTCCGTGTGAGGCGGCAGGGCATACGCGACGTTGCCGAAATAACCGGCAGGATCCATGTGGACCTATACCCCTTGGTGCGGTTCATGGGCTTCATAGGCGCGTTCAAGGTTTCCAAATACACTCTTGAGAACGCGTATGAGGAGCTGACAGGAAAAAAGAAGCTCATGGTGGGCAAGCTGGACATCTGGAAAATGTGGGACGATGAAAACCTTTCGGCAGCGCTTGCGGACTACTCACGGTTCGATGCGCTTGCCACGATGGAAATAGGCAAAATTCTCCTCCCCCTCATGGTGGAAATGGGCAGGCTCACGCGCCTGCCGCTTTTTGACGTTTCAAGCGCCACTGCGGGCCAGCTGGTGGAATCATTGCTCATGCACAAAAGCTTTGAGCACCGTGCGGTAATCCCGAGCAAGCCTAATGATGCGCTTGCGCATGAGCGGGAGCTTGGGCCGATAAAAGGCGCGTTCGTCAAGCTTCCGCAGCCGGGGATATACGAAAACATGGTGGTGTTCGACTTCCGCGGCTTGTACCCCTCAATAATCACCTCGCACAACATCGACCCGTTCACGCTCAATCCACCAAAAAGCGTTCCTGATTCCGACTGCTTCATATCGCCGAACGGGCACAGGTTCCTCAAAAAGCCCCGCGGCCTGATACCGACCGTCCTTGAAGAGCTCATCAAAATGAGGGGCGAGATGAAAAAGCGCCTGAAAAAGGCAGACAAGGACACTCCGGAGCACGAGCAGGCTTTTGCGCGGGTCCAGTCCCTGAAAATACTTGCCAACTCCTACTACGGCTACCTTGCCTACCCCCGCTCGCGCTGGTACTCGCGCGACTGCGGCGAATCGGTCACAGCCTGGGGCAGGCACTTCATCCAGGAGACGATTGAAAAGGCAACGCAATCCGGCTTCGAGGTCCTTTACGGAGACACGGACAGCATCTTTTTGCTTTTGGGAAGCAAAACCAAGGAGGACGCGCTTTCCTTCATGAAAAAGGTGAACAGCGAGCTTCCCGGCGACATGGAGCTTGAGCTCGAAGGCTTTTACCCGCGTGGTGTGTTCGTCACCAAGAAGGTCTCGGGCGACAAGGAGACCGGGGCAAAAAAGAAATACGCACTTTTAGGCGAGGATGGCAGGATAAAGATACGCGGCTTTGAGCTTGTCCGCCGCGACTGGTCTGCGATTGCCAAGACCACGCAGCGCAGGGTCCTGGAGGCAATACTCAAGCACGGCAGCAAGGAAATGGCCGTGAAGGTGGTGAAGGACGTGATTGAAAGGCTGAAACAAGGCAAGGTTCCCCTCGAGGACCTGACGATCTACACGCAGATGCGCAAGGACCCCCGGAAATACGACATAAAGTCGCCCGAGCTTTCAGCTGCTGAAAAGGCGATAAAAATGGGGGTCCAGATTGAGCGTGGCACGGTCATAGGGTACGTGATCACCAAAAAGGGCTCCACCATTTCGGAAAAGGCTTGCCTTGCAGAATATGCGCAGGACTACGACCCGAACTACTACATTGACAATCAGGTTCTGCCTTCGGTGCTGAAAATACTGAAGGAGCTTGGCTATTCCGAGGATGACTTGAAGTTCAAGGGCGAGCAGAAGGGGCTTTCCTCGTTTTTCTAGGTGAAATAAATGGCAAAAAAGCTGCAAATGCTCTTCACTGCCCTCGTCATAGTGTCTCTTGTTTTCCTCGTAGCCATAGCCCTTCCCAAGCCCGAGCAAAAACCGGTCGCGTTTTTCGCCTATGGCACCAATCTCGACGCCAGCACCATGCTTTCCCGTTCAGGGGGGGCAGCAAGCGCCTCCCCTGCGCTGCTGCAGGGCTACCGGCTGGCATTCCAGACCAGCAGGAACACTGAGTTTGGCATCCCCAATCTTGAGGCTGACGCTTCCTCGTCCGTGCCCGGGGCAATCTATTTCCTTTCTCAAGAGCAATCTGAAGCGTTTGACAAGGCATCTGGCATTCCTGATTTCTACAGAAAAATTTCCGTAAAAGTAAAAACTCCGGCCGGAAGCTTTGTGGATGCGTATACGCACGTCCTTTCCGGGCAGCCTTCATTCGCCCCACCCTCCAAGCCAACTATCCTTGCAATATCAAAAGGCCTGGATGAGTTCGGCTACTCTGATGAGGAAAAGAACAGCCTTGCTTTGGCCGCATCAGACGCGCAGGAAAAGTCAGGAAGGCAAGGCTGAATTCCTCAGAACCTTGCCAGGTAGTAAAGCAGGTCTCCGAAAAGCAGGCTGAAGGCAAGCCCGAGCAAGAGGTACGGGAGGAAAAATGGCATCCCGGTGTACACAGGCACGCGCTTCAGCTTCGATTTTTTCAAAATTGCAATGGCGGCTTTCCCGATTAGTGGCGACAGCCCAAGTTTCTTGGCAAGATGCTTGTCCATCTTCTCAAGTGCAAGCACGTCCTCCTCCTGAAGGCGGGAAACCGGGACCATCTCCACCATGCTGTCCTTTATCTCCTCCTTGAAAAGTGAGAAGAAAAACAACGAAGCAAACAGGAATGACAAAATCGCGACATACTGGATCGGCAGCGCAACCGGAAGGATCGAAATCGAGTAAATGAAAAATGCGAATGCAAGGAGCAAAAGCAGTGGCCCGGCAATCTTCGTTAGGCCGAACCTCACTTCCCCCTTCGAAATTTTCCTCGAGATGTATGGAAGGAAGCGCGCCACCATGTGCAGTATGAAGGCAAGTCCTGTGGGGGCAAGGACTGAAAGTATGAATGGATATGGGACAGATTGCTCCCCTGCCAGGAAGGGTTTGGACAAATAAGGGACGCAAAGCGATATCGAGGTCAGGACGTATGCGTCCGCGCCTCCCAGTTGCCCTGCCTTGTAAAGCAAATACGTGGAACCGAAGACCGCGGCAGCAATGACGAGCGCCTGGATGAAAAGTGCAGAGTCGAAGAATAGGACATTAAGCGCAAGTGCGCACCCCAAAAAGCCGTAGACCAGGTAATTCGGCACCCACTTCTTGTTGAACGCGTCGAAATACGCCGCCGCGCAAGTGAATGCCAGCGCCGCAAGCGAGCGCAGTGCAAGGCCAGGTATTTCTGGCTGGGGTGAAAAGATTTCAAGCATGCCAGTGAATCGATACCAAGCTATTTAATGTATTATAGGAGCGTCTCAAGAAAGTAATCTTGGATTCGAATGACGTCCAGCTCCTCACATGTCGCCTTGCAGCCGAGCGCTTCTGAAAGGCTGGGCGTTGTGCGCCCGCCGTCCGAATGGATGAATTCCTTTATGTAGGTCCCTGCTTCGGCAAAAATCCGAAGCGTCAGCCTTCCGCCTTCAGCAAGATCCGCCCGGACTGCATGCACCCGCCGTTGCCTTTCCAGATCAGCCCTCCTGGAAAGCACCCGGTTGGGAGTCTTTTGTAAAAGCACTGAACCGGAAAGCGATTCGCAAATCCGCGCATCCTCGGCGTTCAGTGGCCGGTCTGCCGACACAAGGGCAGAATATTCCTTGTCAAAGTGCGAATTGCAAACAGCGTCTATCATCCCCTGGCGAACAATTTTCAGTCCAGCAGCCTTCACGTGCTGGTTTTTCGAAAGCTCCAGCTCAATTTGGGAAACATCCTCCTTTCTTTTTTTCGGGGACCGGATCTCCATCACAAATGGCCTCCCCCCAATGCAGCGCACGTCAACGTCCTCCCTGCCGCTTGCGTGCAAAATGCATTCCTTGGCGGAAAAGAAAGGAAGGACGGCTTTTCCGATTTCGTCCTCAACAGAAGGATAATTCATCCCGCTGCCCATGCAATAGGCGCATCCTTTCCCCCTGCAGGAAGAGCAGTGCCATCTGCTCTGGCAGTGCCTACGGGAGAGCTTGATGTATCTCCCGAAAAGGAAAAGAGGCATTGGGCGGGCTGCGCACTTACTGTTTATGAAATCGAATTCGAATGCCGCATCCGCATTCCGCTGGGCGTTTTTTTTGCCAGTTTCCTTTGAAATCATCCCGGATAACTCAGAGTTGATCTGGTTTTTCAGCGAAGTGAATTTTCCAGGCCCTGCAAAATCAGCAATTTCCTCCTCCCTGACCAGGCAAGAGGATGGAAAGGAGGAAGACACGGAAAAACTAGACCATTCAAATGCGTCTGAAAGGTCCACAGCCTGCGCAACTAACTTTTGAATTTGCAAAAGGGCGCCCTTGCAGATGTGGCACGCCTCGTCTCGTGGAGAAGATGTGGCCACCCCAAGATCATGATATCTGGGGGCGCAACGGGCGCAGAGGTGGAATTCCATGTGCTTCTGACCTTCTAGAAAGAATATTTAAATGTTGTCGGCACATCACTTCTCCGTGGGGCGAATCAGGGTCGTTATAGGCGAAAGATGTCGAAAGTCTTATAAATAGGTTGTTTGATAGAATTAGGTAAATTATGTATTTATGAAAAAAGCCCCCAAAGGTGGAATCATGCCTCGTGGAAAAAGGATAGTCATAGAAAAAACAATCAAGGACCCGGTAGTCACCAGGCTCAAGGGGATGAAAATCACCGACATGAAGTCCAAGCGCGCAGCTGTTGAAAAAGAGCTCCACGAGAGCATTTCGGGCATAGTGGTCCGCGCAAAGGAACTCTATTCACAGGACAAGCTCGAGAAGGACAGGCTGAAAGGCATGGGACTTTTCACACTCGAGGAGGCATACGAGGAGCTTCGAAAGGGCGGCGTGCCTCTTTCATTCAGGGCTTTTGGCGGGCGTGTCGAGAGGCGCTCGGTCCATTCTGAAAAAATCGGAAGCAAACGGCTCATTCCAAAACCTGTCATCCAGGACTGGGTGGCCCTTTCCAACGAATATTACTCTGTGAAGCAGGCATTCAACGAGCTGAAGAAGTACGAGAAGCTGAACCTGCGTGCGTTCATTGGGAGGATAGAAAAGAATTCAATCCCCTCGCTGAAAATCGGCACCCAGCGCTGGGTCCCAAAAAGCGCAATCGAGGGGCTGTCGCACATCTGCAAAAACTACTACGACGTGGGCGATGCGGTTACTGAAATGTCATCGCGCGGCATCAAGATAAAGAGGAATGCGTTCGAGCGCAGGCTGGACCGCAACAGGGTGCCTCATGAGAAAATCGGCGGCAGGCGCGTGATCGCAAAGGAAGTGCTTGAGGAGCTCATCAGTAAGGAGCTCGCGCTTTCGCGCATGCCCAAGATGCAGTAAGGGTTTTTTCTGACTTGCTATTGCCGCTGCGTCCGCTTTTTTTCCGCACGTTTTTCAGGAGCCGCAGCAGTGGCTTTGCGTTGCCGCATGCTGGAAGTTCTCTCGTCTATATCTTTCTTTCCCACATAATAGAGAGTTACGTTGATGTAGGAAAACATATCTTTGCGCAGGACTTTACTGGCGGCG
The DNA here is from genome assembly GCA_013331805.1 of Microcaldota archaeon. GTDB lineage: Archaea > Micrarchaeota > Micrarchaeia > Anstonellales > Anstonellaceae > UBA10161 > UBA10161 sp10161u. The sequence continues at coordinate 298 of DUFS01000047.1, read as the reverse complement.
GCTGTTTCAAGGGGCTCGTGCCAGTTGTGTTTTCTACAAAATTCAACAAATATTTTTGCTATTTCTGCGCTATCGCTTGTGTCTTCAATTATTTTAGCAGCGATAAAATTCGCGTCATCAGCAGCTTTTGCAGTCTTAAATTTCTCAAAGTTAGTGTGTACTAGCTGATGAAGCCTGGCCAAGTGTGTGATCGCAGCCCTATCAAATAGGTCCACCATAGCTCCACCTTAGTTTTCATCTTTTACCACAAAGCGTTTTTAAGCCTGCGCGTTCAGCCGTAAGCCCTTAAGATTTTCTT
>DUFS01000076.1 GCA_013331805.1 Microcaldota archaeon | reverse complement strand
GTGTTGAACTGCGTGGTGTAGAATCCGTATGTCCCTGTGGTGTTGTTTCCTGTTATAGTGAAGCCGTCGCAGTTGAAGTTTATGCCCGAAGCACCGACGCTTATGCACGTAGAGCCGGAGATTGCCAGGTTCTCGTTCAATGTATAGGCCTGGCCAGTCATGTTGTAAGGCTGGGTGCAGCCGTTGAGCGCTGTCTGGCTGCTGTTGAGCGCGGTTGTGTTGGTGGTGCCGTCATCAGCCTCGCACTCAAGCGTCCAGTTGGAAGACACCAAGTTCGAGCCCGTTATGTTGGCTACGTTCGTGGAAACGTTGTGCGTTACAAAGCCTGTGCTGCCGCTACTGAATGAAGTTCCGTTCTTGTACCAGGCCCACCAGTACTTGAGATTGTCTGTGTCGTTGTCAGAGCCCTTGCACCAGCCCTGCATGGTGTCGCCTACGTAGAGTATGACTGAGCCGTAGTTGGACGAGTTGATGGTGCTGCTGATTATCTGCGGCGCTGAGTTGCTGACAGTGACGTTGGCGGAGATGTTTGTCGCCNNNCGTAGGAGGAGCTTGCGTCGGTGAAGCCTATTGAGACTGTCGCGCTTCCCGGGGCGGTTCCGGTGCAGTTGTACCTGACGTTGAAGGTGGTGCCGCTGGTGGAGTTGCTGACGTAAACGCAGGAGCCGGCGGTGGCGGAGGCGTTTGTCGCCCCTATGTCCGTGCCGCCGTCGTCATCGGTGACCGTGCCGTTCACGGTGAACCAGTGGCCTGCGGACGCGTCGGCAAAGTTGCCGACAGACGGGCCGGCGGGGGCGGTGTTGGAGACTGTCACGTTGGCGGAGATGTTTGTCGCCNNATGTTGTCCCCCCGCATGGCGCCAACCAGAGAGAGCACAAGCGTCTGGTTGGTCTGGTTGGAGAGAAGCGAGCCGTTCATGTACCAGCTCCAAGCCCGCGCAGAGGCGTTTTCGCTGTCAGAGTCAGGGTCAGTGAAATTGCCTGGGTTGCAGGTTGCCGTGGAATTGGTTTCGAGCGGAGAGGATACCGTTGGCTTTGAGAGGGAGGGAAGGTTGTCCGGGTAGGCATGCTGGGCTGTGTCTGACTGCACATAGTAGCTGGTTGAATCCATGAAACCTATTGTGACATTTGCAGTAGCCGGCAGGTCACTTGAGCAGTTGTAGCTTACGTTGAAGTTGGTCGCCAAGGTTGAATTCGAAAGATAGATGCAGGTGCCGCCGCCTTGAACTGTGACATTGGTAAAGGTAATGTCGCCTCCCCCGTCATTGTCAGTGACCCCTGCCGATGCTATGAACCAGTGCCCTGCCGCCCCGTCTTGGAAAGAAAGGTTGTAAGTCAATGAAGGAAGGTAGTTCGCCTCCGCGGCGGGAATGTAGTCTTGCACCAAGCCAACGAAGTAAGGCGGGACCGTGGTGGCATTGAATGGCAGGGAGGTGCCTATGTCAGCCCATCCGTCGCCGTTCGTGTCCCTTATGTCAAAGGTCAGCCAGGAAGGCGTTCCGTTCGCGAAATAATAGATGTTCCCCTGGGAGGAATTGTTGTACGAATTCGTGCCATCGCCGTCGCTTATCCAGACTCCGGAGCTTATGTTGTTTCGCAAAAAGGCATTTGACCCGCCAGAATTGACAAAAATTGCAATGCCTCCCTCGCCGCTGGAAAGCGAGTTGCCTATGAATGTGTTGTTGTCGTTCTCAGAGGAGTCCAGACGGATGGAGTAGTTAGTGGTGGCGTTCGCCCTGTTGGAGGTGAAATTGTTCAGGCTGGCGCCAGAAGTGATGTAAATGGCATCGTTGATGGCAGTGACATTGTTGCCTTCGAATACATTGCTGTTGGCACCCACAAAGAGGGAAATTGCCCTTGAGCTTGAAGCATTCGCAATATTTTGTATAAACCTGTTATCCGTGCTTCCAGTGGTGATTTGTATGGCGTCGCTTGATGCTATGAATGTGTTGCCTGTGAGATTGTTGCCTGAGCTTAAGTTCAGCAGATTAATTGCTCTCTGGCCAGAAACATACACAGAGTTGTTTTGAATCAGGCTACCCGAACAGGAATCAATATAGAACGCATTGTTAGCCAAATCCCTGATTTGGTTGCCAAGAATAGTGGCTCCCGAGCTTGACGATAGGTAAAGCTGGCTGCCATAAAGCGTGTTGTTTTGTATTATGCCGCTGCTGGTTCCGTCGAAGAATATGCCGCGGTCGAACCAGGAGATTGTGCAGTTTTTTATTGTGGTGTTGAACTGGTCGGAAAATAATCCCCAAGCGACTGGGTCGTTATTGCCTGTTATCGATGAGCCGTTGCAGTCCAGCGTCACGTTTTCCGCGGTGACATTGAAGCAGGTGGAGCCTGAGATTGAGACTGACTGGTTGAGCACATAAGTGGTGCCTGCGGACGAAAGGTTCTGGCAGGCTGAAACGTCGTCAGCGTGCACAGGAAGTAAGAGAAGCAGCAGGAAGAGCAGCGCTTTTCCAGGTGATCTTGCCAAGCCTTGCGAGGCAAGAGACGCTGTTTCCGCAGAAACAGGGGAGAGGCTAAATTGGACCAATTCCCGCATAAGAGGCAACCTCAGGCGAAAAAGATTGGCAGGGTGAGTTTTTATGCTTAATGCAGGCAAAACAGAGAAGGAATGGTGGTTTTCATGAAGCAGATTGGAGAGGCAATGTGGGAAATGGAAATGGAGGGCAAGATGAGGGTGCCCGGAAAGGTTTTTGCCACACCAAAAATGTTCGAAACAATGGGCAAGGACCGGTCTTTTTCGCAGCTGAAGAATGTCGCCACCCTTCCGGGAATAGTGAAAAACGCCTGCCTGATGCCTGACGGGCACGAGGGCTACGGCTTTCCAATTGGAGGGGTTGCTGCCTTTGACATGGAAACCGGCGTGATTTCCCCTGGCGGTGTCGGCTACGACATTAATTGCATCTCCAAAGACGCGAAAATACTCACCGAGTTCGGATTCAGCATGCCGATTGAGAAATTCGCAGCCCAGTTTGAGTCGTTTGAGCGCTCTGGAAGCTACCTGGTGAGCGTTTTCAGCTCCGCCCTTCAGGTGCGCTCGCTTGCGGGCAATAGGCTCTCGGCGGCAAAGCCGGTTGCATTCATGTCCAAGAAGGCGGACAAGCGCATGCTGGAACTGAAATCCGCCTGCGGAAAAAGGCTGACCTGCTCTGAAGACCACCCAGTGCTCACCAGGCAGGGGATGAAAAAGGCAGGGGAGCTTTCCAGCGGAAGCGAAATTGCCGTTTCCCTTTTTGAAGGGGTGGAATTTGAAATGCCGTCCGGCTTTGCAGGAAAGCTGGAGGAGCTTGCCATTTATTCAAAGATTCTGGGCTACATGATGGGCGACGGCACCCTTTATCCTTCTGGCGGCAAGATGCGCTCAATCGCTTACGGCAGGCGCGATGACCTGGAAGCAATGCACAAGGATATTTCAAGGCTGGGCTTCCATTCGCACCTCATTGAAAGGCAGCGGGAGCATTCCATTGAAACGCAGTATGGAAGGAGGAAATTCGCCTCAAAAAGCGCCGAGCTGCACATATATTCCCAAGAATTCTGCTCAAGGCTGAAGGGGCTTGGCATGCCCTCAGGCAAGAAGGCATCGCAGGACTACAGGGTGCCGCAGTGGATTTTCGGTTCGCCTTTGTGGGTAAAGCGGCTTTTCCTTGCCGGGCTTTTCGGAGCAGAGCTGACTTCGCCCAAGACACATTCGCGCACAGGCTTTAACGCCCCGATTTTCGCACAGAACAAGAACGAGGCCAATGCTATTTCAGGCAGGATGCTCATGCTAGATGTCATGCGCCTGCTTGAGGAATTCGGCGTGATATCCACAAAAATAGCGCAGAGGCAGGAGCATAAGAACAGGGAAGGCAAAACTGTCAGGCTGCGCCTGGAAATTTCCGCTGAAGAGGGCAACCTCCTGCGGCTCTACACCCTGGTGGGAATTGAATATTCTGAAAAAAAGGCCGCGATGTGCGAAATAGCCTCCCTTTACGCCAAGAGGAAAGCAAGCCTTGCAGCCCGGCGCTGGCAAATAGCATCGCGCGTGCAGGAGCTTAAAGAGAAAGGCGTGAGGCTTTCCGAAGCGCAGGAACTGCTCTGCTGCGCCCAGGCAAACGCGCGCTTTATTGAACGGGCTTACTACGAAGGAAAAGTGCCGAGAATACCGCAGGGGTTTGAGCCCTTTGAAAAATTCGCTGCAAGGATGACTGAGGAGCTTGAGGCAAACGGCGTGCTGTTTGACGAGCTTGCGGAAATCAATGAAGTGCAATATGGCGGAGCGGTGTATGATTTCACCATACAGGGGAGCCATAATTTCATTGCGGATGGAATCGTGGTTTCCAACTGCGGGGTGCGGCTGATTTCCACGAATCTGAAAAAGGAGGAAGTGCAGGCAAAAATGAAGCCGCTTGTGGATCTGCTTTTCAAGAACGTTCCTTCCGGCGTGGGCGCCAAGGGCAAGCTAAGGGTGGAACTGCGCCAGCTTGAGGAGGCTGTCACCAGGGGCATTGACTGGGCGATCGAACAGGGGTATGGAACTGAAAAGGACAAGGAAAAAACCGAGGAATATGGAAGGATGGACGGCGCGGATATTTCTGCTGTAAGCGAGAAGGCAAGGAAAAGGGGCTTGCCGCAGTTCGGCACAGTTGGGGCAGGGAACCATTTTGTCGAGATACAGGAGGTGGAACAGATCATGCTTCCTGAGATTGCGGAAAAGTTCGGCATAGAGAAGGGCAATGCTGTCGTGATGGTGCACTGCGGTTCAAGGGGATTTGGCCACCAGGTGTGCGACGACTCCCTGAGGGAGATGCTTGCTGCCTCCAGGAAATACAAGATAGAGCTTCCTGACCACGAGCTTTGCTGCGCGCCCATCAATTCGCCAGAGGCGGAAAAGTACATAAAGGCGATGAGGTGCGCGGTGAACTACGCATTCTGCAACCGGCACATCATGATGCACTGGGTGAGGGAGACGTTTGATGAAATATTCGGCAAGGGGACGTCAGATGGGATGCCGATGGTGTACGACGTCTGCCATAATATTGCGAAATTCGAGGAGCACGATGTGGATGGAAAAAGAATGAAGCTCTGCGTGCACCGCAAAGGGGCAACCAGGGCGTTTGCAGCTGGAAGGATAGAGCTTCCGCCCTATTACCGCGAAATCGGCCAGCCCGTGATGATCCCTGGCAGCATGGGGACAGCCTCCTATGTGCTTTTGGGAAAGCCGGGCTCGATGGAGCACTCCTTTGGCTCCTCCTGCCACGGGGCGGGAAGGGCGATGAGCCGCTCTCGGGCTGTGCACACCTGGACAGGAAAGCAGATCCAGTCCGACCTTGCCTCAAGGGGGATAACGGTCAGGGCGACCGAGTCCGAGCTTCTGGCAGAGGAGGCTCCGGGCGCCTACAAGGATGTTGACGAAGTCGTTATGTCAGTGAAAACTGCAGGGCTTTCTGACATCGTGGCAAGGCTGGTGCCCATGGGGGTAGTAAAGGGATAACTGAAAGCTGGACTTCGCGACAG
>DUFS01000005.1 GCA_013331805.1 Microcaldota archaeon | reverse complement strand
CGTGTCGCATTGGCGCTACGGGGTCGCGAATTTACCTGGTAGCGCGAATCTACGACGTGAAAATTCGCTCAAAATCGGGGTCGTGGCGTTACGTGCTACTTTTTGTTCTGGGGTCATCGAGAAGAGAATTTGATTTTTTGACTGTGGATTGACATTTTCTAAATAGCAGGAGTACATCTCCTAGGGACGTCAATCTTGAAGATAGACGCCCTTCTTGTTAATATAGCCGAGATTGAGGGCGAGTTCGAACACCCGTTCATACTGATATTGCATTGCCCCGCTTTTGCTGTTCTTCCCGCCTTCCCCCTCCAGCATCGTCAATTTTTGAATAATCGGCTTTTTCAGTGACTGCTGCTCCACGCTGGTCTTGCACGCCTTAATGAGAAAATCATCGAAACTATCCTCAAAGCCATAATCATCTTTTTCAGCCCTGTTCCAAATAAGCGCAAGGAGCTCGATTCTCTTTTTCTCCCCAACCGAACTCCAAATCTTTTCGATATCTGCAAGACACTCATCTACAAAACTCGCTAATTGGCCGTTCGAATCGTCAAAAGAACCATAATGCACCGCGCAGGCGTCTGCCAGCCTGCATAGTTGTTCAGCTACGTAATCATATTGTTTCGTCTGTAGCCTGATTTTCATTCGCTGGCGCCATGCCTCCAGTTGCCTCATCGCAGACGACATCTCCTGATAGCCTGCGCCATGCTCAAGCGTCCGCAGTGCCTGTTTTACGAAATCAGGGGAACCGGTTTCATTTGAAATTTTCTGCGGAAGGGCCAGCTCCATGATTTTCGAGAACGTTTGGGGCTCCTCTCGAGCGAGTGTTTCGACTATTTTCACCAAATCAGCTTTCGGCATTTTGGCTGCATCTTTTGACTTCTTGCCCATATCTTCAAAGTCTTCTCTCCGGTTTATCCAGTGCAAAAGCAGCGCTATTACGTGTTTGCATACGCCCCAGTCATAAGGGCAGCTGCAATCGCTTTTCAGTTTGCCACGTTCAAGCTTGACATATGTTTTGTAGTTGCTTGATGAGGAACCCTCCACTTCTGCGCGTATCTCGTTTCCCAAGACGCTCGGATTTACAACACAGCCTTCAGCAAAGTATTCCACTCCCCGCCGGAAGATTTTCGAACCTGCAAGCGAACGGACATCTTCAACGGTTGCCTGAGAAATGTTTTTCATTCTGACTCACCCTTATCGCTCAGTTAGTCTTGTTTGGTGTTCATCCAATTTTGGCTCGCTATTATGTGATTTGCGGTATCCCAGCCATTTGCTGTACATATCGTTTTCATCGAAGCTGGGCTTTGAAGTCACAAAACCGTAAAGCCCTTTCAAATAGCCCCTGTCCTGCCTGAACCTGGCTTTTTCCTCAAGCCCAAGATGGCGGATTATCCTAGCGTCGCTCGCGCCCCTGCCCCGCATTTCGTGCGTCAGGCGCATTATCTCGTTTTGGGAAAACCTCGATTTTTTGTAAAGGTCGACAATCCCGACTATGACGCACCCCTGCCCCGAGTGCTTTATCAGGTTGCACATCTGGCATACGACCTGCAGGTTGCTGTCAGCATTATTTTCAGGGTCGCCGTCAATATGGTCTGCAATCTGGTATTTTTCCGAGCGATAGCCGCAATAAACACAGGCGTAATCGTGTCTGTCCATTGTTTTCTGCCGCAGCCGCTTCCAGGCGGTGCCCTCAAGCCATTTCTTCTGCCTGCCGTTTCTCCACTTTTTCGGAGGGGCAAAAGACAGATAGAGACGTTTCATCTACAATCCCTCAAGCTCCTTTTTGGAAAATCCCTTCTTCTTTATTCTCAAGCTGCGGCAAGGCAAAGATCAAGTCGAGCTGATTCGTCAATCCCCTGAAATTACCGAATTGTCCTCGTCTCGCACATGCCCGCATATCCTCCTGTTAAAAAACTCCTTCCAGTTGCCGCTGCGGGTATAGCCGCCGAATGCCCATTCCAGGGGCACTTCTCGCGGCAGGACAAGGCCGTCTTTTGCCTTGTTCAGGCGCAGCATTTCTTCAGGTATTACGATCACCGTGTCTCCCATCGTAGCACCTCTTTTTTTAATTACAACAACAGGTCCAATCCTTTCTCCACTTCGCGTTCCACTTTCTCGTAGTCCGGCAACATCTTGAGCAGGGGCTGCAAATCCCGCGTCCATTCCTCTTCGCTCTTTCGGGCGTTGTCAATCGCCTTCTTTGCGTCGAACTTTTCGTTGTAAAAGTCGAACTTGCGTTCAAGCACTTTGGAATCCACCTTGACGCCCTTGCCCAGCAGGAACCAGACATCGTACAGGTCTCTGGGCGCGGAGCGGGAGCCCAGCGCGTGCAACTTCTCGGCAAATATCTCTTCGATGCCCATAACCTGCATCTTGGCCGGTCCGATGCTGTAAGAGTCAATCAGGCCCCGCACCTCGGGCTTCTCCGCCAGGTTGTCCCTGAAACTGAAATCAAACCTGATCCTTTGTGCATAGCCGAGAGGGCCAAGGTATTTCACAGCCGCCTTGAGGCCTGCCGCCGTCCTTATCTCCTCAATATCCGCAAACAGGATGCCCTCTGTTGTTTTGCCTTCAAGCGCTGCGCGCAACAGGCGCAGGCAGTCGCCCTTTTCCATATTGATGGCCGTGAAGTCCAGGTCTTCGGAATATCTCGCCTCCTTGAAATAGGCCTTGCGAATCGCCGTGCCTCCCTTGAAAACGCACCTTTGGGCCAGCTCCGATCCAGCAAGAACCTTGAGGGCGACCGACAGCGCGTAATCTTTCTCCACGATTGCCTGCGGCACGCCTTCGCGGGCGGCCATACGCTTCAATTCGCTTAGGGCAAGCATTCAAGTCTCCCTCCATTCCATCAGCTGCTTCTCCCCAACATTTAATACCAGCCCCCATTTTTCGGATTTGGCCAGCGCCTGTTTCTTGGCAGAAGGGTCGAGCCAGCGCCAGCCCGCCAGCCTGCCGGGCTTCATTTTGCGCACATTGAGCAGTTCGCACACATAGCCCAGCCGCCTTCGGACCGCGTCATTTGATTTGGAAGCCAAAGTTTCCAGCTTTTTCCAATCCACCTTTTCCTGAGCTGTCCAAATCGCCTGGCAGGCCATCTTGACGCCCCCGCACTTCTCAGGCATGGACAGGCAGTCCAGGATGAGCTGCTCAACAGTAGCCATCTTCACATCATGCGCACCGATTTTTTCCATCTTCCACTCGCCCAATCTTCTCACTTGGACAAACTCGAAGCTCGTCTGGAGGGCCCTGAAATGGCGCTGCTGGCCTCGCGTTACCAGCTGGATGTTCAGGGGGATTTGCTCTGTGAGCCCGTAATGGCTGAGTGCCGCCCAGAATCCTACGTAATATTCACGGCCTTCCATAAGCTTGGGCACCGCCCCTAGTGCATCCTCGCTCCACTCTCCTTTGGGGCCTGCCTTCATGGGGGCAAAGAGATAGGTTCCCCTCTTGAGGCGGATGAGGCGGTGCTTGCGCACCAGGCGGGAGGCAAGGCCCCATGCCTGCACATGAGTCAGCCGAAGCATTGCTGCCAGTTGCCCGAGCGTGATTATCCCTGCCTCGCGCTCCTCCAGCGCGAAAAGCGCCTTGGATTCCATCTCCCCGAATCTGATATTTTGCATGTCAAAACACATCTTCAAGATAAGTTACGTAAGACAAAGTATTTAAGGCTATCCCACAGCTGGATGGTTGTTTGGATAGTGTAATAGGAATCTCGCTAGACGACCAGCGGAGGTGATTTGATGGGCTTTGATGTGAGACTGAACTGCCTGAGAATCGCTATAAACGAGAACTGGGAGGACCTTGAAGCCGGGGAAGAAAACGACTCCTTGGTTGTCCGGCTCAGGCCAGGAGCTGAAAAATTCAGCGTTCAAAAGCGTTGAAGCTGATTTAAAAAACCGAGCGCCATAATAAGCCATTACGGCACCGCCGCAATGGACGGCAGCGGCGGGTTAGTTTGATGTGGTAAAAAATAGTCAAATAGGGGGTCGTGGCGTAACTTGGTAGCGCGGCAGGCTCCAGATCACGCCCGCGCCGCAAGGCACGGGCACCAGAATACACCTGCATGTTAGGGTTCAAATCCCTACGATCCCAAATCAGAATGATTTGGGAGACTTGCTGCAGAACAGCAAGCCGATCCCATCCCTAAGGGGGTCTAAGATAACCCATTGCCCCCTTGAGGGTTCAACCCCCAAGGGAATCCCATGTCCATCTCTCCTTCCATCACGAACTCGTGCAAGGGCTGCACCGCCCGCTGCTGCCGCGGGCTCGCAGTCGTCCTCACCATACCGGAAGCCAAAAGGATGGTGAAAGAGCTTGGCCTTGCCCCTGAGGACTTCCTGGAGTTTACCGCCAACGTAAATTCAAGGGAAACGCCCCACTACCCCCTGCTGGTGCAGCGGCAGGGAACGGTGGAGGAATATTTCATAGTGCTGAAGAGGAAACGGGGCGTGGACTGCGTCTTTTTGCAGGACGACCTTGCGTGCGGGATCTACCCGAACCGCCCGCACGTCTGCAGGCTCTACCCGTTTGACCTGGGGGGAAAAAACGTGAAGAAGCACGCGCTCTGCCCAGTGAAATTCGAGCGCGAGGAGGGAACGGAGAAAGTGGCGGAGCAGCTTCGGCGCGAGCTCCTGGAGCACGGCAGGCTGGCAAGGGAATGGCACGGGAAATTCGGGAATGAGGCGCCGGACATCAAAAGGTTTGGGGAATATTTCGGGGATTAAAGCCTCACTAATAGCGTAGTGCGATAAAGCCTTTTTCCGTCCCGCTCGCCAGCGAGCTTTTCGGTCCTCACAAAGGAAAGCGAGAATGCGTTGATGGCTGCAATCGCCTCGTTCCTGCTTCCCACGTATATGTCTATTCCCTCCTTTTTCTCCTCGATTTTCGGGACGAATGTTTTTTTCTGAAGCTTCCCGACCAGGGAATCGGACATCTTCATGACCTTTCCCTCCTCCCCGCGAAGCTGCACTATCGCCTCAAAGTACTGCGTTCCCGCCCTCCCGCATATTGTGCAGATTGACTTATCCTGAAGGACAAGCGCGCTCTGGCTCACCCTGCCAAATGGCGTGTCGTATCCGACTAAGCCCCTCTTTATGTCAAAATCCGCATTTTTCCCCTTGAGCTTCAGGAGCCGCACCACCTCTTCTGAAAGCGAGGCATCCTTCCTGTTCCTGCCCTTGTCTATGAGGGAGCCGCATTTCTGGCAAAGCGTGATTTTCACAGGCTGGAGGGGTGGAAGCCTGCTTTTGGCGCATGGCAGGCAAAGCTCGCCATAAAACTCGACTCCTGTCTCAGCTTTTCCGCAGATCGGGCAGTGCCTTGCCATGGGGGAATTCCTACGAAGATACGTATATATACCCACTCCTGCGAAATGCTGCCATGGAAGATGAGGAAAAGGAATCGGCAGCGAACTCTGAAATCAGGTTTCTCACCCTTGAGCTCATGAAGCTTGCGCACAAGTCCGGCAAGAGCTTTGAGGAAGTGGCGCGAAAGTATCTGGAAAACGGGGAAAGGCTGCACTCCATGCTCAAGCAGGGCGAGGGGGCACTTCCCCAAAAGAAAAGCGGCTCGGTCATAAGGCAGAAATAGCGCTTTTGTGGTATTTATGCAGCAGGTAAAAAAGGATGCGCTGGTGCTTGCGAAATACTTCCTTTCCCTTCCCCACCCTGCAAAGACCTGCTTCATGATTTTGGCAGTCTCCTTCCTTTTCGGAATACTATTCGGCCTTGCAAAAGCCAGGCAAATGGGCCCGTTTGAGCTTTTCGCAGCAGGCATAGACGGCTTTTTTGTGCTTGCCTTTCCTGCGCTTCTTTCCTCAGCTTGCCTTTTCCTAATGAGAAGGAAGGCGATATTCAGGAGAAGCGCCTTCCTGGGGCTGCTTTCGGCAGCGGTCTATGGCGCCTTTTACCTTGCCTCGTTCGCCCTTTCCACCATGGGAAGCTGGGCATACAACATAGTCTTTGTCGGGTTCGCATTCGCATTCGGGCTTTGGTATTTCACATTGCTTTTGGCATTTGACTTCAGGAGGAGCGCTTTTCTTTTTGCCACAATGCAGATGGTCTTTTTCGCGGTGTTCTTCCTTGCCAGGGGCGGTTTTTCGGCAGGCGAGGATTTCCAGGCGGCTCTCATCAAGATATATTTCGCCTCCTTCCTGCTCCTTGCTGCGCTCTACTCGCTTTTCTACTTCATCTCAATGCCCATGAAAAAGAACCTTGGGATTTCCAGCCTGGATGCCCTGTCCATGTTCGCATCGCAGTGGCTGTACGGGGGCAAAGACCTGGAGGAGGCATTTGAGGAGATCGGCGAGGAAGTGGAAACGCTGGTCTGGCTTGCGGCATTCAAGGGGAAGGAAAACAGCGCTATTTTCGTGGTCCCCTACATCCACTACGGTCCTTTCGGGAATCTGGGCGGAAGCGAGTTCACCTCCATGATTGGAAGTTCGCTTTCCAGGCACGGGAACGCCAAAAATGACGTATTCGTCTTCCATGGGACAGCCACGCACGACTTCAACCCGGTTTCCTCTGAAGAAATACACAAGGTGGTGGGCGCCTGCGAAAAAGCCCTCAAAAGGCTAAAGCCTGCTTCGTCCGAGCTCTCCTTTGCCTCCTGCAGGGTGGGCAGCGTCCGCGCGCAGGCCTACCGCATCAATGACTCTGCTTTCGTTTCCTATTCCCGCGCCCCCCTTACCACAGAGGATGTGAACATGGGGTTGGGCTTGGCTCTCATGGAAAAGGCAAAGAAATACTGCTCAAGCGCCTGCGCGGTGGACGAGCACAATGCGGAAACCGGCGACATCTCGTCTGTGGAAGTGGGCAGCCCGATTGCATTTGAGATGCTTGACGCCACGGAGAAGCTTTTCCAATCCGGCTCCAAGGCAGCACCCTTCAGGTTCGGCTGCGCCTCAGCTTACCCTGCAGTGGACACAATTGGGAAAAACGGCCTGAAGCTTGCGCTTTTTTCCCAGGGCAAGAAAATGAACGCGCTTCTGCTGGCAGACTCCAACGGCATTGTGCCCGAGTTCCGCACCGAGCTTATCGGCCTCATGGCAAATCTTGGCAGGGAACAGGGCTTTATCTGCAAGGGCGAAGTGATGACTTCGGACACCCACCAGATCAATACCGTCCGCGGCGTGCTAAACCCGCTTGGAGTTGCGCAAAAAGGGGACGTGATGATGGCTGTGCGCAAGCTGTTTGGGCAAGCCGCAAAGAAGCTGGAGGAAGTCAAGTTCGACTCGGCAGAGGAGCGCTTCAGGATAAAGGTGTTCGGCACCGGCCAGTCCGCGGAAATTGCCTCCACCATAAACGCGGCAGTTTCCATACTCCGGGTGGCGCTTCCCATAATCCTAATAGCATCCGCGCTTCTGCTTTTGTGGGCATTGGGGAAAATCTAGCTTTTTTCTTAGCCCGGAACGCAGGCTGTTTAAAAAATCAGAAAGAATTCTTCATCGAATCAACTTATTGAATTTGGTGTTGCTCTCCTGATTATAAACATGTATTAATAATTTAAAAAATAAAGAACGAGGCTATTTTTTTTCGCCCCGATATTCCAGTTGCACATTGCCGTCCTTGCCGAACTTGACATTTTTCAGATGGTAATTAACGTAGGCGTCAAAAGCTTCTCTTTTCGTTCCAGCAATCTTATGCCCGGGATAGACATCGTAGTACGAAACAAGCCCCTTGACCATATCTATGACAGAGTCACCACGCAATACGCCCTTTGTTTCAGGGCTCAATATCCTAAGAGTGAGGGGTTCCTGCTTGCTTGCAGGCGGGAATTCGCATTGTATGGCATAAAGCGAGTCATTAGGTATCATTTCAAAATGCCTCAGCCCCGGTATCTCATAAGGCAGCATCCTCATCTTGGCTTGGTCATCAAACACCGGGTTGTCCTTGTCGACCTGGGCGATTATCAGGTTGCTGTAGCGGCTGGTGTGCGTCTTTACGAATTTTTCAGCTGCTGCTTGGAGCACATCCGCTCCTCCTTCATTGCGGTACTCTTCAGGAACCACGATGTACTGGTAAAAATTTATGAAATCGCTCCCCCGCATCGGGTTCATCTTGACCTTGTTATTAGTCAGCAGTTCATATGGGCGCAGTAACGCTCCGAGCAGCATTCCCGCAGGGCTGCCATCTTCGGCAAGCAGGGATACGCAATACGATGCCTTGCCGGTGCCCCAAAAGTGCTCCGCAGATTCCTTGAAAAGGTAGTCCACCATCTGTTTGGCGGTTTCGCGAAACTCAGGCTGGGCCTCCAGCTCTTTCCAGTAAACGAGAAAATTCAGCACGAATGCCTTCTCTTCCTGAGTGAGTTTCTGTTTGGCGCATTCTTTTGAAATTTCAGTGTGTTCCCATTTCTTTTTTATCGCAGCCTTGATGGTTTGCACCACGTACTTGGAACTCACCTCGCTTGTTTGGAACACATGCGCCCTAAAGCCGTGTTCTTGCGCGTTTTTTTCGGCTCCTTCGATTAATTTCTTGATTGCAAGAGGAGTCGGAAAATGCTGCGTCCCCTTAAAATTATGGCTCGGATAACCTCCCTTTATCGTAAGCATCGAATATCACCTGATTTTGATATATAGACATGTATTTATAAACATGTATTGTCGCTTTAACCCACCTCAGTCCCGCCCTTCTCTTTTTTCATTCCGTAATCTGCCAGGGATGCCTTGTACCAGGAGCCGTACTTCTCAGTTGCCTGCTCCTCCACTGACTTTGAGTTTGCAACCGCGAATTTCACGTCATCTCCGGTAATGGATGGCCTTCCGTTCGAGGCAGCAATGTCCCCTGCCATCTTAATCGTTCCTGAAAGCACCCTCAGGCGCAGGGTAAGCCCCCCAACATCGTCAATTTCCTTTGCCTTTGTCCTTGCGTAGGTTATCATCTGCTCAATCGCGCCGGAATCAGCGTGCGGGATCCTTCCGTCGCGCACTATCTCCTGCGCAAGGAACTGCACCAATTTGAGCCGGTTGCCTTCCGTGTCGTCCATGTGAGTGTTCATCAGAAGCTCGTAGCCGTTCCCAAGAATTCTGGAGCGCAGCGGGGGAAGGATGAGCGACATGTCATTGATGTTCAGCGCCGCTACAAGAATGAAGTCAGCAGGCACCCCGTCCACACGAACGGAAGAGCCGGTCGATGACTGGTTCCTGCCTGAAATGGGATAGTTTTTCTCCTGCATAGCCGTGAGTATGAATCTCTGCAGCTTCCCAAGCGAGGAAAGCTCGTCAATGAAAAGCACGCCCTCATGAGCTTCATGTACAGCGCCCGGCACCACGCG
This sequence comes from Microcaldota archaeon, assembly GCA_013331805.1. Taxonomy (GTDB): domain Archaea; phylum Micrarchaeota; class Micrarchaeia; order Anstonellales; family Anstonellaceae; genus UBA10161; species UBA10161 sp10161u. The sequence goes on along the minus strand of DUFS01000005.1, from coordinate 5,149 downwards.
GGTATATGGCAGCGAGCCTATTGCAGGGTGCGAGCCATAGGGGTCGTGCCTGACGTCGCCCAAAAGCTCGGTTTCCGAGGCACCCGTGGCCTGCACAAAGGTCGGCCGGTTTATGGGCAGCAGCACCTTGAACTGCATCTTCTGCTGCATTTCCGCCATTTTCGAAAGCTCCTTTTGCGTAAGAAGCGCAATCCTGTCGCCCCTGCGCTCAAATATCACCAGCTCCTCCCTTCCGTCGCGCACGCGCGTGGTGTGCACCCGCTCCTCCCGCTCAGGAACGCCTGCGCCGATGAGCAGGTCCTCGAACGGCCCCCTTACCTTCTTGTACTTGTCAGCCCCGCAAAAATAGCAGGAGGAGGCGTCAGGGGAGGAGAGCCGCGAGCAGCGCCTGCAGCGGAATCCCAGCTTTTCCGAAATGTAGGCAGGGACCATGGTGGGCTCAAGAAGCTCGCCCTGCGGCTTTTTTTCGCTTTTTTTCGAAGATGTCAAGCGGACCTGGATAACCGGCCGCTCGGGCTTTTCCGGGTTGTGTAAAACCAGAACCTCCTGCTTTGGCTTGGAAAGTGTGGAGGCTATTGCCTGCGCCAGCATGGATTTTCCAGTGCCGGGCGGGCCCACCAACAGGAGGTGGCGCCGCTGCGAGCCCACCATCCTTCCAATCCGCACTGCCTCGTCCTGGCCTATTATCTGCAATAGCGGATCCTTCGGAATGGCGACATCTGCCGTGGAAGAAATATTGGCGACCTCCATTGTGAAAAGAACGGGGACATACTATATAATTGTTGTCAGCGCATTTGGGTGTCGGTGGTACTGATGGTCTCGCTCAAGAAAGTCATTGCCTGCAAGTGCGGCGCCAGCAATTCATTCGACTTCAATTCCGACATGCCGATCGAGGACATCACGGTTTCAGCCCGCTGCTCCTACTGCGGCGCCGCAATACACGTGAGTGTCTCCTCGCTCCTTTCCCCCTCGCAACCCGCTGTCAGCGCCCCTGCGCAGCCGGCAGGCCCCACGCCCCAAGAGATGGACGCAGAGACAAAGGCAAACGTGGAGCAGGCGGTAAGGGACCTGTTCAGGTATTAGAAAAAGCAAGGTCAGATTCCAAGCGCCTGCCCGACTTTCGCTGCAGATGAAAGAATGATGTCTGGCTTGTCGGACGCAGGCGCATTCTTAACATCCTTCCTTTTCGCGACCCCGCTGAGCACAAGAACCGACTTCATGCCAACAGCATTCGCCATGCGCATGTCAATTTCCAGCCTGTCGCCCACGAACGCGGCCTCTTGCGGCTTGAGCTTGTGCATCTGGAGCAGCTTGTCAATGAGATAGGTTGAGGGCTTTCCAATTGTGACGTCTGGCTTCCTTCCTGTCGCGGTAATCAGGACAGACGCGATTGCGCCGCTTCCAGGGGCAAAGCCGCGCTCTTTCGGAAGAGTGGGATCGCTGTTCGCAAGCATGAAAGCAGCCCCGGAAGAGAGGTTTTCCATGGCATTTTCATACTTTTTGTAAGTTATGCCCCTGTCCAGTCCGCACACGACTATCTTCGCGCCTTTTCCTTCCACAATTCTTGCTTTTGCTTCCAGCATCAGCTCATCTTTCAGCCCCTGCTCACCTATCACGAAAACCTTCCGCTTAAGCCCGTGCTTCTCCCTAATGTAATGCGCGCAGCCGAAAGAGGAGGTCATGATTTCGCTTTCGCTTGCCCTGATCCCGAAAATCGCAAGCCACTTCACATAATCCGACCGGCTCTTCGTTGCGTTGTTCGTGAGGAAAAGCACGGCTACTTTTTCTTGCAGCCGCGATATTTCCTCCGGAACCCCCATGATTTTCCTGGAGCCCCTGTAAAGCACCCCGTCCATGTCGAAGACTATCGCTTGCACCATGCGTGAATGTCGGGAGGAGATTTTTTATACCTGCACTCCGAAAGCACTTCGTGGCAAAGAAAAAGAAAGCGCCCGAAACGGTGCAGTCCGAGTACAAGGATTACGGAGTCGGCAGGGTCCTGGACAAATCAAGCTTCCTTGCAGGCGCTGTCGGAGGCGCGCTCATCATCGCGCTCATTGTGCTTGCCTACGTGGCTTCGCAGCAGGTGGGGGAGGAGATAATCGCGGCGCACACTCCTCCACAGCCTGCCCCTGAGCCGGAAAAATTCACCGGAGGCATACAGGTGACTGTCAGAAACAACGAAAACAAGAGCATTGCAATCTCATCAGGAAGCGCGGGGGAGCTCACCCTCACGCTAAAGCCTGGCGAGTCGCAGAACACCATCGTGATGCCTCCCAGGGGATGCGGGGCCGACATCGCGCAGTGCAGGGGGGAAATCACAGTCACCTACCTGGTGCTTTACTCCTCCTCCGGAAACGACACGGGCAGTTCGAACCAGACCGGCTGGAACGGGGGCAATGGCAATGAAACAGGAGGAGGCGGCAACCAGGCTGCCGGGGGAGGGGCTTCTCTTTCCATCAGCACGCAGCAGCTCGCCAGTGCGGTGCAGGATGCCAAGTATAGCTTTGCGCTCGAAGCAGAAGGGGGCACTGGCAGCTACTATTGGTCCGCCACCGGGTTCCCGCTTGGACTTTCAATGTCCAACAATGGGCTTATCTCCGGGGCAGCGCTTGAGAAGGGCACCTTCAGCATACAGGTGGTGCTCTCAGACGGCGCCTCCACGGTGGTTTCGGACATGGTGCTCAGGGTGGACTGATTTTCCCAGAATCTTCCTGTCCATGTGCCCTTCAGCAGGGCTCAGCTGAGGCGTAAAATCTGGAAGCATGTCGCAGAGGTTCCTGGGACGTCGTTTACAATAAGCAATATTTTTGTCTGTTCGCTTGCCATGCATATGGCCTTCAAGTTTCCGAATTCTGGAGCGCGCGGTAGGCAGTCATGTGCGACACGCCTATCACGTCCGCAGCCTCCCTCACGCTCAGCCTTTCGTCCATGAGCAGGCCGACCAGCGCATAAAGCTTTCTCTTTTCCATTTCCATTCACCGTTCCTTGCGGATTGTTTCTGGGCGGGCAAATATATAAGACTGTACATAAATGAACATTTTTGTACATAATGCAGGGCTCTGCTGGCCGGGCAAAAATCACCTCTTATAAACATTTTGAGGATAATGTACACCTGTCCCGCCATAGCTCAACCTTACTGGTGGATACGTCCTGCCATGTACTTTTTCCCAAATTCCTGGTGCAATTCAATTTTTATAATGCACAATATTATAAACTTTTATGCATTATAATACATCGGTGAAATAATGCTCCGGGATGTCCTTATCTTACAGAAACGCGAATTGAAGAAGCGCCTCGCCGAGCGGTACATTCCGCGCCAAGCGCAGCTTCGGCAGCAGGACAGCAACCTGGTCAAGGTCATCATAGGCCCAAGAAGGGTCGGCAAATCCTTCTTCGCCATCCACCAGCTTTCGGGCTTCAAGGACTTGGGCTACGTCAATTTCGACGATGAGAGGCTGGCGGACCTAACCGATTACGACGAGCTTCTGGCTGCTGTAGATTCAGTCCATAATAATCCGAAAATCCTGCTCTTGGACGAAATCCAGAACCTGCCCAAGTGGGAGCTGTTCGCCAACCGCCTCTCGCGCCAAGGCTACAACCTCTTCATCACAGGCAGCAACGCGCACCTCTTGAGCCGGGAGCTGGCCACCCACCTCACCGGAAGGCACACCTCGGTTGTTCTTTTCCCCTTCTCGTTCCCCGAATACCTGAAAGCCACTTCATCTACCGAACTCACGAATAACGAGAAGCGCCAGAAGCTGGAAGAATACCTGGAGCAGGGCGGCTATCCCGAGCCATTGGTCAAGAATATAGATAGGAAAGAATACCTCTCCACCCTGTTCGACTCTGTAATCTACAAGGACATCCTGCGCCGCTATAAAATCCGCAGCCCGCAGGGCATTGTTGATTTGTCTCAGTATCTACTTTCCAACACGGCCATGGAATTCTCATACACCTCACTTTCGGAGATTGGCCATTGCAGGAGCGTCCACACCGTCCAGCGCTACATGGGCTATCTCCAGGAAGCCTACCTGTTCTTCACCCTCAGCCGTTTTTCCTACAAGATGCGCGGGCAGGCGGGCGAAAACAAGAAAATATACTGCATTGACAACGGGCTGGTTTCCGCCAAGGCGTTCCAACTAAGCCAGGACCGAGGCCGGCGCTATGAGAATGCGGTTGCCATCCGCTTGAAATGCCTGGAATCGCAGGGCGGCTTCAGGTTCTTTTACTGGCGCAATGCCCAGAACGAGGAAGTGGATTTCGTCATCTACAAGGACCGCAAGGTGAGCCAACTCATCCAGGTATGCTTCGATATGGCAAGGCAAAAAGTCCGCGAACGCGAGGTTCGGGCGCTGCTCAAGGCTTCGGCGGAACTGGAATGCGGGAATTTGCTTGTGCTCACTGCGGATTACGAAGCGGTGGAGGAAATCGAGTGGTTCGGAATCAAAGGCAAAGTCAAATTCATGCCTTTGTGGAAATGGCTCGCAGAATAATGGGGAAATCCCGCGCTGTGCGTCTGCCTGCCAACCTGGCAAATCCCGCGAGCTTGCGGCAGGGGTATGACCGCCACACGATTAAAGTCTCTTACGGCCTCCGATTCCCTCTTGAAACAGACCATCAACACGTTTGGCTCAGGAACTGATTTTTTCCTAGGAAATTTGCTCTTCCCAAAGCGAACGAATTTAAAATCGTTGATGATATCTCTCTTCGCTCCTGAAGGCTTAGCTACCTTTCAGGACATAAATTCCCGCCATAGCTCAACCTGGTAGAGCGCTTGGCTGTAGAAGAACCATTTTGCCTGCGGAAGAGTTGATGCTCGCAAAACGGTTCATCGAAAGTCTCAGCGGTCGGCGATTGTGCCGGCAGTTATCAAGATGTTGTGTGTTCAATGGCCCCTTTTCTTTTCAAAAAGAAAAGGCCCCGGGGTTCAAAAGAAAACCCATAAAAATCAGCCGGACAAATCACACTGGCGGGACATTTCCATTCCAGAAACGCCCGTAAGATGCTGCGGCATCTTCCGATCCAGGGGAACTGCGGTTCCCCTGTCTGCGCAACTGCTGCGGCAGGTTGCGCATGCCTCGATGGTGTAGTGGTTAGCATTCCAGATTGTCAATCTGGCGACCCGGGTTCGAATCCCGGTCGGGGC
>DUFS01000009.1 GCA_013331805.1 Microcaldota archaeon | reverse complement strand
GCGCATGAAATTCTCGGTTGAAAAGCCCCACATGGTAAGCGTCCTCACCCCGTTCTTCCTGCACCACTTGAGCACGTTTGCTATGTTGTCAATTCCCCTTTCGTAGGCAACCGGAATGGAGATGCCGTGCTTCGCAGCCCACCTGCGGTTGCCGTCTGGTATTATGGCTATGTGCTTTGGCCTGACCATTGCCTCCCGGGGGAATTTCCGGAGGCTTCCTTTAAGATGATTTCTTTGCTCTTCGGATTTTCTTCCGGAGCACAGCGTAGCGGGAAAGGAAATGCACCAAAGGGGAGGAGAGCTTTGCCTTAATTACCCGGGAGGCAAGAACCAGGCTTTTCCTGTCCAGCCTCCTGATTCCCGCGAACTCCACTGCCGCAGCGCCGACCTCAAGGGGGTGGTGCGCGTCGCTTCCTGCGAAGACAGCTTTCCCGTGCTTTTGCGCGAATTCCAGCGCGCGTGCATTGTGCGAAGGAATCGTGACGCGCGCGTTGAATGCCTCTATTGCGTCGATCTTCTCCAGCAGCGAGGGCTTGAGATTCTCCAGTTGTATCCCGTGCCTTATCTTGTCGTAGGGGTGGGCAGCGCTGCAGACCGCGTTCTGTGCCTTCACTTCCGACAGTACCCGTTCGAGGGAGCCGGGGGCAATCCTCTTTTTCAGGAAGTACACCAGAAGGTCGCCCCTGTCAGTCGAAACCTCTTCCCCCATTATCACCTGAAGGGGGAGCTTCTTCTTCCTTGCAATTTCAGCGGCTTCAAGGGCCCCCGCTATTTCGTTGTGATCGGTTATTGCTATTGCGGACAGCCCTTTCTTCACCGCAGCAGCAAGCACGTCTTTTGGCGCGGCAAGCGAGTCAAAGGAGCAGCAGGTGTGCACATGGAGGTCTGCCCTGAATACCGCAGTTTTGGATTTCATGGTTTTGCACCTTTTGACCAGGCGTAAGTGGTTATTGTATCTGTAATTTCAGTGGCATGTCCATATCCCGCTTTCTCGAATAGAGGTCCAAGCGAGTGGTAAGTCTCCTGACCATTCCTCAGATGGTAGCTTGCAATTCCAAAATTGACCCTGTGAGTTTTCAGAAAATCTAGGCAGCCTTCGATAGCCTCAAGCTCCGCACCTTCGATGTCCATTTTGACGAAATCCAGCCTGGAGATGTTGCGCTGCCTGACGAAACCAGGTATTGAAACGGCATCGACAGTAAGCGCCCCAGATTTGCCATGGCCGTCCAAGACTATGGACGACACCTCGCCGTGGCCAGGGAGAAAGCTGACTTTCCCCTCGCTTTTCCAGATCCCTTTTTTCACGAGCACAACGTTCCTTATGCCGTTCCTCTTGATGTTCTGCGCCAATATCTCTGCGTTTTTCTCATCCGGCTCGAAGCAGAATATGCGCCCGCTCTTCCCAACTTTGGAGGAAATTAGAAGTGCGTATATGCCATGAAACGCGCCGCAATCAAAGACGACGTCCCCCTCTTTCAAAGCATAGTACCTGTTGTAGTTTTTGATCCCTTCAAGCTCCAGCGCCATCCCGTAATTTGTCTTGACCCTGTACCCCATTAGCGCGATTTCCTTGGTGAAATCTACAGTGTTGTCGCTGTATTGCAGATCGGGAATCGAGAATATCCTGTCAAAGTTCATAGCAAGTGATAACGCTTGGTCTTTCCTTGATAATATTTCAGCCGGAACGATGATGCGCCGCTTATTCTTTGAAAACACTGCCTTGCCACTGTCAAAATTGACGCCAAGTCCATTCTGAACAGCGGTTAACCTGAAAAGCAGGTCATCCCGGACATCCTTGAACCCCTGCCTCAGCTCTCCTGGCCAGTAATTGTAAAGAAGCAGTTTTCTTGCAACTTTCTTTGCGTTGAGGATTGTGGTGAGCCCCATTATCTTGCACCAGCCAGCCTTCTTGCCACGATTTCCGCATAGGAAAGCGGCAAAGAGGGCTCAAGCATCTTTCCCAGGCGGTCCATCCTTCCCTTTTCTGACAGCAAATCCTCGAAAAAGAGCGCCTTTGCGGCAGAAAGCAAAATGGGTTTGGGCTCGCCCTTGCCGATATTCAGGAGGCTGCGAAGGTAGCCATGTATCGCAAGGTCCAGGCCATAGGCACTTTTCCACTCCTGCTCATACGCGCCCGGATTCCCTGAGTTTTTGCCTGCAAGAAAGCCGCACTGCGCCCCAAAAAATATGCCTCCCCCGGTCGTAGCCTTCACTTGCCCGGCAGCATCGCCTGCAAGAAGGACGCTGAAGCCCGACTTTGCCATGGCTGTTTTTTTCCTCACCGAAGTGGGAATCACTGCTGCAAATTCATGGGAAGATCTGGAAGATACGCCCAGCTTTGCCAGGAAGCGCCTGTAATACTTGAGAGGATGGCTCGGGAAAGAGACCCCCAGGCCTATCTTCGCCTGCTCCTCATTTATCGGTATGACCCAGCCGAAAAAGCCAGGAAAATCTTGTGCGGAAAGATAAACTTGCGTCTGATGGGGGTTATCGCACGAATAGTCGAAATTGCCCTGCATGCAGGCTACGTAAGAGCTGATTTTGGGGAAGCCGAAGTGGTCAGCCACAGCAGAAGCAGGGCCGTCAGCCCCGATGATGTGCCTGCTTGCGAAACTGCGGGTCACTTTCCTGCCAAGCTCAAGCTTCCCCCCCTGCCGCTCAAATTCCGCAGCAGCAAGCTGGTCCAAACCTGATCTGGAAACCAGGACTGCCACCTCCTCCCTTGGCGAAATCACGAATTCCTGGTTGCCGGAGAAGATTTTCGCGGAGGTTATCCCGTTCAATGCCACTTCCGCGTAGTTCATATGCGGAAGCAGGGAGTCCAGCCCGGACTTCGAAATCAGGCCTGAGCATGCCTCTGGCTCGCCTATCCTTCTGTGCTCTTCGGAAAGCAGGACGGACTTTCCCTGGAGGCAGGCGGCTATCCCTGCGAAGCAGCCGGCAGGCCCGCCCCCGATTATATGAACGTCAATCGCCATAAAAACACTATGAGAGCCATTCTGAAATGGCTTTCCGCCCAACAAGCATGAGGGTTTCCGCCCCCTTGTGCATGGCGGCGAACTGCTCCAGCCCTGCCCTTTCCCTTTCAGGTGCCCGGTCGGAATAGCATATGTTGATGGCGGTTGGCTTGAGCCCTTTCCTGACTACGAAGTCCACTTCGTTTCCGTTTGAATAATATTGCGGTTCAGCCTCCCTTCTTTTCAGCTCTATCGCAACTGCTGTTTCAGCCTTCCTGCCCATGTCAGGCGAATAGGACTTCGACACCGCTGCCTGCATCCCCAAATCGTAAGCGTAATATTTCCTCGGCTTTTCCATGGCTTTTTTCATGGAATAGGAAAACTGCGGGACCTGGAATGCCAGAAACGCATCCTCGATGTATGACAGGTAAAGCTTTATTGCATCGAAGGAAAGCCCGGTGGAGGCCCTCAGCTTATTGTAGCTTATCGGCTTGCCCGAGTTCGTCAGAACGAAAACAGCAAGCGACCTCAGGCTTGCGATGTCCCGGACTTCATAGCGGGCTGCGATGTCCCTGGCTATGGCAGCGTCAAAATACTCCTCGAGCAGCCTTGTCCTCTTCACAGGGTCCTTTTCCAAAACTATCGCAGGATAGCCGCCAACTGAGAAATAGTCCTCAAGATCCGCACCCGGGATGGCAACTCGGAACTCGGAAAAGGAGAATGGAAGCACAAGAAAGCCAAGCCCCCTGCCGGAAAGCACGGTGGCAAACTCGGAGGAGAGAAGCTTTGCCGAGGAGCCGGTCGCAAAAACCTTGCATTCCTTCAGATCGACAGCCCGCCTTACCCATTTTTCCCACCCTGCCACGCCCTGCACCTCGTCAAGAAAAATGAACCGTGGCTTCTGGCCGTGCACTTTCCCATGCTGCGCGACAATCTCGCTGATGAAATCAGTTCCAAGCCTGCCTGCGAAAGCCGGCTCCTCGAAATTCAAGTAGAGACAGGACTTTTTGCCGTATTTTTCTGAAAGGCGCCAGAGAAGCTGGATGCAAACCGTGGTCTTGCCAGACCTTCTCGGACCGTAGAAATAGACCGCCTCCGGCCCGGAAATGAGCCGCCATGCCTCCCGCGTGACTTTACGCTCTATCCCCAGATAAGGTTTTTTCTTGTATTGGGATTTCGATTCCACTGCTGAAGAAGCCTGCCCTGAGGCTTTTTCACCCCAGTGGTTCCAGCTCTCCACCACTTTCCACAGGCGCTCTTCCATGCTGGGATTGGAACCGGGGAGTATATAAAGGTATACGCTATACCGTAAGGTCACTGAATGCGATTCGTCCTCTCGGTCATTCCGCCACACCGGCAACGGCAGGGCAGGTTTTTATACTTGGCGAATCGAACAAGACGAAAGAAAGGCTACGCAAGATGGGAGGTTTGTCCTGATGGCAGCGCTGGAGTTCAATGCCTTTTACCATACCCTGGTTGTTTTGCTGTCTGCCCTGGTCCCAGGAGTAGCCCTTGGATGGCCGCTCCTCAAGAAAACAGACCTTTCCTTCCTGGAAAAGCTTGCCCTTTCCTTTTTCATTGGCATGGTCGCGTCACCAACCATGCTCATATTTGAAAACATCATCGGCCTGAAGTTTTCCCTTTTTCTTGTCTTTGTGAACACTTTCCTGCTTACTGCTGCAGGCGTATTCCTGGGAATCCGCAATGGCGCCTTTGGGTTCAAGATGCCCCCTGTGGACCTGGACGCCATGGTTTCGTTTGAGTTCGCAAAAAAGCACGCGGCATCCTTCTTTCTCCTGATCGCAATTCTCCTTTCGTTCTGGCTGAGGATACAGACCTACAGCCCGATTTATTCCGAGCTTGACCCCTACTTCTACATCTATGGCACAGGACAGATAATACGCTTCGGCGAGGCGCCACCAAACGACGACACAGCATGGTGGCCAGAACTCAAAGAAACATCTCACAGATCCTTCCCCCCTCTGAAGATGTACATAGAAGCGCAATGGTATGCCCTTTACACTTCTGGCGGCGAGTACGACAACTACCTCCTTTTCGTAACTTCATCCTGGCTCCAGCCATTATCAGCAGCTCTGGCGGCTTTTGGCGCCTACCTTCTTTTTGCGTCCTATTATGGAAAGAGGTACGGCGTGCTTGCCGCTTACCTGATAGCATTCCTGCCAATACTGATTTTCAAGATGTCGGCAGGCGTTAACGAGGCAGCCCCGTTTGGAATAGCAACGGTGTTCATGACACTGGGCATATTCGCGTACGCTGTGAAAAAAAGCAGCCTTGACATGGGCGCCCTTTCGGGAGTTGCGCTTTTTGCCTGCGTATTGGGCTCGAACTTCCAGCCGTTGATCGCAATACCTGCCGTGGGCTTTGTGGTGCTGCAGTCCGTCGACTATTTTGTGAGGCAAAAGAAACACGGGCAGTTCATGGCTCTGAGCCTGAGCCTCCTTGCTGGATTGGTTTTTGGCAACGTCATCTATCGCGTTTACACAGGAGGCTTCACGAACGTCCTTGGCATTTTTTCAGGGACAGTGGTGCTTGCAATAGGCGCTTTGGCGTTCGGTTTTGGAGCGGAATACTTTTCAGAGATGAAGCTCAACCAAAAAAAGAGGATGATGCTGATTGTGGCGGGAATCGTTGCTTCCTTGCTTCTTCTGTTTATCCCCAATCCGCTTGGCCAGTTCGCAAAAGACCAAGTCTCGTCCTATTTGGGTTTTGCCGCCTTCAACCGGCCCCTGGAGCGCACCATTGCCGAGCAGAACCTAGCTGGCAGCAATTTCGAGGGGGAAGCTGGCTTCCTCGCGCTCATACCCTCTGCGCACATGGCACCAGATGCAAAGGACATCCCTGGCATTGTTTGGAACAGTACCTATCAGCTGCTGGACCTGCCGGCAGGCCTCTTCTCCTTGTTCGGTAACGCCGCCCTCAAACTGTCAGACATATTATTCAATATTTTCCTGCAGATCGACATCTCGAGCGGAACCAAGGACAACTCGCTCCTGTTCGTCTTCCTGATAGTCGCAACCGTTGGGATGCTTCTCGGGCATTTCCTGAGGAAATCAGAGGCAAGGGACGTTCCATCGATAGCCATATTTGTGCTCCTATTGATACTCCCGATTTCGTACATAGGCCTGAACAAGATCAAGTTCACGCTGTTCGTGGGGCTGGCGCTCGCGGTTGCAGCCGTTGCCACTTTTGCGGAAATCGAAAGGTTCCTTTTGTGGATTGCAGTGAAACTTAAGCGCGCGGAATCCGGAGCATACGTCAGATACGCCTTTGTGGGGCTCATCGCCCTATTGGTGCTGGCGCAGGCCACCATCCCCTCGACCTATACCTTGATGATCCTTTCAAAATCGTTCGAAACCCGTTATCAGGACAACCCCCAGGCGCTCATGCCCAAGCTTGCCAAAACATGTGAGGACCTTCGCGCAGTAGGGTATTACGACCAGGAAATCTGCGATGCTGGCTATAATGCGAGCTTTGCGGACAACATAAACAGCCAGTTCAACTCCAAAGTCTGCCTGGTTTCGCAACTTTCAATGAAGGAACTGATACCTGGGAGCAGCGCAGCTGAGCAGCAGGCCTCAGCAGAGGGAAAAGCTGGCGCCTCATTCAGGTGCAACCGGCTTGCAGACTACTGGATCGACTCAATGGAGTGGATTAACAAGAATTTGGAGCCAACCGACCGGGTTACTTCCTGGTGGGACTACGGGCACTGGATAAACTATTTCGGTGACAGGAAAACCGTGCTGCGCAACGAACATGCCTCAAAAGGCATGATAGGCAGGGTGGCGCACGACTACATAGACGGCACAACGCAGGACATGGTGGATTCCATGAACTACTTTGACAGCCGCTACGTGCTCTTCGACGTAGAGCTTATCGGTGGAGGGGCTTTTGGCGGCAAGTACGGCGCGCTTAACTACCTATCGTGTGCGCACGACAACAAGACATCGGAGCGCGAGTCACCCGGAACTTCGGACTGCGAGTTCGAGCACCTTTGGGAGACCGTTGCAATACCCAAGGTTCAGACCGCCGCCACCAGCTGCGTCATATCCGAAAGCCAGCAGAGAACCGGGGTGGCCGCTTTCAGGATGACCAGGGGGATGGTGCCTGAAAGCAGCCCGTCATACTGCGTGGGAGGGGAGCTCACACTTGCCAATGGAGACACAATAACGCCCATGTACAAGATGGGCAAACTAGATGAGAACGGCGACTTGATTCTGAACCGGGGCTTCTTAAGAAACATAGGGGAGCGGGGGGATGCCTCCTTCTTCGAAGTATTGTACACCGGCGACCAGCTTTGGCCTGACGGAAAGGGTGGCTTCACAGGTGGTCTGGAAGACGCGACGACCAAATTCTATACATCGAACCTGTACCGCGGATTTTATCTCAAGAGCCTGCCAGGCTTTGAACTTGTCTATGAATCCAAGGGCGGCGAGGTCAAGATTTACCGCATGATAAGCTTCACAGGCAACAAAGAAGGCTATGTTGACCCGGTATCGGCTGCAAAGACCCAGTAGTGATTGCCCTATCATTTCCCTTTATAGGCAGCTGCCACAATGGAAATCGAAGCAAGCGCGTCTTCCAGGGTCCCAGACTCCGATGGCTTGCCGTTTATGCGTGCGATGAAGTCAGACGTCTCATCTTTGAAGCTTGCGTCTTCCCCCTCGAACTTTTTCACTTCAACTTCCGGCGGGCCCAGTTCCGGCTTCATTCTGTAAACCGTGAGCGTTTCAACGCCGTAGCTCTTGCCCAGGCCGTCGACATTGACCTGCGCGCGCTCGAAAAAGAGCTCGAATGAGAAAAGGTTTTTCCACTGCACGCAACTCGTGGAGAGAAGGGAGGACGCCCCTGCTTCCGATTCCAGGGCAAGCACAGCAGTGTCTTCAGCTTGTGCTTTCCAGAAATAGTTCCTGCAAAGCGAATAGGAAAGCGAAAATTCCTGTCCTGCAAAGTAGCGGGAAAGGTCAATGAGGTGGCTTCCCTGGTCNNCGGTGGTTGAAGCCGACCGCAACCTGCTTGCCGCTTTTCTCCTGCGCATTGATGATTGCCCGCACTTCTGCAGGATTCCTCCCGGCCGGCTTTTCCACCAGCACGTGCTTTCCATGATCCAGGGCATCGATGGCGATTGGCGAGAGCCAGTCGTGCGTGGTTGCGACAACAACTGCGCCTATCTTTCCGTCGCGCGTTATTTTCTTCCAGTCGGAAAAAGAACTTGCGCTGTATTTCGAGGCGAGTTCCTCTGCCCTGCCGCTGTCCACGTCCGCAACAGCGGATACTTTTTCGCCCAGCGAATGCAGGGCTGCTGCCCTTTTCGCACCAATCAGTCCTGCCCCGATTATGCCCCATTCCATAGCAACCATCCTTCTATCGCTTTGGCTCTACCCGCCTTAACGTGTACATTTCGGACTTTGATATGTCTGGCTTGAAAGTTTCCCAAGGGTCATAAATATGTATCAGCTTGCCGGTTATGCCGTCCGATTTTTCTGACAATAGGAATGAAACAAGCGAGCAGAATCTTTCTGGCTCTGCCCATTTTTCAGGCTCTTTATCGTGCGTTTCATTGTCCCATATCCCGGTCTTGTGGGCGCCAGGGGCTATTGCATTGGCATCCAAGCCAGGATATTCTGCCGCTATTGTCTCAGTGAACTTGACCATGGCCGCCTTGGAAGCTGCATACGCGCTGTGGTAAACCCTCACGCCGGCAGCCCCCCCGCCCGAGAAATTGACTATTTTGCCCCTTCGCGACTTGAGTAGCGCGGGAAGGGCAGCCCTGCAGACTGCCGCATTTCCGACCAGGTTCACCGCTATTGCATTTGCCCAGTCATCCCATTTTTCGTTCCCAAAGGCGGCTACAGGGCCAAGCACGCCTGCGGCGTTCACCAAGCCGTCAAGCGAAGGGAAAGGCGAAAGAACATCCTGGATTTGCTTTTGGTCACAGACATCGGCCAGAAGAAGATGCACTTTTGCATCCCCAACAGACTTCAGTTTATCCGCAGCAGCCTTGAGCTTGGACTGGTTTCTGTCCAGAAGCGCAATTTCTGAAAAGTTTGCAGCTTCGCTTGCCGCAACAAGCGACCCAAGCCCTCCGCCTCCCCCGGTTATCAAAAGAATACTGCCCACAGCCATACCCATGCACCGAACCGTATTTTAAGATAATGCCTGC
>DUFS01000080.1 GCA_013331805.1 Microcaldota archaeon | reverse complement strand
CTGAATGCGAGGTAATCGTGAAACTGGAGAAGCCAGGAGAGCTTGTTGTTATTGAGGAGGGGTTGACGCGAATTACTCTGTTCGCGTTGTTCGTTATGCTAAAGGTAAATGTAGTGATCTGCCCCACTGTTGGATTTGCCGGGTTGAGCGAAACAGTTGAGGCGCTGACACCTGAGCAGAAGAAGGGGTTTTCGACAGTGACTGTTTTTGGGCTGGATGAGAAAGAAGGCGCAAACGAATTTTGCACCAATACATAGACATCTTTAGTATTGTAAGTGCCGTCATTCCTGATAGATGCCATGCATCTTTGGATAGCTAATTGAGAATTTGCGGTGTAAGTCCCGACAGGGAAATTTAGGGTTTTTGCGACCGACGAACCCAGATAGGCATCATTGCTCGAAAACACGATCGTTCCTCCACTGTTTCGGATCTCTATTGCTGCATTGGCGTTGCAGAATAGAGCAGTATATGCCAAATACTTTGTAGAAGAGGGATTGGTGCAGGTTGGAAAATAGCCTCCTGAAAAGCATTCGTAGTAAACTCCTGAATTGTATTCGCTGTAGGAGGATATGCCGATGCTGCTGAGGAAAGAATTCCATTGATTGGAAGGAGCCCAAGTGAAGTATCGCTGAAGCGACCATGTTGGATTGACATAGCTGTAAAGAGAATTTGACTGGCTGGCAGTCATCCATTTAACCGAATAGGGATGGGAAGAAGTGGATGGTGCATATAATTGGCTGCTGCTGTCAGCTCCGTTTGCAGTTCCTGCACTGAGAACCGAACCCGAGTCCCATTGGGAGGCGGAAGAAAAATTTGCCTGGAAGTTGGTGTTCGCGCAGACAGGGTCAGAAGGCACAGATATTGATGGATTTGCGTCAAGATTGCTGTTGAAGTACGTAAGCGGGTCTGAAGATTGGTCCCAAAACATGCTGAATGATGATTGGGCATGGAAAGCTGCAGAAACCAAAGCTAGGAGAAAAAAGGAAAATGTAAGGCTTCTTTTTTTCATTATACCCAACCTTCAGCGGTCATCTGCTGATTTTGCCGCCTTCCATTCTTATTCCAGGCGACCCGAATATTTCATCTAGGTTTAACAGGTTAATCTGCAGACCGATTTCGTGCACGGGTTTCACTGGCCCGAGATTCAAGCCCCAGTATGGCATTGTGTGGAGCTCCCCGCCCATGAAATTGGCTATCTTGAAATCCGCACCCAACCTAAACCGACCAGAATTCAATACTTCTGTTTCCCCTCCTTTATCCCGGACAAGGCGCACATTTATGTTGGGATTGAAAGTGCCGCCTTTGTTGAAGGAAATGTTTGCCTCGAATTTTGTCCCTGGGGGAAGCCAGCGGCCTTCTTCGTCACCTTCGGCATACAGCATCCTGGTCTTTTCAAACCACTGCTGAACCCGCAAGTCAGCCACTATTGCATTTGATATTGCAACTTGCTTGCCTATCTCTCCAAACAGACGCATGGATGATTCGGTTCCTATATCCATTTCGCCATACGGGAATTTTAACGAAAAAGCGTTTCGCCGGTAATTGGCGCCAAAACCAGCGAAAATACCGGAAGGCGAGTGAAACGCAAGCAATTCTGTCCCAAGCTCATTCCCTTTCATCCCTATTGTAGACGTTTCCTCGAAAGGAAGGATGTTTCTTACTTTTAGCTCTCCGTTCACCAGTCGCCCATACCAGCGGTTGACCAGCATAAAGTCTTCATTTTTCACTGGGTGCCAGTCAAGTGTCACCCCACAGTATTGCACAGCATAGGAAAGGATTTGTGTCGAGGTGGCCGGATTCAGGTTCCTGATGCTTATGGTTTCCGTTTTTACTGAAGAGTTGTAGAGTGGTGATGTCGGGAGTATCATCGACCAAGCCGACGCCCACATGTCTGGGTCATTTACATTCTGGAGCCTTGCCAGGAACCCCTCCAAGTCCCCGTCTATTATTGAGTTTTTCCAGCCGTTGTAGCGGGCAGAAGAGGTCGTAAGGATGCCGAACCATGTGTTAGGATTTGTTGGATTTGTAGGGTCATACAGTTGCTTGAGGACAGCATTCGCGCCAGCCATGTCATTCGCGAGCAGCTTCATGTTCGCATCAGATATGATTTCCTGGAATCTGCTCAAAAAGCCCTTATCGCCAAGCTCTGGAAGCGCTGGGCCTTCGTAGACGTTTCGTATTGTCGAGGTCCAAGAGATATCGGCAAGTTTAACTAGTTTCCGTTCCACTTCTCCCTTGGGTGCCAGGTCAGGAGACTGCACCGAAAATTCTGGCGCAAACACTGGCGCTACTGGTGTGGTTTCCACGATTGGCTCCGGAGCCTTTCCCACCTTAATTATCTGCCCGACTTTTTCTGTTGTGAACTTGCCTTCCCTCCCGACAGCAGAAAGCCTGTACTCGCCCGGTTTATTGGGTACGAATTTAACTGTGAACGTGTTATCGCTGTTCCTTTTCGAGGTTACTGCAATTTCTATACCGTCCTGGTCGATTATTACTACGGACAAGTCGTCCAGCGTTTTGGGCTTTTTTTCACCAATCACTTCCCCCAACTCATTTTTACTTTCAATTTTCTCGAACGCATCGAAGTTTATTTCCAGCTCTTTGCCCAACTGCAGGCTCTTGGGTTCGCTGTCCATCATCAGGTACATCGTCATGGCGTTTTTGGAGCTAAGAATGAGGCCCCGCCCGATGTTGATAGCGGATACGACCTGTTTTCTCTCTGATTCAGGCACGTCGCTTCTAGATGGCATGCGTTTAGTCGGGTCTTCCAGATCCCTCAAGCCACCCTTTGTTGATATTGCAAAATTGAATTCGTTTGCGTTGGATACTTCATAATTCCCATTCTTTTCTACGATCGCCGGTTTTTTTCCAACAGTAAGTATCCTGAAAACAGACGGGGCGTTGACTTTAATGTAGTCCATGTATCTCTTGAGGCCTTCCTTGCCGCTTCCGAATTGGTAGCCTGTCAGGTCATCATAGACGCCAGTGTGGCTGAGCCAATCCTTCATGCCTTGCGGGACTTTTTCATCGGCAAGCAGCTTTTCCTTGAGCTCCGGGGAAATGTCTTGGTAGAGGTACAGTGTCTTTCTTATTTCGATATTTGGAGCCTCTGCCGAGCCCATCAGCTCCTTTAGGGCTTCCATGACCATTTCCCCCCGTCCCTGAGCAGTGCCCCAGTTGCTTACCGCTATGTTTCGGTATTCGTTGTAATTTTTTCCGCTGAAGACGACTTCCACATTGGCGCTTGCGGTGACTTCCAGGTATTTGACCAGGGTTTCCCATGTTTCTTGGTCAGATTTGCCCGGGTAATATGTTTTCAGGTCATTGAAAATATCCTGAAGGACTTCCTTGACTTTCTGGATGCTTTCTTTGTTTCTGGGATCGTACTTTTGCGCGTAAAAAAGGCCTTCGAGCCTCTTTATTGACCAGCTTATGATTGCGTCTGGTGACGGATTTACATTTTCTTTTAGATTCTGAGCAAATTTCATCAGATCTTCCCGGGTGTCTTGTGATGGGGGGGTTACTGCCCTTTCCTCATTGCCGCTGGTTATCAGACATAATTGGAAATTGCCGATTTCCTTCTCGAGCTTGGATTGCGAACCGCTAAAAAATGCGTTATCTTTTCCCGTAGGTGGAAGGTCGATATCCGCGTTACTGGGTTGCTTTGCGATGAACGAGAAATACAGTCTGCTGCCCGTTTCCTTCCATTCTTTATAAACCTGAATTGGCTTTTCCTTGCTTGCCTCCTGCACCCAAGTTGACTTGACTTCAATTGGGAGATATTTGAGAACATGGCTGGTAAAAAGCTCCAATAATTCCTTATTGCCGGAGTAGACCGAAGATTCCGGCAGTTGCCCGAAAACACCCTTCTGGGCATTAAATATTTGCGTTGTCAACGAACGGGCAGTGATGAAGTCCAACATTAAAAACGGGCTTTCGCCCTCCCTTTTCACCACCCCGCTCGATAATACTTGAAAAAAGGTTTCAAAGTAGAACCTGTAGTCATTTGTTTGGTCGTTTTTTGGGATCGCATCATCGATTTTCTTAACCGTTTCCTTCAAAACCTTGATTTTTCCTGCTATTTCAGGAACGTCTGGAAGATTGAGTTTCACATACCTGTTTGCCAGCCAGGAGCAGGCAACGCTGGAGAACAGAAGTTCGTTGATCTTCTGGTCAGAAAGCTTGGCCCCCTCCATTCCTCTTTTTGGAAGGCGTTGTTGGATGAACTTGCCCAAGTTGAAAGATGTTTTTTCCAATGCAGCCAAGTCAGCGTATTCCAACTTTTTAACCAGTTGAAAAAATTCGTTCAGAACTTGATCTAGAGTCTGGATGCCGCCCTTGCTTTCGACTGTCTTGTATTGGAAAAGGAACATTCCACCACCTGTTTTTGTTATGGCTTTCCCTATTTAAATAACTGCGCCGCTTCAGGCGCACAGTTGCTGTGGTGAACGAACCCTGAGTGAATTAGGCAGTCCAGCAATCCTTTTCTCTCCTTTCCTTCTCAGTTCAAAAAGGCAGGTGCAGGCCACAACAAGTGCTGGGCTGNNCCGCCGATTACCGAAAATGCGCTGCTGCCTTCCACTGCCTTGAGGAGCGTTTTGGTGCCGTATTCGAACTCCTTTTGCTCGTATATGCCGGCAGGCCCGTTCACCATCACCGTGGATGCGGTTGCGACGAGGGAGGAGTATTTTGCCGCGGTCTTCTTGCCAATGTCTCCAATCGATTCCTGCGAGGGAAGGTCGTAAACCGCCAGCTCCTTTCTCTTGCCCCCGGAAACTACCGCCACGTCCTCTGGGAAGTGTATGCTGCCCTTGTGCCTGAGGAGAAGCTGCCTTGCTGTTGGAAGGTAGTCGGTTATCTTTTTCTCCTTGAGGTAATCAAGTGTTTTTCCCAGCTCGCGGCCGGAGGCGAGAATGAAAAGCTCGCCCAGCACCCCGCAGGTGAGCGCATGGTCCAGCCTGCCCTCGGAAAGCAATTTCTGCATGATCCCCAGGGGGTCCTCGGGCTTGGCGCCTCCGAAAACGAACACCGAGGGCTTCTTGGGGGAGGAAAGCCTGCTCAGCGCCTCAAGCTCGCGCTGCATCACCCTTCCTGCAAAACAGGGCTTGAGGTGGAAGCCGACCACTGACGCCTGGGCGCGGTGCGAAACCGAAAAGCCGTCCAGCACGAATGCGTCGCAGAAGGGGGAAAGCTCGCGGACGATCGTCGCGTTTGCGTTCTCTTCGATAGTCTTGTATTTTGTTTCATCTTCCAGGAAGCGGACATTTTCAAGCAGCAGTATTTCGCCTTCCGCAAGATTCCTGATCGCACCCTTAGCCTTCACGCCGCAGACGTCGTCAATGAATTTCACCGGCTTTTTTACCTCTGCGCCAAGCAGGAGCGCGTGCTGCGAAAGGGAGATGCAGTCGTAGTCTCCTCTCCTGCCCTGATGGGCAAGCACCACCACACGCGCGCCCTTGTCAGAAAGCTCACCGATGGTTTGCGCATGCCCGGCTATCCGCTCAGAAGGCTCCACCTTCAGCGTTTTTTCGTCAACCGGGCAGTTCAGGTCCGCGCGCACGAATGCTGTCTTGCCCTTGGAGTCGAAATCGTCAAGAGTTTCCATTGGAATCCCTCCAAGCTCAGAAACTCAGCGAAAATTTTAAACACTTGAGCGGCAAAACAAACCTGTGGAGGGGGAAAACCGGCTGTATACCGTATTGGCGGTGGCGGGCGGGTTCTTCTGCCTTGCCGCCTCTCTCTTTTTCCAGTCCGCGCCAGCAGCCGCTTTGGGCGCGTTCTTTTTCTTCCTGACCCTTGCGCTCTGGAAATACGGATATGCGCTTTTCCCAATCCTCATGAAGAATGCCAAGGTGGTGGAGGCTGGCAGAAATTTTGAAATCCCCCCTTCGCAGGATGTGATCGTGGGCAGGGGGAACGGCATCTTCCTTGCTTCGGTTTTCCTGGCAGCGCGATTGTACGAGTCCTCAAGCGAAAATGGCGGGGGGCATGAGAGGATGGCAGGGGAGATGTTCGAAAAGGCCATTTCTTCCGCCGGATTCCCGTTCAAGGTCTGCTGCCTGGTCTGCCCCCTGGATCTCAGAAACGAGCTTGAGGAGATGCGCACCAGGCGAAGCGTTGCCGAAAGCAGGCGCTCGACCCTGCGCACCGCATCGAAAAAGGATCCGGATGCCGCAAGGCTGGACCGGGAGATTGCCATGTGGGGCAGGCAGATTGACAGCCTGACCGCAGGTGAAAAGCCGCTCGAAGTCGTGTTCTACCTTTCCACCACAGGCTCGGGCATCACCAAGGAGGAAGCGATTGCCCATGCAAGGGCGCAATCAGAGGAGCTTGCCGTTGTGGTGGGAAGCGCGCTTGCCTGCGAAGTGGTGCAGCTTAAGGGGGAGGAAATGAAGAAGCTGTTCTGGTGGGAATTCTTTTCGCCTTCTGACTCAGACGAGCTTGCCGACCAGATGTTCTAGTTTGCAGGGGCACCCGCAAAGCTCATTCGCCCGCCTTTGAGTAGAGGTTGCAAAGATCGATGTTTTCCGACTGCGAAAGCTTGAGGCAGATTTCCGGGCTCTTGAGCGTCCTGGCAATAGTGGTGATGCAACTTTGCCTCATAGCAGGGCCTGCTATGCCTTCGCAGGCTGCCATGTCCTTGGCCCCTACTGCAATGTCGCGAAGGCACTGCTCTTTCTGATCCAGAGGAAGCGAACCGCACAGGCCTTGCTGGGGATCTGTCTGATTGGCGGAAGGGCCCGGAGGAAGCTTCGGCGTTTCGTTTGCAACCGGGAGAACGGGCTGATCACTGAAGAATATCAATGCGCGCTGCTCAGGTGTGGCGCGAAGGAGCGACTCGCGCGCAGCGGAGTTCGCTGCATCCCTGATGCAGATTGCTCGCTGGTTGGTGTCTGAAAGGGAATAGCAGTGGAAGGGGTCCTGTTCCGTGACAGCCTTGAGATAGACGCAATTTGCGAACCTGGAGGGGGCGACGCTGGAGCACTCCGAAGGGGTGCGGGCGCACCCTGAAAGAATGAAAAGGGAAAAGACCAGGGTTGCAAACAGGAGCTGCCTCATTCCTATCCCGCTTTATTTGGGCACGCAGGTTTTAAATAAGTGCATTTGAAATGCAACGCATGTTCAGCGAACTTTTCTATCCCAGGCAGGCGGTGCTGGTTTCCGCTTCCTCATCTGAGAAAACCAACCTGACCGCGGTCGAATATTTCATGCCGGTTTCCGAAAAGCCCCCCGTGGTCGCCTTGTCGCTCCACAATACCTCCCTCACGCTGGACTTGATTTGCACATCAATGGAGTTTGTGGTGGCAATCCCTTCTGAAGGGCTGAACGAAGCGGTCCTTCTCTGCGGCACCACCTCGGGCAAATATATCGACAAATTCGCTGAGGCAAGGCTCACCCCTATGCGGGCCAAGAGGGTTTCTGCCCCGCTCGTCCTTGAGGCATACGCCAACCTGGAATGCAAGGTCCTGTCCTACAACAGCTCGGGCGACCACACTGTTGTGGTGGGCGAGGTGCTGGAGATCCATCCCCCCAAGGAGGAACGGGAAGGCGAACCGCTGCTTTTCAACCTGGGCGGTAAGAGGCTTTTTGGCTTCAAGCAGCACTAGATTTTTTTCACTTAAGGGTAGCCGCATTCGAACCAGTCGAATTTTTGGCTGGAGGCTTTTGAATCCGAGCTTATGCAGCAGGGAAGGAACGTGCATTTCTCATAAATGAATGTCAGGTTGGCAAAGCCTTCGTCCCCAGGCTTTTCTGAGATGCATTCCGCTCCGTAATATCCTTTGTAGTGCACGCGGTAAAGGGTCCCGTTGTTCTGCGTGGCGCAGAATTTGGCCGTGACGGTGGGACCAGTCGAGGTGAACCTGGAGAATTTGGAAAATGTGACTGTCTTGTTTTCCTCAGGGGGATTTTCCGGTACGATCACAACCCGTATTTCCTGCACTTCTGGCTGCGGCCCGTGGTCAATCTTGTCCGACAATTCTTCAGGAGGCGGAGGAAGAATATTGGTGGGCGTTTCATTCTTTCCAGCAGGAGGCGCTTGATTCGAAGTCCCTGGAGCAGTGGTGTTGTTCTGTTCAGGAGGCTGGGCAGGGAGATTCTCGGGACGACCGGCTTCCTGAACATTCTGAGCAGCTGGCGGCAAAGGAGGCGGCTGCGAGGCTGACGCAGCCCCTGCCGCAGCACCTTTGGCGAATACGATGAAATATGCCGCAAAGATGACTATTGCCAAAAGGATGATTGCTGCGGCCAGAAGCAGGATTTTGTTGGTGACGAGAATGCGAAGGTATTTTGAGACGCCTGAAAACGAAGAACCCTTATCGTATGGAGACGAAGGGGAGGAATCGATCTGGGGCAGGGAATCCTGCGCAGGCAATGGCTGCGGTGCTGCCGCTGGCGCCTGGGCTTGCGGCTGCGCAGGCTGCTGCATCTGAGCAGGGGTTGGAGTTTGCTGGGGCGGCGATTGCAGCTGCACTTGTGCTTGGGGTTGCAGCGGGGCAGCTTGCGATGCCGGCGAAATTGGCTGCGTTTCCTTTTTTCCGAAAAGCTTGGGGAATGTAAAGAGGGGTTTTTTCTGCGTTTCAAGGCTGATCGGCTCTTGCTGCACCTGGGCAGGGATCTGTTGCTGGACAACTGACTGTGGCGGGGCGGATGGCTGGGTCGGCGCTTGGGACTGTGAAATTGGTTGGGCAGAAACAGGCGGCGGGGCAGCTTGCGATGCCGGCGAAATTGGCTGCGTTTCCTTTTTTCCGAAAAGCTTGGGGAATGTAAAGAGGGGTTTTTTCTGCGTTTCAAGGCTGATCGGCTCTTGCTGCTTCTGAACTTGTGCTTGGGTTTGGGGGGATGGCTTGGGCTGGACCGGTTGAGGAGGCACTTGAGGCTGCGAAGTTGGCTGGATTTGCTGGGGCTGGGCTGCGGGCGCCCGTTCCGCTTGGGCAACCTCGGCTGGCTGTGTCTGCGTAAAATCCTCCAGCCTTCCGCTCTTGATTTTTGCGAATGACGTAGTTATCCTTTCTTTTTTCCAGCCGACTGAAAGCAGGGCGCGCATGATCTGTTCGTCTGTCCTGCCCTTTTCCCTGGACAACTGGATGAAGTTTATCAGTTCGTCGTTTCCCATGCAAACACAAAGCGAATTCTCAAATATTGCTTATAAGCCTTGATGCAAGGCAAACCTGTCAGAATGAGTGGACTGACAACTGGCTTTTTGAAAACGCGTCAATAGAGATGATTTTTGGGAATTCCTGGCACCTCTTGGCAAGTGCGATGTTGATCGACTGTTGTGCTGCCAGGCAGCCAATCGCGTTTGCTACCGGGCCAAGCGAGTGGTCGCAGGAAAGGAAGTTGCCTGCCTTTTTTCCCCTAAGAGCAAACTCTTTCCTGAAGTCCTTTCTTCGAAAAACGGTGAGCATGCCCCTTGATCCGAGCGCCGAGGCGAAAACGTAGGGCACGCCGCATCTCCTGCAGCCGTCCCAAACAGCAAGGCGGGAGTGCTTTGTGTCAGTGGCGTCGATGACAGAAGAACATCCGGATGCGAACTTTCCTGAGTTGCCATCCGTGATTTCGCCCCATGCGGAAATGCTGCAGCCAGGATTCACCTGCCTTGCGAACATCATTGCCGCGTCGGCTTTCTTCCTCCCGTCATTTTCCCTTGTCCAAAGAGATTGCCGGTTGGCGTTACTCTCCTCGAAAAAGCCGCTGTCCGCGATTTTTATTTTGCCCACTCCTGCGCGGACCAGAAGCTCGAAGGCAATGCCTCCCACCCCGCCCAATCCTGCCACGCCGACAGTTGAGGAGGAGAGCAGGGCCTGCCCCCTTTCGCCGATTGCCCTTATGTTTGCGGAGAAGCACGGCTTTGCCATGCTGTGCCTACGCGCCAAATCAATTTATTTACCTGCTGCCTGAAAAAAGACCATGCGCCCGCTAGTCGTCATCTCTTCTGACAACCTTGCCAGCCAGAACATAAAGGAGTGCATGCTTTCGCTCGAAGAGTTCGAAAGCAGGGGGGATTTTTTTTGGTCCGCGGACGGGTTTGACATGGCTGAGTACCCTGGAAGCATAGTGGAAATCGTGCCAAAGCATCCTGCTGGCTATTACATTTTCGCAAGCACCCACAAGAGTTCCTCAAACACGCAAAGCTTCTCTGTTCACACGCCTGGCAACTGGGGGAGTGCTGAGCTTGGGGGAAAGCCGCGCACCCTGAATTTCACTATGCCTTCGAAAATCAAGCTTATCGCAAGGAAAATGAAGGAGCTTTCCGGCGCCGCGCTTGGCTGGCCTGTTGCAATCGAGGTGGACCACCACGGGCCGACGCTGGATATTCCGATCCTTTTTGCGGAAATCGGAAGCACAGAAGCCGAATGGGGGGACAAAAAGGCTGGGGAAATCGTTGCAAGGGCGATTCTTGCTGGGATAAAAAGCAACGAGGCATTCCCTGCCTACGTCGGCTTCGGAGGCTCGCACTACTCGCCCAAATTCACGCCCCTGGTGCTGGAAAAGGAGATATCCTTCGGGCATATGATTTCCGGCTATTCGCTTGAAAGGTCCGGCGCGGATGGTGAGATGGTCCTGCAGGCTATGGAGAGGAACGCTGAAAAAATCGAATCGGCGCTTCTTGACTGGAAGGGGATAAAAGGCGAGACAAGGGCGAAACTCATTGCTTTGCTCGATTCCCTCGGGATAACATGGGCAAAGGCCTGAAAATCAGATTCTGTCTTTGCAGGCGACATTGAAAACAGACAGCGGCACGCTTTTCTTTTCCTCCAGGCTCTGAAGAACATAATCCTGCACCATCCTCTTTGCCCTCCCGAATTGCTCCTTGCCCACTTCGGCGTTTCCGACAGCGTAGCGCTTGGATTTGGTGTTGAAGCAGAATAGCGCGTTTTGCATCCCCTCCACGTTGTGGCAGAACCAGGAGTCCGAACACTCCCTGCAGGTGGACTTCCATTCCTTGTCAAGTTCAGCATAGGCTTCGGAGCGGAAAGGCATGGATGGCTTTTGGCCGGTTAACATATAAAAAAGTTCGATGCGAAATTCATTGGGGACGGATATGGCCGAAGGCAGCATGCAAACCATGGGGAATTTTGATTACGTCAGCGCGTATGAGGGTGCGATCCGCGAGGTGGTGAAATCCTGCGGAAGCCACGAGTCGGCAAACCAGCTGCTCGATGAACTGCACTCGCACTATGAGAAAACCGGGCTGGAGCTCAAAAGGATCAAGAAAATCTATGGCGACCGCCCTGCGGTCCACGAGGAAAAGAAAAACTCGCTTCTTTCCGGGGCGAAATCAGAGGTCAACCAGATTATTGAAAAGCATGCCCCGCATGTTTCGGACCATGTGAGGGAGCTGATCTTGGGCACCTCGCTTGTGGCAACTGCGACCATGATGCCCGCCGCCTATGGCGCCTCCGCCCTGGCTGCGGCGATAAAGATCATAGCAATAGGCGGCTCGTACTATGTGGGATTCGGCCTGATGCGCAAGTGGAGGGCGCTTGCGGGCAAGCACAAGGTAGCATCGTACGCCGGGGTGATGAGCCCGAAGCATGTTGATGCCCACAGGAAAGTCAGCCAATGGCGCTCTTCCAAGAGTTTCTTCTAAAAATGCAGAGGTCACATCGAGCGCAGCATCCTTATCCTTTCGTCTATGGGCGGGTGCGTGGAAAAAAGCTGGCCCACTGAAAGCGGGTTGGCTATGTAAAGGGAAGCGGTGGCATCAGTAGCGCGCTGCACCTGCGCGCCCGTGCTCTTGATTTTTTCAAGGGCAGACGCCAGGCCCGGCGGGTAGCGGGTGAGCTGCGCGCCTGATGCGTCTGCAAGGTACTCCCTCTGGCGCGAGAGCGCGAGGCGGACCAGCTGGGCGGCTATTGGCGCAAGGATGAGTATGATGAGGCCGAGAAGAACCATGTACCCCCCGCCCTTGTCCCTGCTTCCGCCTCCCCGCCTTCCCCAGAACATCTGCCGTATCCCCAGGTCGGCAAGGATTGCGATCAGGCCGATCATGACGACTGCGATTGTCGCCATCCTAACATCGTAGTTCCTTATGTGTGAAATCTCGTGCGCAGCCACGCCCTCAAGCTCAGCGCGGTTCATGGAATTGAGAAGCCCGGTGGTGAAAACAACCGATGCCTTTTCGGGCGAAGTTCCTGTCGCAAAGGCGTTAAGGGCAGGGTCGTCCATAATGTAGATTTTTGGCTTTGGTATGCCTGCTGCAATCGAAAGCCCCTCCACCACATTGATAAGATATGGATATTCGCCTTTCGCAGCCTCGCGCGCCCCCGATATCGAAAGCACTATCCTGTCCGAAAGGTAATAAGAGATTATTATGTAAGCAGCAGCCAGCACTGCGCTTAATACAAAGCCGAACGGATCGCCGTTCAGGAAAATGTATGAGAATGCGTAGACAACTGCGAAAACGAGCGCGAGGACCACTGCCATGAGAAGGTAGGAATTCCTCTTGTTCGACTCTATCTGGTCAAAGAAGCTTACCAACAGCAACACCATCGGAAGCGCTTTTGGGGGTTAGAACTTTACCTTGACGTTCTCCCTTTCAGCGCCTTCGGTCTTGAAGAAATCCCTTGCCTTGAATCCGAACATGTTGGCAACGATGTTGGTCGGTATGGTCGCGATCTGGGTGTTGTAGGAGAGCACCGAGTCGTTGTAGAACTGCCTGGCGTAGGCGATCTTGTTCTCTATCCCGGAAAGCTCCTCCTGAAGCATCTTGAAGTTCTCGTTCGCGCGAAGGGCTGGGTAGTTTTCCGCAACAGCAAGTATGCTTTTGAGCGTGTTGGAAAGCATGTTGTCAGCCTTTGCCTTCTCGGAAATCGAATCGGCCTTGGCGGTTGCCGCGCGGGCCTTGGTGACGTCCGTGAACAGCTCCTTTTCGTGCTTGGCATATCCCTTCACGGTCTCGACCAGGTTGGGCACCAGGTCGTAGCGGAGCTTGAGCTGCACGTCTATTTGCGACCAGGCGTTGTCAATCCGGTTCCGGAGTGTGATAAGTCCGTTGTAGGCGAAAACGAAAAAGAGGACAGCCGCGATGAGAAGTCCTCCCACACACAGAAGAATCAGTTCAAATGCCATATTGACACCTCCCGACGCTGTCTGAATGGAAAAAATTAATGGAAAGATGAAGGAAGAACCCGGGCTTTTCAGCCGATGGTCTTCTTGTCAACTATGATGTGGTCCGAAGCAGCAAGCACCGAGGAGTACGGGATGACCAGGAGGCCGTCCTCCTTGTTGAGCCTGCGCGAAGTTGGGTTGTCCAGGTTGGGCTCCAAAAGCAAGTTCTCGATCTTCCCAGAGGTTTCCGAAACCTCAAGGTCAATGAGCCTGCCCAGATCCTCCCCGTCATTGGTGATTATCTTCTTGCCCGCAAGCTGCTTTGCAATAACTATTTTTACCATGAGCTCACCTTCATTTAGTTTGTTATCCTAAGTTTCCTGTTCAAATTTAAAAAGCTACCGCCCGACGGGAAAAAACATGCTGCCCGGGAAGAGCGGTTGCCCGGGGCGTCGTTTTATATTTCTGAAGCCCCTTTTCCCTTTCATTGGAGGTGCTTTTCATGAAGGCAAAGGAATCCCACTTTGACAAGATTGTGAGAAACGGCCATGTGTTGATTCTCGCAATGGACCAGGGGATGGAGCATGGCCCGAGGGACTTCAACCAGAAGAACATCAATCCCGAGTACGTTTGCGACATAGCAAGCAGGGGAGGCTTTACGGGCTTTGCGCTGCAGAAGGGCGTGGCAAGGCACTACAAGGAGAACTATTCAGGAAAGGTGCCACTGGTCCTAAAACTCAACGGCAGGACCGAAATAGTGCCCAAGGACGAGGCTTACTCGCCCCAGCTCGCTACCGTGAAGGAGGCGGTTGACTTGGGGGCTGACGCGGTCGGCTACACCATTTACGTGGGCTCGCCAATGGAATATCAGATGTTCAAGGAATTCGGGGCAATTGAACGGGAGGCCCATGATTACGGGCTTGCCTGCGTGGTCTGGTCCTACCCAAGGGGCAAATACGTCAAGGACGAAAAATCCCCTGAAATGGTGGCATATGCGGCACGCGTGGCGCTAGAGATTGGCGCCGACGTGGTGAAAATCAACTATCCTGGCTCGATTGACGCAATGAAGTGGGTGGCTGCTTCAGCAGGCAGGTGCAAGGTGATATCGGCAGGCGGGAGCAAGCAGCCCGACGCGGAGTTCTTGCAGAAGGTAAAGGATATTATGGCTGGGGGCGGCTCTGGCCTGGCAGTGGGCAGGAACGTCTGGCAGAATGACAATCCCATGAGGATAACCGAGGAGATAAAGAAGATAATTTTCGGGTAAAGATGGTCTTATTATGGAGGAGCAGCCGGCTACATTGCAGGAGCACCTGAAAAAATCCAAGGTGGAACCAGAGCTTGCCCGCCTGATTTCTTCCTTTGCCTATATCGCGCTTGATGCGCAGCACCAGTTCCCGAAATACCTGAGGGGAACGCTGGGGGACAAGAACAAGTACGGCGAGGCGGTAGCAAAGCTGGACGAGTATGTGAACGGCTACCTTTGCGACAATTTGGTGAAAACCGGGCTGGTGCGGAAGATTTACTCTGAAGAACTCAAGGAGCCGCTGATTGCCCACGAAGACGCGCCTTTTGTGGTTGCAATGGACCCGCTGGACGGCTCCTCCAACATTGTCACCAACAATGCGTTCGGTTCGATTGTGGGCGTTTACAGGACGGATTTGCCCCAAACCGGAAGGAAGCTGGTTGCCGCATTCTACAAGCTTTACGGGCCTGTGAATACCTTCGTTTACACTGTCGGGAAAGGGACGCACGAATTTGTCAAGCACTACGATTCCGAGGGCAATGCGCAATTCTATCTGCTGGCTGAAAATTTGAGAATGCCCAAGCCTGGCGAAGTATTCGGACTCGGAGGCGACCCGCTGGACTGGGACCCTGCGTTCCTGAAATTCGCTAAGGATTTGTTCAGGAAGGAAAAACTGAAGGTTCGCTACTGCGGCACATTTGTTGCTGACTTTTCGCAAATCCTGCACCGTGGCGGGATCTTTTCCTATCCGTCCACGAAGAAAAGCCCGAACGGGAAGCTTCGGCTGACTTATGAGGCCGCACCTATGGCATTCATAATCGAGCAGGCAGGAGGGAAGTCCTGGTCTGGTAAGGAATCGCTCCTGGATGCTGCATCGGCAGATGTGGATGCGAGGACGCCGGTCTACATCGGCAACAGGCACTTGATTGAAAAATTGAAAGTGGCGCTGGCCTGACATCCAAAAAGTAATAAAAAGCTGCACAACAATAAGCTGGTGGGGGTGTGGAAGTGGTCCTTTCTGTCCGCGTTCTGTTCGCTACGTTAGTTTTGCTTATTTTCCTGTTTTTATATGGCTGCCCCGCCCCTAGCGAAGCCCAAGGCGCCACTCCTGCCTGCGGAGACGGGAAATTGGATGCTGGCGAGATGTGCGAAAAGAACGCTGATTGCAAGGATGAGGCACTCGAGTGCAGGTTTTGCACTTGCAAGCTGAAGGTCGCTGAGACTGCTGGCACGCCCCCCGCTGTTTGCGGGAACGGGAAGGTCGAAACTTTGGAACAGTGCGAAAAGGAGGCTGACTGCGCGTCTGGGAAAGCCTGTGACAAATGCAAGTGCGTGGAAAAAAAGCCCCAAGGAAATGGCACACCAACGCCTGTCTGCGGCAACAGCAAATTGGAAACTGGCGAAGTCTGTGAGAAAGACACCGATTGCAACGACGATGGCAAGATTTGCGATTCCTGCGCCTGCAAGGTGAAGCCAACGCAGGCTGCAACAGCGCCCTCGTGCGGGAACGGTTTGTTGGATTCCGGCGAGGAATGCGACGTTGGCACCAAAGGAAAGCCTGCCGGCAACAGCTGCCCGAGCGGGGAATACTGCAGCAGCTGCAAATGCTATACTGCAGCTGAGCCGGTATCGTGCAAGCTGAATCATCAGTATGCGCAGTCAACTGGCATCAACCAATTCATATGGACCACCCTGCCCTCGTGCGGCGACGACTGCGACTACCTTGGCGTGGATTACAAATGCGACCTGAAGACCTGCACCTGCATGCTGAAGGATGTCACTTCGCACACCTGCGGCAACAACATCAAGGAATCCGTGGAGGAGTGCGACGGGATCGACAATTCATGGTGCAGCAGCACCCAGATCTGCGGGCAGGGCTGCACCTGCGTCAACGGGACGCACGGGGTTTGCGGCAATGGGGCGAGGGAAGGGAACGAACAGTGCGACGGGGCGGATAGGGGTTTGTGCACTGCAGCGCAGACCTGCTCTGCAAACTGCCTGTGCCTGAATGCTGCCGCCCAGGCAGCGTGCGGGAACGGGATGCGCGAGGGGACTGAACAGTGCGACGGGGCGGATGACGCTGGCTGCGCAGCAGGCTATGCGTGCAGCGCCAACTGCGTCTGCGTTTGGGGCAGTGGCGCAAGCCAGCAGCAGTCAATCTGCGGGAATAGCGTAAGGGAAGGTCTTGAGGAGTGCGACGGGAATGACAGGGGCGTGTGCACCTCCAGCCAAACGTGCACTGCAAACTGCGTTTGCCAGGCACAGCAACAGCCTTTGTGCGGGAACAACGTGCGGGAGGGCAACGAGCAGTGCGACGGAAGCGACAGGACCGCCTGCTCATCGAACCAGACTTGCAACATGAACTGCTTGTGCCAGGCAGTGCAGCAGCAGCAGTCCTGCGGAAATAATGTGCGCGAAGGGAACGAGCAGTGCGACGGCACTGACAAAGCCCTCTGCTCAGCGGGTTACTACTGCAGCCAGAACTGCGCTTGCCTATGCACTGACGATGACGCAGATCTTGTGTGCAACTCGGTTGACAATTGCCCTGCCAATTACAATCCTGGCCAGGGAGACCGGGATGGCGACGGGATAGGGGACGAATGCGATACTGTTCCGGCGAACTGCCAGGTTGAATGCAGCGCAATAGGCCTGACCAATTATGCGCAGGGGCAGAACAGCAATGCTGTCTGCAATGCAAAGATACAGCAGGACCTGCAGGCTGCCATGGCCGCCCTTCAGGCGCAGCAATGCTTCACCACTTGCAGGTATGCGGAATCAAACAGCACTTATCTTTCGATCACAATGAACCAGGTGTCGTTCGGCTGCTGCTGCCTTGGCCCCATTTCCGCCTGGAAGGAGGAGTTCGCCTGCACAGATTGCCCGGGCCAAAACCCGGTCTGCCCGCCGGCAGAGCAGGTTTGCAGTCAATAACATGGCAACGAAGTGGCGCTCCAGCTACTTCTGCTTATTTAAACACTTGCATACACAGTGAAACCCATGGCTGTCGTGATAAAACCGGGTTCGCATGTTGCAAAATACGCCTGGATAACAATAGAAACAATAAACAGGCTCAACGGCAATGAAATCCAGAAAAAATTCCTGAACTGCATACCGCAAGAAAGCAGAGGCGCGCCGATATGGTACGTTGCGCCCACTAGCAACAGGCGCGATGCATCAAAGTTGGAAGTCAAGTCTACCGAATACGGCGGGGCTAAAAACGAGTTTCGGGCGCTTTCTTGCCTGCTTGAAAAAATATTGGATGACGCAACCCCCACTTTTGAGTTTCGGAAAGGCATATTTGAAACAGCTTTTACGGAACTTGAAGGCAAGATTGCAGGCAGGGCAAAGGAAGACTGGAACTTTGCTAGGAAGGAATTGGAGCTGGCCCTTTTCGAACGGGGCTATCGCGAGAGCATTCTCACTCCTTTTGAGCTCGTACTCTCAACAGGGAAGGGGGTTGAAGGAAAGCTTAATGTGCCGGTAGCGGTGCAGAACGGCGTTCTCACAATTGAGGAGGCAAGCAATGCCAGGGAACTCGTTGCTGTGGAATGTGGGAGGGGGGAATTTTTCAAAATGCGGGGCGCCACACTGGAAAGTATTTCATTCGCTCTTTATCCGCTAGACGGATATGGAATGCCTATGGTGAATCCGGGTGCCATTGACAGGGAAAGACTTTCAGAGGCCCTCAGAGAATTCGGCATTCGGGAAGCTTTCGAGAGGTGTCTGATCAATGGGATAGAAATGGATGCTGACAGGGTAAAGGGAATTGCAAAAATGGGGCAATCTTCCGCATTCATCGGCCCTGCCTGACTATGGTTGTGTCCACTCAATCTCATAATATTCATATTTCGATCCAGGAACCTCGATNNGTCTTTTTCACCGAGTGCGCCACGCGGATTGCGCGCGCCCATTCGGAAATCAAAAGTTTGCTTGTCCGTGGGAAGCAGTGCACCACGTGCTTGGAGTGTATCCACTCGTCGTTGTCGCGCACTGGCGAGGCGCCAGGGAAATAAAGTCTGAAGTGTGTGCCGAACTTGAAGCCGGTTTTCAGCACAAAGCCGCGCAACCGCCAATCCTCATACACTTCGTAGAGGTGCAGAAAATCCTTGTGCTGCCTTTTTGCCGCCTTGATGACACTTTCCTCGGATGCGTTATCAAGCGACAGGTTGGCGTGGCGGGCAAGAAAGAGCGTTTCATAAATGTCGAGCTTGGAAAGCTTGCCCCTCTGCTCTGCCTTGTAGGAGCCGAACTGGCCGAACCAGTAGCGCTCGTAAATCTCCTTGCCCACTGTTTCATCATCGATTATGCTCCAGAGGTCGTCAGCGTAGAACCTGCCCGAAAGGGAGTAGCGGTCCAGGTGCAATTTGCCGCCAGGGTATTTCTTGAGGCTGTTCCTGCCGTATTTCTCGCATATTTCAGATACTTGCCGAGGTATCAGCCCGCGGTCGCGCCAGTCCTTGTAGGTGAAGTAGCGGGCCATCTGCTTTTTCGTGTTGAAATGGCTTGCCACAGAGTTGAACTTGTACTCGTTGAGCGAGGAGTCGTGGCAGCGCGCGTTTCTTATGTCCATGAGGTAAAGCGCTTCTTCCGGAAAGAGGTGTATGACACCCTTTTTCATGTAGCCGTAGTGCCCGTTCACAAGCGAGGAAACGGATTCTGGTTCGGACACAGCAAGCGATTTTTTCTTCGGGGAAAATTCAATCTTCACTGCCATCTTATCACCCCTCCAGAGGGCTTATTTCAAAAAATGCCTGCTGGAAGCATTGGTTTGGCAAATCCATTCGTGCGGAAGGGTTTTTATAACGAGGGGATTAGAGACTTGCGATGGGCAGGCAGAGGAAGGATTTGGAAAAAAATAAGTACTACAAAAGCGCCAGGGGGAAAAACAGGAGCATACCAAGTCCGCTTTTGAAGCTCCTGATCAGGCAGAAGTACCACATTGCAGGCGAGCACTCGGCTGCCAAGCTTTGCCACTGGAGCGGGGAGGCGTTGAAAGGCGGCGAGGGCTGCTACAAGAACAAATTTTACGGGATTTCTTCCCACCGCTGCCTGCAGTGCACGCCCGTACTCCTGTTTTGCAACCATGCCTGCGTTTTCTGCTGGAGAATGATGCCTGAAAGGAAGCTGAAATTCGAGGATATGCCTTGTAAAGGCTTCAGTTGGGATGAACCTGAAAAGATCGCCAAATGGCTGATTGAAGCGCAAAAGGAAATCGTGTCGGGCTTCGGGGGCAATCCGAAAGTGAAGAAGGAGCTGTTCGGGGAAGCGATGGAACCGATGCATGTTGCGATTTCGCTCACAGGCGAGCCAACCATGTACCCGCATCTTGAAAAACTGCTGGATGAATTCCATAGGCGCGGCTTGACCACTTTTTTGGTAACGAACGGCACTTTTCCAGAGCAAATTGAGAAGTGGAAAACCTATCCTACTCAGTTCTATGTTTCAATGGTGGCACCTAACGAGCAAGTCTACAGAAAAGCCATCAGGCCAGCTTCGACTGGGCTGTGGAAAAAGTATCTGGGGATGCTCCGGCTGATGCCTGCAATCGGGGAAAAAACAAGGACCGTGCTTCGGATGACACTGACGAGGGGAGTGAATGATTCGGACTTGGAAGACTATGCGAACCAGGTAAGGGTGGCGCAGCCCCATTATGTGGAAGTGAAAAGCATGGTGTTTGTGGGGGGCGCCAGGCTCAAGGAAAGGGGGCTGTCTTCGGGGAGCATGTTTGAGATGGATGAAATAGACGGGATTGCAGAAAAATTGGCGGGCATGACGGGCTATGCTGTTTCCGAAAGGCACGTTCCTTCCAGGGTGGTGTTGCTTCGCAGGGATGCTGAAGCTGAGAAAAAACGGATGATAAAATGGCAATAAAAGCGATCATCTTTGACATTGACGGCGTGCTTGCCGACTCGCGTCGTGCTGTGGTGCACAACACCAAGGCGCTATTGGGAGAATATGGATTTGAAGCAAGTGACAAAAAAGTCAGGAAAATGTCATCTGCGCACAGTGCTGAAACAGTGCTGGTTTCGCTTGCCCCTGACCTGAAAAACAATCGACAGCTATTACGTAAAATGCTTTCCAGGCTGTCCGAGCTCACAATGCAGAACACGCATCTGGTCAGGCCGTTGCCACTTGTTGAAAAGGTGCCGCTTCTTGCGAAAAAATACAGCCTTGCAGCGGCAACCAACCGGAAGTCGAGCGCAAGGTTGGTGCTGCGGAAGCTGGGCATCCTGAGGCATTTCAGCGCGGTTGTCACCAGCGCAGACGCCCCTCCCAAGCCCGACCCTGCAATGATTCTGCTGGCGCTGAAAAAGCTGCACGTAAAACCATCTGAGGCTGTCTTTGTCGGCGACAATGATGAAGACCGGATGGCTGGCGAAACGGCCGGTGTGCACGTAATCATGCTTTGCAATAAGGACATTTTTTCTGGGGAAAAATATTTGGGGGAGTTCCTGGGAGAAAATGTGCGCAAGCAGACCAGAAATTAGGAGATTTCAATTTTTCCTTGCTTATTTTCTATAATGAAGCCATCCGATGGGCCTTCGTGGAGAATGACCGCTTCGCATTCAGATCCGATCTTTGCCGAAAAATTGCCAGAGGAAAATGTGATCGTCTTCCCTTGAGCCGTTAATGTTGCGGGCGCACCTTGAATTTCCACTGTTCGGGCGTTTCCATTGCCCATGGAGCAGGCTGAAAAAAGCTTGGAGGAAAAATCCCCGAATGATGATTTGGCAAGCTCGAATGAGATTTTTTCCTGCGCAGCCGAGCCTATCCTTGAGGCTGAGAGGAACGCTATGCCAAGAAGCGACAGAAAGACCAGGAAAAGGAGCAGCGCCTCGAGCGAAAGCTGGCCTGTGCAGTGGGCGGTGTTGGGCGGGGCTGGGAAACGGAATGGAGGCACGCTTTCCACCTAGTTGCACTTGCGGGAATATGTGTCGCAGTCCCCTGAGCGGCAACCAGAATCAGACACGCAGTAGTCGCCGGGCGACCCAGTTGCTTCCACCTCCCCGCCTTCAAGGACTGCCCCTGTCTTCTCTTCGACTTTTTCGGATGCCTTGCCTGCGCTTTTCATCAGCGTGCTTGCAACAAGAATGGCTAGCCCGAGTATGACAACCAGTAAAACAAGCATCTCAACCGAGAGCTGACCCTTCACCTGACCACCTCCCGCACTGATAACTGCAGCGAAGTTAAAATCCTTTGCTATACGGCGGCAAAGCATGCCAATTGGACTTGATGCGCGACAGCTCTTGCCCTGCATTTAATAACCCCTCGCGCAAAAAAGGGGAAAACATGAAGCTTGTTATCTGCGAAAAGCCATCGGTCGCTGAAAAGATCGCGTATGCCCTTGGAAGGGGCAGCGCTGTGAAAAAATCGCTCTACGGAGTGCCCTATTACGAAGTGGAAAGGGACGGCGAGAACCTGGTCATGGTCTCAGCGGTGGGGCATCTGTACACCCTGAGGCAAGCCGAAGGAGACCGGTCCTTCCCCGCATTCAACATAGAGTGGGCGCCCACGCACGAGGTGGAAAAGGGCGCCGGCTACTCGAAAAAATATCTCGATGCGATCGTGAAGCTTTCGCCTGGGGCGGACGAATACATCTGCGCTTGTGACTATGACATTGAGGGGAGCCTGATAGGCTACAACGTGATGCGGCTTGCCTGCGGGTCGCCAGGAGGCACCCGCATGAAGTTCTCTGCCCTCACGAATGAGGATTTGGAAGAGGCCTATGACGGGAGGGGCCCCCTTGACCTGCCCAATGCCCTGGCAGGCGAGGCAAGGCATATGCTGGACTGGTTTTACGGGATCAACCTCTCGCGGGCTCTCATGTCCTCGATGAGGAGCGCTGGCGCGCACCAGGTGATGAGCATAGGCAGGGTGCAGGGGCCGGCGCTTGCGATACTCGCAAAAAAGGAAAAGGAAATCGGCGTTTTTGCCCCCAAGCCTTACTGGGAGATCACCTGCAGCGCAAAAGGCTCCACTTTTGAAAACACCAGGGGGCGTTTCCAGAAAAAAGAGGAGGCATCAGCAGCACTTGAGAATTCCTCAAGCCCGGGCGCAGTGCAGAAGGTCGAGCGCCGCGAGTATTACCAGGCGCCAATGCCCCCGTTCGACCTCACCTCGCTCCAGGTAGAGGCCTACCGCCTGTTCAATTTCGCGCCAGCCCAAACGCTTCAGATTGCCCAAACGCTTTACGAATCCACCGTGATTTCCTATCCAAGAACGAGCTCGCAGAAGCTCCCGGCAAAGCTCAACCTGAAGCGCATAATCGAGTCGCTTTCCAAGGTTGGGCAGTATGGCGAATCCGCAAGGGCGCTTCTATCTGAAAACCGCACCGTGCCCCTGGAGGGGAAAAAGGAGGACCCTGCGCATCCTGCAATACACCCAACAGGGTATTACAGGCAGCTTGGGGAGAGGGAGATGAAGCTTTACGACCTCATTGCAAAGAGGTTCCTGTCGTGCTTTGGCAAGCAGGCCAAAAGGGAGGCGCAGCGTGTGGAGATACTTGCGGGCGGGGAAAAATACGCATGCTCCGGCAACCGCACCGTCGAGCAGGGCTGGTTTTCCATTTATTCGCCCTACGTGAAACTGGACGAGGTGCTGCTTCCGCCCTTTTCCGAAGGGGAAACAGTGGAGATGGCCGGATTTGCCATGCATGAGAAAAAGACCCAGCCGCCCAAGCGCTTCACGCCTGCATCGATTGTCTCCGAGCTTGAGAAAAAGGGGCTGGGAACCAAGGCTACCCGCGCATCGGTGGTCGAAACGCTTTTCAGGAGGGGCTATGTTTCCGGCACCAGCATAAAGGTCACTCCGTTTGGCATAGCGGTGTATGACAGCCTTTCCAAACTCGCGCCTGAAATACTTGACGAGGAGCTCACCAGGCAGATAGAGGAGGAGATGGAGAAGATCGCTGACGGGGAGAATGAGAAGAAGGCGATCGAGGACGGGAAAAGGCTGCTGCGAACGATATTGGAAAAGTTCGGGGGCAACGAAAAGGACATCGGGCTTGGGCTGCTTTCCGGGCTCAAGAAAAAGGAGATGGGCGAATCATTGCTTGGGAAGTGCGTTAAGTGCGGCAATGGCGAGCTTCGTGTCATCCGCTCGCGGCTGGGGAAGCAGTTCGTGGGATGCTCGAACTATCCGAATTGCACCTCGACCTACCCCCTTCCCCAGAATGCGAAGATAATCGCGCTTGGAAAGGCGTGCGAGAAGTGCGGCACGCCCACAATCCGCGTGATCCGCAAGGCAAGGAAGCCTTTTGAGATGTGCCTGGACCCCTTGTGCGAAACCAAGAAGGGCTGGGCAAAGCCAATGCCAGCCCCGAAAGCAGCTGCTGAAAAAGGCGGCGAGGAAAAAAAGCAAACGCCCACACGGGGAGAAACTCCGCCCACCCTGCAAGATGCACAAATTAAGAAAGTTGGGAAATTGAAGAAGCAAACGGCTCCAAAAGCGGCAGTTCCAAAGAAAAAGAAAAAGTCAGCCTAGCAGTTTTGCGGGTTCATTTGATGCGCAGACCGGGCCCGCTTTTTTTCCTGGCAAGGAAGGACAAAGCTTTGCGAAGCTTTGTCCGCATTGGAATATAGGAATTCCAATACAATGAAAACACGCCCCTGGGCATTACTCCAAACGACCTTTTTGCGGCGTTGGGGGCAGGCTGAAAGGCCCCGCCCCGAAGCCTTATCAGCGAACCTTGCTCAAGGAGAATCCCAAGGCCCTCCTCGCAGCGCGAAAGCGGGATTTTCCTTGCCTCGGAAAAAACGGCAAGGTCAAGTTCGCCGCGGTGCACGCTGACCCAGGAGAGCAGCGATTCACAAAGCGCAGAATCCGAAATCGCCTCCAGCTTCCGGACGCGGTCCCGAAGCGCCTCAAGATCTGATTCCAACTTCAGGGACCTTCTGGCCTCCTCCTCGCTTGTGCGCATGATGCGGCTTTTTTGCATGCAGGCGGCCTCGTGGTCCGCCTTCAGGTCAGCATACTTCTTATGCAACAGCTCGTAAGGCTGCGTGGCTATGTCCGAAGAGATCTCAAGCGAGGGCAGCAGGAATTCGGAAAGTGCTGCTGCATCAGTCCTGATATTGGGCAGCAGCCGAAGCACGCGAAGCAAAAGAAGGGTTGCGTGAAGCCTGCGAAGATCGTCATCGGCGCCCTTGATGCAGGAGTACGTAAGCTCGATGCAGCTTTTCTTCAGCCGGATTTCAACAAAAAGGCGCTCCCTTCCTGCAAGGTCGTGGCTCTGCACTTTTTTCACCATCGCCTCCCTGGGGCTTGACTCGAGCCTGTCAAAGCCCAAAGAAGAAAGGGCGGAAAAATCCGGCAGCCATTTGCCGGCATAAGAGCAGCCGATGCTGCGCGTTTTTTCAGTCAGAAGGATTTCAGGCACGCTCGCCACCCCCCTTGCTCTTGTTTTTCCTCAAGTTATTCTTTTTCAGCCGCAGCATTGCCTCCCCGCCTTGATGTCTGCCTGGCCTGCTTGCGGAATAGACGCCCAAAAGGTCCTTTTCGCTTGCCCCAAGCTCGCGCAGGAACGAGAGAACCGAAGCCCTGGTAGCTCCTGCGGACTCCAGAAGCGAGGAGAATCTTTCTGCCTCAAGCGAAAAACTGCTTCGTTCGAATTCCGAAAGTATTTCGGACGATTTCCTGTCAGACAAGCCAAGCGAGAGGAGCCTGCGCCCCAGTTCGTCTTTTTCGATTTCTACGTCCATGCGACCACCCCGGATCCTGGCAAGGCGCATGAGCGGCTCGCCGTCGACTTTTTCAAGGATGAAATTGCGCGGGCAGCGGAGAGGCTGCGCCATCTCCAGGTGCACCAGCGCAGTGCCCACCCCCATTCCGTGCGAAATCTCCTCATAGTAATCCGAATAGGTGAGCGAGGAGCGCACGTATTCCCGCTCTGATGAGAGCGTCAGCCTGAACAGGAAGGTGGTGCCCGCGTTCGAGAAAATGCTCTTGTGCACGTCTGTCGGGTTCTGTGATGCCACGATGATGCCAAAGCCGTACTTCCGCCCCTCCCGCACGATTGAAATCACGTCCGAACGCTCGTCTGCCGCGATTTTCCAGGCTTCATCCACAACCACGAAAAGAGAAACCCCGCCTTCCGGACGGTATGGCTCGTTGCGCATCTTTTCCTTCACGAACTGCAGAATTGAAAGGCCGGCCAGGCTGCGCAGCGATTCGGTCGGGAGCGAGTGCAGGTCAACGCACACCAGGCCGGACAAAAGGTCATTCATCCCGATTGTGGTGGAACAAAACGATTTGCCTGAGGAAAGGAGAAGGGTGCGGATCCTGCGTGCAGCCTCTGCAGCCTCGGGGTCGCGCGAGCTGTTTTTCTTGAGAATGGCATGAACCTGCTCCAATGTGGGCTGCCTTTTTTTCCTGCGCATGGGCTGGTGCAGCTTCAGGCCCATTGACAGAAAAGCCTGCTCGATGGCATCCTCGGTGAGCCTGCGCTGCTTGGGAAAGGACTGCAAGTCAGTCAGCATTTCAAGCGATTCGACGACCTGCCTTGTCCTGGCGTGGGCGGTTGATCCGCCGAGGTCCAGCAGGTTAAGCCCGTCCTTGCCGAATGAGACCACCTTGCCCCCAGCAAGCCGGACCCATTCAGAATATTCCCCCGCCCAGTCCAAAATGAGCGCGCGCGCACCGAAAATCAGGCGTGCGCGAGTGATGAATGACTTTATCAGATAGGATTTTCCCGAGCCAGTGATGCCGCAGATGCATATGTGGGGGTTGACCAGCTTTTTCGGGTTCCAGAAGAACGGAACGTGCAGCAACAGTGTTTTTCCCAAGTAGATCGAGCTTGAGGGCAAAGACAACAACATCTCTGGCGCAGGCTCGGGCGGCCGGACCAAGAACCGCCTTGACCCAAGCTCGCCTGACATCGCCTTTTGCAACGATAGAACACCGCACATGAGAATGGCTTTCAGGAAAGGCAAGGCCGTTTCTCAGAAGCTGCCGAGTATCTTGGCTTTCAGCGGATTTAATATGTCGATTTTGCTTGCCTCTGATGCGATTGTGTTGGATGCGATTATTTCCTCTGCGCCTGCGGACTGGAGCTTGGTGTAGGCGTCGCCAAGGAACAGCCCGTGGGTGCAGCCGCAGCAGACAGATCGGGCGCCAAGCGCCAGGACAGCGCGGGTGGCGCGGATCATGGTGCCCCCCCCTGCGATCATGTCATCCAGTATTACAACGTCCCTGCCCTTGACGTCCAGATTCCCGTTAACTTCGAGAGACTCCACCTGCCTGACCGCGCGGCGCTTGTGAGCGGAATATTCCCCGCGCTTTTTCACCATTGAGGCGCCGCCGATCTCATTGACCAGGTATTTTGCCCCCTGGTCCGGGGAAATGAAAACCGCGTCTGGCTTTTTTGCCTTGAAGTAGGCGACCAGGTCTTCCGAAAGCGTGAAATTCCTGATTTTTATTCCGCCATAAGTGACTTCGCCTGCTTTTTTCACAAAGTGGCAGTCGAATGTCGCAATGGACGAGAAGCCGGCAGATGCCACCATTTCGCATATGGCTTCGGCGGAAAGCGCCTCGCCCGGCTTCCAGATCTTGTCCTGGCGGGCATATGGGAGGTAGGGGATCACGGCTTCCATGCGGGCAGCGGCTTTGGAGATCGTCTTGCCCATCAGGAAAAGCTGCAAAAGTGAACTGTCCTGCTTGGGGTAGCAGCGATGGAGCACCTGCACGTCCTGGCCGCGGCACGACTCGAGATCGCGGATGAGTATGTGGGCTTCCTTGTCAGGGAAGTTCTTGAGCTCAACGCTGGCTGGAAAAAGGTAGGAAGAATTCTGGCTGACCAGAAGCTTGGCGACCATGAAGTTATTTGGGAAAGGAGTTTAAAAAGAGTGGCTGAACGGAACCGGATCAGCCCATCATGGAGCCGATCCGGTTTACAATTCTGCTAATGAGCGGGGAATCCGGAGTCGCTTCTGCGCCGCGTTTTGCGCAGGCAAAGCAGACCACCAAGCCGTCATTGGTCACCTTGTAGACGTCGGTCTCCCTGCCGCAGCGGATGCAGCGTGCGGCGTTCCCCTTTCGCTGGGATTTTCCCGCGCATTCAATATGCAGAACCGCGCCGCTTGGCGATTTCATGGATTTTTGCCAGGATTCCACTGGCTTTTTGCAAAGAG
This sequence comes from Microcaldota archaeon, assembly GCA_013331805.1. Lineage (GTDB taxonomy): Archaea > Micrarchaeota > Micrarchaeia > Anstonellales > Anstonellaceae > UBA10161 > UBA10161 sp10161u. Next base: position 6,841 of record DUFS01000080.1, on the reverse strand, counting down.
GACATGCTTGGATTTTCGCGATTCCCTCAAGGCGCTCCATCTCAAAGTAACAGTGGCGGCAATAAACCCCGGCATTCCCTCTCCTTGCTTCATCCTGCCTCGTCAAAACACCGCAGCGGACGCAGGGCACCTTGGTGGCCTCGACTGCCTTGCGGTTGTAGCACGGGATGCAGAACATGTTGCGCGCATAGTAGCCGGAATCGTATTCGTCGATCATGGAGCCGCAGCCAAGGCAGTAGGGCATGCAGAGCAATCGTAACGGGAAAATAAAACACTATTGCAGGGCAAAGCAAAATGCGCTGGTCAGAAGTTGAAAGCCGAAACCTTGTAGAATTTGATTTCCTTTTCGGTTCCGCAGGCAACAATGAGGTCTAGGCGGGCAAGGTGCGCGATTTTGACCTGTTCCTCAAGGGTCCGCAGGGAAGGCACTTTTCCCGGATGCAGGAAGACCAGCTGCTGCGGGCGCTGCTCCAGCCTGCCCACGCCGGGCGCATAGACACGAAAATAATCCTTCTCTTTTGCATACGGGCGGGCAAGCCTTCCGGTTTTCCGGATTGAAAAATAAACTGCGAACGCGAACCCGAATCCCCTGTGCTTTTTTTCCTGAGCAGCTGCGAACTTTTCCGCGCTGGCGAATGATTCAAAGGACGTTTTTCCGATTTTTGCAAGATAAGCGGCCTCAAGCGGGTGGAATAAAACGCTGCCGCCCTGCCCGAAACCCATACCGGCCTCAAGGAATTTGGCTGCGAGCGACGTGTCTGTTTCTTCCACGAGGCCCCCCCCTCTTTTGCTTTTCGTGAACATTGCATGACCTTTGTTCAAATTCATGACTTGAGCTTCTGCATCTGTTCCATAAGCTGATTTGCAGCGCCCTGCGGGACGTCCCGCAACACCATTTCGTAGCCGAAGCCTCCCGGCGTGTCAACGTATATGTCAGTGATTAAAAGCAGGCGCCCGGCCAGCGAGGACTTTGTGTGGATATTGTCAATACTTTTCAGCGGGATTACCTGTTTGGAAACAGATACGCTGACCCGCTCCATCACAAGCGAATCGCCATCCAGGCTGTAGGTGGTGAGCTTAGCGATCGCGGTTGCAGCAGCCGCGTAAAGGAAGGCAATGGCTGCAGCGCCTGTAATCAGGAAAACTCCGTCGATACCGACTTGGAGCCAAACTGTTATTGCCATTATTGCGGCTGATACAAGGACGAATGCTGCTGCCGAATAAAGCCATGACCTTTTCGAAGATGGGTGGAACATTAGCATGCCATCACTTTTTTTTCGCTTTTTTCAGATTCCTTAACATTAATTCCCGCGCATTCACTTCTTTGCTGCTTTCTTTTTACCTGTTTCCTTTTTCGCAGCCTTTTTCTTGAGCACGAAGTCTGATTCTTCTTCCTCAAAACCGAAGATGCCTGCCGTTTCCTTTGCGTTTTTCTTGGCAAGAAGCTCAACAAGGGGGAGGTAGGAGGCTGCCTGTTCGATTGAGCAGTGGCAGCAGCCGGATATTTTCTTAAGAATCCCTTTGCGCAATGTGCGGGCAGCTTTGGAAGCGCCCATTTCGCGTATGTAATCTGGGTAGGAAATCTGCGTCCACTTCCTGTAAGGGGCTGATTTGGCAGTTGCCACGCCGGATGACAGGTGGTCGGTTGAGTACCGCAAGAAGCCCCAGTATTGCCTGCGGGCTATCCTTCCGTCAAAAATATCAGCTCTTGACAAGGAAGAGTACGCTTCTGCGATTTCAAAGGGCTTTTCGTATTCAGCGGTTATGTTCTGCGCCACCCAAAGCTTGAGCGTATCGTGCTCGGTTTCCGAGTCGAAAGCCGCCTTCCTTGCTTCGGCGTATTTTTCGGATTTCAGGATCGTGCGGACGACTTCGAATATGTTCTTTTCCGAGTCGCGGCGTGCGTTGAGGTTCCTGGCCTGAAGGTCGTTGAGCGCAGCGCGGACGTCTCCCGAGGAAGAGGACGCAATGGAAGACAGCTGATTGTCATCGAAGATAGCTCCGCTTGCGGCAGCAGCCTTTTTCAGCAAGATAGCAATGCTGCTTGTGTGCACGCGCTGCAGCTTGAGGGGCTGGCAGTGCGCCTTGATTGCCTGCAGCTTTTTGTCATAAAGGTCAAGCGCGGTGAGGATGATGGGCTGTTTGGGGGAGGAAAGTATCGCAGCGATTGCCGATGCGCCTCCGCGGTCCTCCCTCCCAGAGAGCGAATCCGCATCGTCAATAAGGATGAGCCGCCTTGCGCCGAAAAGCCCCCAAGATGCCGCAGCATTTCCGAGCAGCCTGTTTACGCTTTCCTCGTCCCGCAAATCTGAGGCGTTGAACTCGAACATTTCCCAGCCAAACTCGGATGCGATTGCGTGAGCAAGGGCGGTCTTGCCAATGCCCGTGGGCCCGAATACCAGCAATGCGGGCTGAACGCTGCCTTGCTGCCAGCCATCTGCCCATTTTTTCGCTTCGGAAAAGGCAGTGGGGTTGCCTATCAGCGATGCAATTGATTTGGGCTTTACCTGGTGCAAAATCATAGGTAAATATCCCGTTAATAGCCTTTAAATAGTCTTAGTTTCCTTTCTTTCGCGTATGCTTCTTGGCGTGGTGGGGGCGCCCAACAAGGGAAAGTCTACCTTCTTTTCAGCCGTGACCATGGTGGACGCGGCAATCGCGAACTACCCCTTCACCACTGTGACTGCCAACAGGGGCGTCACGTACGTCCGCGCGCCCTGCCCGCACGTTGCCTTGAAACTGCCCGAGTGCAACGCCAAAAACTCCAGGTGCGTGGACGGGGTGCGGCTGGTGCCAGTGGGCATAATCGACACGCCGGGGCTGGTTCCGGAAGCCCATAGGGGCAAGGGATTGGGCAACAGGTTCCTGGACAGTGTGCGGGAGGCAGACGTGCTCATACAGGTTGTGGATGCGACAGGAAAGACCGATCTTTATGGCAACCCCTGCGATTCATGCAGTCCGGAGGACGAAGTCGCTTTTCTCAAGACCGAGCTTGCGATGTGGATGGTTGACATAATGGGGAGGAAAGGCGCTCGCCATCTTGCTGTGAAGGAGGCTGCAAATGCTCTCTCCGGGCTGAAAATAGGGGAAGCGATGCTTTTTCAGGCTGCAAAAAAATGCGGCCTGGACATAAGCGACGGGAACATGCCTGACGAAAGCGGGCTTGAGAAAATCGCGAATGAGCTTGTGGGGGCTCGCTTCCCAATAGCCGTGGCATTCAACAAAATTGATGTGAACGGAGCGCGCGAGAATTTCGAAAAAGCGCGCGAAAAATTTGAGAGCGGCATTTTTGCCTGCAGTGCGGCAATCGAGCTTGCGCTTCGCAAGGCTTCCGACCACGGAATAATCAGGTATGCACCTGGCATGGGGGGATTCGACCTTTCCGGAAGCCCGGACGAAAAGCAGGCGGACGCGCTGAAAAGGATAGCTGCCTTCCTTTCCTCAAACAAGGGAAGTGGTGTGCAGCAAATTATCGACTGGGCAGCGTACACCAAGCTTAGGGGGATAGTCGTCTATCCTGTTGAAGACGAGCACAGGTGCTCCAACCACAAGGGAGACGTGCTTCCCGACGCATTCCTGGTTCCCCAGGGCACAACCGCGCTCCAGCTTGCCGCCATGGTGCACACCGACCTTGCAGGAAAGTTCATCGGCGCGTTTGACGTAAAGAGGCACATCAGGATCGGCGCGGAGCATATCCTGGAAAACGGGGACGTTGTGAAGATAGTGGCAGGGCACTAAAGCGCCGATGCCGAACATAATGGCATTGCTTAAAACAATTTTCCATCGTATTGGACTGGGAAGCCGGGGGTGGTGCCAATGGCTGAAAAGAAAATGAAGTTTGACACGAAAATAATTGTGCTTGTGGCGGCTGTCGTAGCCCTTATGCTGGCTGGCTATGTTTATTTTAAACAGGAAAGCATGCCCCTGGAAAACACACCCCCAATGGAAACAAAGCCGCTTGACACGCCAGCCGCCAAGCTGCTGCTTTCCGCATTTGACGCCGGCGCCAAATTGGAGGAATATGAACTAACTTACGAGGCGAATGAAAATGGTGTCGAGACTGCATACGACCTTCGCAGTGATGGGAATGCATCGTTCGTGAATGTAAGCGGCGGATTTGGGAGCCTCAGGGGTTATTTCGGGGGCCCTAACCAAAGCGAGGTGGTCTGCCTCAGCTACGGAGGCGACGACCGATGCGCCCTTGTAGGGAACGACAGCGAGGCGCTATCAGTCGCTGCCAGCCTAAAAATTCTGCTCCCGGACAAGAAAACCTTCATTTCGCAAAAAACACAGATCATTAAACTCATTAACATAGGGGCGATAAAGCTAGATTCCTCAATCATAGAGGAGCCCACGGGCGCCTTTGAAACAAAAAAAATATCGTATTCGCTGGATTATCGCAGCCTGACGGTGGACCAGCTTCTTTCAGTGGGCATTTCGCCAAGCGATCCGTCGCTGTCCACAATAAGCGACCAGAAGGTCAGTTATTGGGTAGACAAGGCTGGTGGGTTCATAGTGAAGAGCAGGGCGACTTACAAGGAAACCCTGGTGTCCAATTCGTATGAGACCGACTACACGAAGATAAAACTTGGCAGCCCCGAGGTGCCAGGAAAGCCGCTGGGCGTGGTCGAAACCCCCTCATTTGTGAGCTTCTACAAGCGCGCGGAGATGGATTACCAGGCAAAGGCGTCTTGCATGGTTTTTGAAGGAAATGACCGGACAATCTGCCTAAAGAGCCTGGCTTCTGAAAAGCGCGATTGGGAAATCTGCAAAATGATAGGGGAGAAGGACGAGTACGAGGCGTGCACCCTGATCGTGGCGCAGGGCACCAACAACGCCGTCCTGTGCGAGAAACTGGACGCGCTGTCGGATGATTGCTACATCGCGGTGGCAAGCCAGACCGGAAACTTCGACCTTTGCAAAAAGATGAAGAACTCCAGCCTAATCAACAGTTGCGCACAGGCAGCCGCAGCCGGACTGAAAAAAATCTCCGACGAAGAAGAAGCCCTAAGAAAGACGATCGACTACCGCGACTGCGGCACTAACCCTGATTGCCGCACTTTCGGGGCTGCGAGCCAGTACTGCGCACCAAGAAACACCACAAAAGAATTCGCCAATGAAGCATCACCACTGAATGCCTGCTTCAAGGACCTGCCATGCGCCTGCAATGAGGGCTACTGCGGCTTTCGGAAAAACAACACCTTCTACAAATGCATAAGCGAAGTTGAGGGCCTTGAGCTGGAAAAATACATAAACAGCCTGGTAAACCAAAGCAACTCAACAGGATAAGGGAGGATAAGCGGGCCCAGAGGGATTTTCTTCCCCACAAATGTTGCGTGAGGGATTAAGGAAACCACTGGTTTTCTCACAGTGGGTCCCGTTCGAACCCTCGACACGTGGATTTCCCACAGGCGCCCTGACCTTTATCGGCGGGCACGTGGTAAGAGTCCACTGCTCTACCAAGCTGAGCTATGGGCCCGCTGGAAAGACGTTGTAATGGGAAGAATATAAAAGTTCACCACCCAATGCCAAAGCCAGTGGTGGAAGGATGGAATCAATTGAAAAAAAACTTTTGCCCCTCAATGCGCCGGTGAGAAGCAGGCTGAGGAGCATCTTCAGGCGCAGGCGCAAGCCTTTCGAGGTGTACGGACTTCTTTCAGAATTCCTGTCCACAAACGGAAAGCTCCTGAGGCCCGCCCTTTGCCTTTGTGCCTGCAGGGCTGTTGGGGGCAAAGCACGCCAAGCCGTGAGCGCAGCAACTGCGATCGAAATGTTCCATAACTTCACATTGATACATGACGACATAGAGGACGAATCGAGGATGAGACGGGGAAGGCCCTGCATGCATGTGAAGTACGGGCTTCCGCTTGCTCTCAATTCGGGCGACGGGCTTTTCATGATGGTGTGGCAGGAAGCGCTGCGCCTTGGCGGCTCAAGGGAAATGAAAGCGCAGCGGCTCCTTCTTTCCGCATTTACCAATGTCCTGGAAGGGCAGGCCCGGGAGCTTGGCTGGTATTGGAAAAAAAGATGGAGCGTGAAGCCTGGTGAATATTACCAAGTGGTTGGCGGCAAGACTGGCGCGCTCATATCGGTTTCATGCGAGGTTGGGGGTTTGTTGGGGGGGGCGGACGCAAAAACCTGCAAAGCCCTGCGGGACTTTGGAATGGGAATCGGCATAGGATTCCAAATGATCGATGACCTGTTGAACATTGTGGGGGATGAAAAAAAATACGGGAAGGAAATAGGGGGGGATATACGAGAGGGGAAGCGCACCCTTCTTACCATTTACGCGCTTCGCATGCTGCCTGGGGCAAGGAGAAGGCGGTTGTGGGGGTTGTTGAAAAAGGAGGGCAAGGGCAAGGCAGATGTGTCCGAAGCCATCCGACTCATCAAAGAGTCTGGCGCCCCAACTGTTGTGAAGGCAGCTGCTGAAAAAAAGATAGCCTCTGCGATGCGCTGCCTGCAAGCACTGCCTGAGAACGAGGGAAAACGGAACCTAACTGAGCTTGCTGGCTACATCACGAGGAGAAAACGCTGAAAGTTAAGATAGTTTTTTAAATTCGAACCGAGAAGAATGTGATTGGCAGACCAAGGTGGTTTTGATGGCAATAAAAGTGTCGAAGATATATGGGATGGATATTTACACTGACGCAGGCAAGTTCCTCGGACGTGTGCAGGAGATTTTGTTGGATCTGGAAAAGGGTGAAATCATCCGGCTGACCATGGAGCCTTTGAATTCCGTTTCCAAGGATGAGGCGAAGAGGATACTGCGCGACAAGTCGGTCCTTTTCAAGTCGGTCAAGTCTGTTGAGGATGTGGTAGTTGTGACCCGGGGCGCCGC
>DUFS01000048.1 GCA_013331805.1 Microcaldota archaeon | reverse complement strand
TCAGCCTGCTCTTCCTGCAGGCAATCTTCTATCCCCTGGCCTCGCTCATCATCACCATTTCGTTCATCCGCCAGACCGGCTCGCTTTTCGGCGCAGACCTTGCGGAAATCGGCAGGGGCCTGATTAAGCTGATATGAGGTTGCCCGCCCGAACGGGCAAGCGTGGGCTTTAAATACTATTTGGCAATAGAGTTCCCATCTTCTGTCCTGCGGATGAATGGGAAATTGGGTCGCTTTCATGAATGTTCCGAATCCTTACCAAGGGAATTACAAGCTCCTGATTGTCATACCAATACTGCTAGTGGCGGCAGCGCTTTTTTTCATACCCAGGATAGAAAAGGGCGTGGACTTCAGGGGAGGCACCCTGGTCACAATGCAGACAAAGGAATGGGTGGACGCGAGTGAGCTTTCCTCTGCCCTGACTGAGCGAGGCTTTTCGGTTTCATCGGTAAAGTCGCTTCCCAACCCTGCGGGTTACGAAGTGGAAGTGGAAATCGAGCGGGACAACAGGCTCACACACGCAGAGGAGCTGAAAACCGAATTCTTCTCCAAAATCGACGAGGCTTCAAGGCTGGAGGCTGATGTGACTGCCACCAACCAAAGCCCGGAGGCTATAGAAAAATACGTTGCAGCAAGGAAGGAAATAGACCTGGTGGCAAACGGGCTTTTTGAAATCGCGCTTCTTTCGCAGAATTCCTCCTCCTATCCTAACACGAACGAGCTCAAGAAGACCATAGGGCTCATCTACGGGAAGATACTGGACGACAGCTCGGAGAAGCTCGCCTCTGCGCTTTCCGAGCTTGTGGCTTACGAAAGCGCGCAGTTCAACGAGGTGTCCGCCTCGCTGTCCGAAAAATTCCTGGAAAAGGCGACCGGAGTGGTGGTCTACTCCACCATTTTCGTAAGCATTGTGGTGTTCCTGATTTTCAGGACGTTCATACCCAGCCTCGCGGTGCTCATCGGGGCTGCGGCAGACGTGCTGATCGCCCTTGGCGCAATGGGCCTGTTCGGGATTCCCCTTACCCTTGCGTCATTTGCCGCTCTCCTCATGCTGGTCGGATTTTCACTTGACACGGACGTGCTCCTCACAATGCGGGTGATCAAGAGAAAGGAGGGCACTGCGCGCGGAAGGGCTTATGACGCCATGAAGACGGGGATGACAATGAGCATGGCGCTTCTGCTTTCCTTCATCTGCCTTTTCATCCTTGCCTCGGTGACGCATATCAATACCTATTACGAAATATCCGCAGTGGCAATTGCGGGGCTCTTGGGCGACGTTGTAGCCACATGGCTCCTCAACGCAGTGATAGTGCTTGCCTATGTTGAGCGGGGCGGGCACACGGGCGAGACTGACCGGCCTTTCCTTTCATCGATATTCTCAGGGTAGGGAATTTGCATGATATCCTTGGACGAAATAACAAAGGGCGCGAGAAGCCGCGACGTATTGGCAATGTTCGGCTTCCTCGTTCTCGCCTGCGCAGGCATGGTGATTTTCAAGGCGCAGGGAGTGCCTGTCTACATAGTCTCAGTGCTCCTGGTGGCATTGGCCGTTTCCTTCCTGAAAAAGGACAGGCTCAGGATTGCGGGCCTGATAATAATTGTATTGCTTTCGCTTTTCTCGGTCTACTGGAACGGAGTGAAGTTCGGAATTGACTTTTCCGGAGGCGTGAGGATGCCCATCCTGCTTGAGCGGCCGGTCGACCCGGTCACCATGGAGGAGATGGTTGCCACCATAAAGACCCGCGCTGCGTCTTTCGGGCTTTCCGAAGTGAAGGTGCGTCCTATCGGCGATTCGGAGATATACGTGGAGCTTCCTCAAAGCAGCCCGCAGCTGGTCAGGGACGTCGAGACCCTCCTTTCCCAGCAGGGGGTTTACCGCGGCATAGTGGACGGGCAGGTGGCGATAAGCGGGGAGGAGATTTATTCCGGCACCATTGTCCGCATCCCTTCGCAATACCTGCAGGGGGCGGACTGGGGCGTGAGCTTCACAGTCACGCAGGCAGGCGCAGCCAAATTCGCCTCAGTTGCAAAGGGCAAGGCCAACTTCCCCCTCTATATGTACTTGGACAGGCCGGAAAACGCCATACTTGTGATTTCAGAAAAGCAATTGCTTTCCTCAGCCAAGGCGCAATCGATTGCCAAGGCAAAGGCGCTTGACCTTGCTTCCTCTGCGCTCAAGCTCGAAGGGGATGATATCAACATATACCTGGAGGAGGAGCTTGTAAAGAACTTTTCCATAGAGCCTAAGGACAACAAGACACGGGCACTGGTGGCAAACGGAAGCTCTCTTATACCGCAGCTGAAGGGCGCGGGCTTTGTTGTTGTGGAGAAACCCGCTGCAGAAATGACACCGGAATTCCTTGTTTCCACCTCCTCGCCAGCCTCTGACGCAGTGGTGCAGTGGAAAGCCGTGGGGCTGCTTTCCTCGCCCAGGCTGGTGCCTTCTGTGACAGAAGGGATTCCCAATTTCGCTTATACCATAAACGGGCCTGCTTCTGGCAGCACCGCAACCGAGCGCGCGCTGGACGCCCTGAAAAAGGAAAAGGAAATCGAGTCCATATTGAAAGGCGGTGCGCTTCCCGTGCAGATCACGATCGGCTCGAAAACAGTGGTGCCGGCGCCGCTTGGCGAGGAGTTCCTGAGGCTCTCGCTCATTGGCATCGCGTTTGCCCTGCTTGCGATTGCCCTGATGGTGGCAATACGCTACAGGAACATCCAGATAATTCTGCCCATGATATTCATCAGCGTTGCAGAGCTTTGCATCCTGATGGCTGTGATCGGATCATTTACAATCGACCTTTCCGCAATGGCGGGCATGCTTGCGGCAATCGGCGTGTCGGTGGACGCACAGATAGTGGTGACTGACGAGCTTCTGAAAAAGGAGGAGGAAACGCGCAAGCGGATGGAAAAGGCATTCGGGATCATTACCACGTCCGTAATGGTTGCAGTAGTCGCCATGCTGCCTTTGCTTTTGTTGTCCGGCCTGGTGGAGATAATCGGCTTTGCGACCGCGACCATACTGGGCTCCCTTCTTGGGCTTTTCATAACCAGGCCAGCTTACGGGGCAATAGCCGAGAGATTGTTCGGATAAGGAACCTATTCTTTCCTTTTTTTCAGCATCCTGCTTGTCATTGAATCGTATTCGTCCAGCTGGCACTCGAATATTGTCGGGCGCCTGCAGTGAAGGTCCATTCCGTTGCCCTTGGATTTCACCAGGAAGGAGTAGACCCAGGTGCGCTCGCCCTCGTCCTTGCGAAGCTCGTACTCCACTTCGCCGATATTGAGCTTTTCCGCCTGGCTGCTTGCGTACTTTTTCACAATGCCAAGATGCTCGTCCACTGCTTTTTTGGCAAGCAGGAGGGAGGAGAACGCACCGCAGAACTCCTCGTAATCGTAAACTAGGTATACTTTCCTTTCCACGAATGGTTCACCTTGATTTCTTATTGTAGTGGAATTCCGATTCAGCATCGAACGGCGAACCGTTCGATGTCTGATGCATTTTGCGTCGAAACGCAAAATGCGCATCCACTGCTGAAAAAGTCTGTCTTCAGACTTTTCCATGGCCGCCTTTAGGCTTGCGAAGCTTTTCCTGCAGGAAAATATAAAGGGAATTCATGATGGGCAGGATATAGAAGGGCAGCGCCAGCCCGACTATCGCCCCTGTGATTAGCCGCAGGAGGTTGGTGCTCTCATGAATGCCAATAAGCTGAAAGCCTCCGTCCAGCCCGATCGGCACGCATGCGGCAACAAGGATCCACCTCGAAGGCCAGTTCTCAGACTCGATTTTCTGGAGCAGGGGAAGCAGGATAAGCCCAAGAAGCATTGCAAGATAAATTGCGATGTCACGGGCGCAGACCGGGATTTTGTAGCCTGTTTTGTCAGGATAATCCACCTGGTTCACCCTGGAGTAGGAAAGTTCGCTTGAGGGGAAGCAGTCTGCTATTGAGTAGCCGCCGTCGGCTTTGGATTTGAACAGGCAAAGCGAGCGGGAGGTGAGCTGGTGGCAGGTGGGCCCGAATGCGACTTGCAGCATGCCTGCAGTGCCCTCGTCCCCCATGGAAGCGAGGTATGGGGTGAGGAATATGAAAAAATTGAATAGGAGCATTGCCGCAAGCAGGAATGCAAAGGGCAATTTGGAGCCTGACATGCGGCTATGTTCATGCCTCAGGCTTTTAAAGTTGATTTGGGGGAAAATTGCACGCTGGTTTAACTAAGTTAAGCCATCGAATATAGTCCATATCCGGAAGTGGAAGCGCTGGAAAAACCAATATTTGGGCCCGTAAGCGAAAACGATGTTTTCCCGGGAAGCTCAGCTTGGATAGAGCGACACTCTCCTACAACCCTTTTTTCGCCTCCAGATGGGTACGGCGNNCGGAAAAAGCGTTCACGGAAAAAACCATACTTCCTCCGTAATTGTTCGGAGAAAGGTGAAGGCCGTGAGTTCAAATCTCACCGGGCCCGCTTCCTTTTCCTAAAATGCTAGAAGTATTTTTATTTTCAGCGTGTGATGTGTTCCCATGGCTTCAAGACTTTCGGAGCTTTTCGTCGATGCAGTGAAAAACAACTGCCAGGGGGAAGTAGCCATCCTCTTTTCGGGCGGGCTTGACAGTTCCGCGATTGCTACTGTGGCCAAGCAATTCACGACTCCGCTTCTCATCACAGCAGGGGTGGAGGGGAGCCAGGATTTGGAAGCTGCGCGAAAGATAGCGTCCGAGCTTGCGCTGCCGCACAAGGAAGTGGTGCTTTCCGAAGAGGAAATCGTCAAGGTGTACAAGAAGTGCTACAAGATAAGGAACGGGGACCTGCTGAAAGTCGAGCTCATGGTGCCTGTGTTCTCCTGCTGCCGCGAGGCTGCAAGGGCGGGCAAGTGGAGGATTTTGACCGGCTCGGGAGCAGAGGAGCTATTCATAGGCTACAACCGCTATTTTCGGCACAAGGGGAAAAAGCTGGAGAAATTGCTTGAAAAGGAAATCCAGAACCTTCCGCTTGGCGACTGCGAGGCGCAGGATTTGGTTGCCAAGAACTTCGGCATGAGGGCGGCTTACCCCTTCCTTTACCCGCCCTTTGTGCGCGAAGTGCTTGCCATGCCGCTGAAGGAGCGGCTGGGCACGCTTAATGACAAAAAGCCTCTTCTTAGGAAAATTGCGGCAGAATTGGGTGTGCCCAAGGACGCGATCGAGCGCAAGAAGAAGGCAATGCAGTACGGAAGCGGGGTGCACAAGCTGCTGCTTCGGAACATCCGCGCCATAGAGGAGGAGCTTGCCGCAAAGGAAGAATTGAAAAGAAGGAAATGGGAAAACAGATAGGGCTGACGATTCAAGATCCGAGCTGAGTTGACTCGATAGGGCTTGTGCTGGAAATTTTCCAGCCGCCCAAGCCACTTGTCAGGCCACC
>DUFS01000063.1 GCA_013331805.1 Microcaldota archaeon | reverse complement strand
TGGATTTTCAGGTTCGTGAATATTCTTGGGGCGAAAAATAATCACGGAGTGGTGGGCGACTTCATCCGCAAGCTCAAAAAAGACCCGAAAAGACTGGAAATACTCGGGAACGGAAAGCAGAGGAAATCCTGCCTGCATGTTTCAGACTGCCTTTCGGGAATTGAGGCTGGTGTAAGGGGCGGCAAGGAAAGCGTGAATTTCTTCAACATAGGCAACGACGACTGGGTGTATGTGGATCAGATTGCCGACCAGGTGGTTGCGGCGATGGGCCTTGCGAACGTGAAATATGAGCACACCGGGGGCGAGCGAGGCTGGAAGGGTGACATGCCATTCGTTTTCCTGGACAACAAGAAACTGAAAGCTTGCGGATGGAAGCCCTCTATGGGTTCGAAGCAGGCTGTCCTCCGTGCTGCAAAGGAAATGCTTGCCGCGCAATCGATAGAGGACAAGCATAAGGAACACTTCTGAGGGATGGAATTGTCAGATCTTACTGGGCTGATTTTGGCAGGTGGCCTGGGCACGCGCATGCGCCCTTTCACGCTGCACACCCCCAAGTCTCTCATTCCGGTAGGCGGAAGGCCGTTTTTGGACATTCAGCTTGAGCTTCTTGCCGCAAACGGCGTTTCCTCGGCAGTCCTTTCCACAGGCTATCTTGGGCACAAGATAGAGGATTATTTGGAGGCTCACGGCTCGCANNGAAGAATTCTTTCTCTTATATGGCGACAGCTATCTTCTCCAGCCTTTCGAGCCGGTCTATCGCACATTCAAGTCTTCCGGAAAGTCAGCGCTCATGACTGTGCTGAAGCAGGCGGGTGGCACTTCCGAGAACAATTGCGAAGTAAGGAATGGCATGGTAGTGCGCTATGAGAAGGGGCAGCCAGCTGGCACATTCAGGTTCATGGACTATGGTCTGCTTTTCTTCAATAAGGAGGCGCTAATGAAATACAAGGTCGAGAACTTTTCCACAGACAGGATATTCGCAGACCTGATTTCTGCAGGGCAGCTTGCCGCCTTCGAGACCAGCCAGCCTTACTACGAGGTTGGCTCAAAGGAAGGATTAAGAAGGTTCACAAGATACATAGAAAGCGTGGGTGGAAGAAAGTAAGACCGCGTGTTGATTTCGATGATAGTTTCAAGGACACCGCTCAGGCTGCCACTCGGAGGAGGCGGCACCGACCTCCCCTCGTACTATTCCAAGCACGGAGGCTCCCTTGTATCGGTTGCCATAAACAAGTACGTGTACGTGATCCTGAACAAGAACTTTGACAAATCAATCAAGGCATCCTACCGGAAAATAGAAGTCGTGGAAAAGCTGGATGCGATTGAGCACCCGCTGGTTCGGGAGTGCCTTAGGCTGATGGGCGTGCACGAGGGCGTGGAAATATTCTCAATGGCCGACGCCCCGGGAAACACCGGTCTTGGCTCATCTTCGGCCTATTGCGTCGGGCTCCTGAATGACTTGTACGCTTACAAGCGAAAGGCAGCCTCTCCGCAGGTGCTGGCAGAGGAGGCGTGCAGGATAGAAATCGACATACTCAAGGAGCCGATTGGCAAGCAGGACCAGTACATGGCTGCATTTGGCGGCTTGACCAAGATGGACATTGAAAAGGACGGCAAGGTCACGGTCTCCTCTCCCATGCTGTCTCAGGACTCCTTTGAGAAGCTGGAGAACAACCTGCTGATGTTCTACACCGGGTTCCAGAGGAGCGCATCCGAGGTGCTGCGCGACCAGAACGAGGCTACCAAAAATGACGAGTCTGCCGTAGTGGGGAACCTCCACAGGATAAAGGAAATCGGGGCGAAAATCTGCTCTTCGCTTGAAGGGGGCAGAGTCGATGACATCGGCCCGCTTTTCCACGAGCACTGGATGGCAAAAACGAAGCTCTCGGACAAGGTGAGCAATCCCTCAATTGACGCGCTTTACGAAACAGGCATGAGGAACGGGGCAACCGGAGGCAAGCTCATAGGCGCCGGGGGCGGCGGGTTCATAGTTTTCTACTGCCCTGAAAGCAAGGGCAAGCTGCGACAGGCAATGGCTGCCAAAAACGCCCCGGAATTCCCTTTCAAGTTCGATTTCGAGGGAAGCAAGATTGTGTTCAACCCATGAAATGTGAGGATGATTGCGATGGAAAACGGAAAATACATAGATGGTTTTTTTGCTGACGCCAAGGGCGTGATAGACAAGATGCCGCGCGAGGATGTGGACAGGGTAATCGAAATGCTGTTTGATGCCTGGAAAAACGGCAACACAGTGTTTCTAATAGGCAACGGGGGATCGGCTTCCACTGCAACCCACATGGCAGCCGACCTTGCAAAGACAATAGCCTGTGATGGCAAGAAGAGGTTGAAGGCTTTTGCGCTGGTTGACAATATTCCCATGGTCTCTGCCCTCACCAATGACAACGGCTGGGAGAACATCTATGTCGAGCAACTAATGACCTACTTCCGACCCGGCGACCTGGTGGTGGCGTTCTCTGTCCACGGTGGCGCAGGCAAGGACAAGGCAGGCGCCTGGTCGCAGAACCTCCTTAAGGCGCTCCAATACGCCAAGGACCACTCTGGCAAGGCAATAGGCTTTGCAGGGTTCGATGGCGGCGCCATGAAGCAAATGGCAGACGCCTGCGTGGTTGTGCCAGCAAATTCCACCCCCCAGGTTGAGGCGTTCCACGTGGTTCTTCACCACCTGATAGCATTCTGCCTGAAGGAGAAAATAGCCGCCTCAAAATAGGTGCTTGCCATTGAAAAAGCGACTTGTCCGCGCAGCCTTCCTGGACCGCGACGGCACCATAAACAAGCTGGTCTACTATCCGGATCATGGCTTTGTGGACAGCCCGTTCGTCCCCTCTCAGGTGAAACTTCTCCCTGGCGCTGCCCAAGCGCTCAAAATCCTTAAGAAAAAGGGTTTTCTGCTTGTCATAATCTCAAACCAGCCAGGGGTTGCAAAGGGGAACATGACGAAAAAAGCGTTCGCTGCAATTGACAGGAAATTCGATTCTCTCCTAGTTTCCAGGGGCGCAAAAGTGGACGCGAAGTATTATTGCCCGCATCATCCCAGGGCAAGGCTTGCAGCATTCCGGAAGAAATGCAGCTGCAGGAAGCCCGCCCCAGGTCTCATATTCAGTGCTGCGAAAGAACTCTGCATAGACTTGAAAAGATCCTACATGGTCGGCGACGGGGTTGTGGATATCCAAGCAGGGCAGAAAGCCGGCTGCAAAACGGTTTTCATTGGCCACTTCAAGCCCGAGCTTTGGAAATATTTCGGCAAGGGCAGGAAGCCAGACATCGTGGCAAAAAACCTCCTTGGCGCTGCAAGGAAGATAAGGTGAAAAAAGCATGTCCAAAGTCTGCGTTATAGGGATGTGGCATCTTGGCTGCGTCACGGCAGCCTGCCTGTCAAAATGGCACAAAGTAGTGGCATGCGACCCTGACCCGGCAGTCATAGACGCTCTTTCGGCTGGGAAGCCGCCCATATTCGAGCCAGGGCTGCAGCAGGCGCTTTCAGATTCAGAAAAAAATGGCAATCTGTCATATTCCAAAGAGC
Source organism: Microcaldota archaeon (assembly GCA_013331805.1). Taxonomy (GTDB): domain Archaea; phylum Micrarchaeota; class Micrarchaeia; order Anstonellales; family Anstonellaceae; genus UBA10161; species UBA10161 sp10161u. The sequence continues at coordinate 1,673 of DUFS01000063.1, read as the reverse complement.
TTCTGAAATCAGCAGAATGGGCGGATTATGTCTACTTCGCGTTCGATGTGCCGGTGGATGAAGAGGACCGGTCCGACCTCTCGATGCTCATTGACGCTTTCACCAGCATAATTCCGGCAATTGACTCAAAAAAGACTGTTATAATTTCCAGCCAGGTGCCGGTGGGTACGTGCNNGGTCGCTTGCAGCCAGGCTGGAATCAGCTGGAAAAACTGCGGCAATCGCGTACGTGCCGGAGAATCTCAGGCTCGGTTCCGCGATATCTGATTTCATGTCTCCAGAGCGCTTGGTGATAGGGGCTTCTGGCAAGGATGCTGAAAAGGCGGCCCAGATGCTTTTCGAACATGTGAATTGCAGAAAGATGTCCATGAGCCTGGAAAGCGCAGAAATGGCTAAGCACGCAATGAATTCCTACCTTGCACTCCTCATTTCATTCTCAGGGGAAATAAGCGACCTCTGCGAAGGCAGCGGGGCAGATGCGCGGCAGGTCATGGCTGCTCTCCTGTCAGAGCCAAGGGTCAGCCCCTCTGCGCCACTGATGCCTGGCTTGGGCTTCGGAGGCGGGACATTGGCGCGCGACCTGCAGTCCCTTCGGGCAGCAGGCAAGGAAAAAGGCACGCCCACGCCTGTGCTTGATGCGGCTTATTCTGCAAACCAGCACAGGAAAAATTATGTGAAAGACAGGCTCAGGCAGGCTCTTGGCAGCCTTTCTGGCAAGACAATAGCGTTCTTTGGCCTTACCTACAAGCCCAACACCGACACGCTGCGCCGTTCGCTCGCCTTGGAGATCATAGGCGGGCTGAAGGGAGAAGCTGGGGGCATTCGCGCATACGATCCTGCCATAAAGACGCTTGCAGGAATTCAAGGCATAACACTCTGCCATTCGGCGGAAGAATGCGCAAAAGGGGCGGATGCGATAGTCATATCTACAGCCTGGAGCGAATTCGCGCTGCTGGATTACGGTAAGCTCTGCGCGAATATGCGCACGCCAGTCATAATCGACTCTAGGAATGCGCTTCCGTCTTCCTCAATTCCTGGCAAAGTGAAATATTACGGGGTGGGTGTTTCAAATGGGGTCTGAATTTTCAGGTAAGGTCGTTGCGGTAACTGGCGGGAGCCAAGGCATAGGGAAGGCAATGGCGCAGGCTTTTGCGTCCCATGGCGCGTCGGTAGTGATCTTTGCCCGCAATGCAGAGGAAGTGCAAAAGGCTGCATCCGGTATATCCGCTGGCGGCCTGGACTGCGAAGGCAGGCAGCTTGACGTGGGCGATCCTGCTGCCGTCCAAAAGGCTTTTGTAAGGCTCGTTTCAGAAAGGAAGAGGCTGGATGTGCTCGTCAATTGCGCAGGCATCTATGGGCCCATAGGCCCCCTGGAGGAAAACGACCCTGGGAGCTGGCATCAGGCCGTATCAATAAACCTGTGCGGCACGGCTTTCTGCACCAGTGCAGTGCTGCCTCAGATGAAAAAGCAGGGCAGCGGAACAATAATCGCAATGGCGGGTGGAGGGGTAGGGGGCCCGAACCTCAAGCCAAATTTCTCCTCTTACATTGCTTCTAAGTACGGGGTGTGCGGATTTGTGGAGGCATTGTCCAAGGAGCTGGAAGGCACTGGCATAACAATAAATGCAATCTCACCCGGAGCGATCAACACCAGGATGCTCGACCAGGTTCTAG
>DUFS01000053.1 GCA_013331805.1 Microcaldota archaeon | reverse complement strand
TCAGCCGTCAACACCACCACAGGCGACGCCTCCTACAAGGCAGGCGGAGTGATCGGCTTCAACGTGACCTTCTCAGAGGCAGTCACTGTGACAGGCGTGCCATACATTGACCTCAACTCAGGGGGAAGCGCAAGCTATTCAGGAGGAAGCGGCAGCACCACGCTGACGTTCATCTACACCGTGCTTGCAGGGCAGACCAGCGCAGACCTCACCTACAATGCCACGGATTCTCTCCAGGCAAACGGCAGCACCGTGCAGGATGCCGCAGGCAACGACGCCACCCTCACCCTGCCAGCAGCTGCGATATTCTCCGGCGANNATAGTGGTTGACACCACAGCGCCATCCTACACATTCAACGCCCCAACAGCAGACACCTACTACAAGAACGGACAAACAGTCACAGTGAATGTGACCATAACAGAAACTGGCTCTGGAATAACCAATGGGGCAAACTGCACTCCTGCAATCTCCGGAACCACCAGCGTCACAGGCAGCGTCCTTTACAACGCCACATCAGGTGAATGTTACGGTGTGCTGACCATAGTCAACGGAGGAATTGATGGAAACAAGCAACTCACTCTGACAGTGGCTGACCTTGCAGGCAACTCGCAGGCTTCAAGCAACCTCCAAATCAAGATTGACAACACTGCGCCATCAGGCGGCGCAGTGACCTACACTGACGGCTACTACACAACAGCATCTGTTGCAGTGACCTACACGAACGGCACTGACACAGGCTCCGGGATGAATCTTTCCTCGGGCCAGTTGCAGCGCAAGGAAGCCAGCCTCGCAAACGGCACCTGCGGCTCCTTCGGTTCGTTTGCCACGATTGCAAACGACTCTGACGGAAGCTACACGGATACCAGCGTGGTTACCAACAACTGCTACATGTACCAGTACGTAATAACCGACAACGCGGGCAACACAGCAACCCCGTATGCCTCGGCAAACGTGGCAAAGGTTGACGCCACAGCGCCAACAGTGCTTGCGGTCGACTCGGACGGCCTGACCTTCAACACTGCGACGGTCTCCCCGCGCACGGTGACGGTCACATTCAGCGAGAACATCAGCAACACGCCCACAATCGCGGTGAGCAGCTCGGCACAGAGCGTGAATGACTGCACTGACTCAGATTCCACCACGTTCTGCTTTACCTACATAATCCCGAGCGCGACCGCAAGCTCGATGACTGTGCAGATATCCGCAGCGCAGGACCTGGCGACAAACACCATGGTGGCGGACAACACGCACACGTTCGATGTTGACACCGTCTTGCCGACGGTGACAGCGTCCTCGCCGCAGGGAACGACCACCATGTCCTCGCCGGTGACAATAAACGTGACTACTGACATAGCTGCAAACTGCCGCTATGACTTCCAGGACAGGTCGTATGCAACAATGGCGTACAACTTCAGCACAGGGCAGGGAACGACCGCGCACACAAGCAGCGTGGCTCTCACCACGCAGGGGCTGAACAACATCTACGTGACCTGCGCGAGCCTGAACGGGAGCGCCATGTCCTCCTCTGTGAGGCTCTACACCACGCTTGACTCGGTTGCCCCGACCTATGGGCTGAGCAGCGTCTCCTCATCAGGAGGCATGAGCTCAGGCGGGGTGGTGTACGCGAAGAGCGCTGACACTGTCACAGTGCAGTTCACTGCAAGCGAGGCAATCACCGGCACCCCGACAGTGACAATCGGCGGTGCGGCAATGACCTGGTCCTCGTACAACGGAAGCACTTTCACCTACACAAGGGCGCTCAACGGCTCCGAAACCACCACTGCGATAATAGCAATAAGCGGAGGCACTGACGCTACCGGTACAACAGCTACATCATACAACGACTCCGGGGCAAACGCGGAGTTTGACTTCACCGCGCCTTCGCTGAGCTCGGCAGTTCCCACCACCACGCAAACCAGCAGGACATTCACTGTGAGCGTGGATGCGGGAGAGGCTGGGATAACCTGTAAGTACAGCACCAACAACGTAGCCTTTGCCAGCATGGACGGCACGCTTGCGGACATGACAGGCGGCGCCTACCAGGCAACCGCCTCGGTGCCCTCTGACGGAAGCTACACTGTGTACTTCGCATGCCGCGACCTCGCAGGCAACCTGGGGACTGCCAACACCAGCGCATTCAGTGTTGCCACTAGCACACCGACAATAACGGGCGTGTCGCCATCGGGAGTGCACACGAGTTCCTTGGTGACTCTGTCAGCCAACACCAGCGCGGCTGCAAGCTGCCAGTACAACACCACTGCGTTCTCCTGGGGCAACGGGACAGCCATGACTGGCTCTTCCACCACGCACACCGCAAGCCTTGGGAACCTCTCTGACGCCACCTACACCTATTATGTGCTTTGCAGGGACACGGCGAACAACACAATGTCCAATGCACTTGCAGTGACCTTCCAGGTGAACACGGCAGCCAACTTCAACTACACGCAGCAGCTCAACCTGGGCTGGAACAACATGCCGTTGCCCAGGATCGTGCTGGAGAACCTAAGCTCGTTCTCTGACGGGAACTACAGCGTGGTGAACGTGCTTGAGACAAACGGCGGGATTGGCGGCAGCTACGACTACCTCTACTACCGCAACGGCACGGCCTGCTCTGCGCAGAACGGCAGCTGCTGGCTGTCCTACGACCCGGCAAGCTCGGTGAACTCCCTGTCGGTGTTCAACGACTGGGACAACCTGCCCTACTGGATACACATGAACGCCAGCGACAGGCTGGAGCTCCAGTAGTTTCCCCATTTTTATTTTTTGTTTTTTAATGCTTCAAACGAGGTGTACTATGGTCGCGAAAAACGCGCTGCTCTTCGCAGCATTGCTTGCAAGTTCCATGCTCTTTGCCGGAATGGGCGACTGGGACGGGCAGGTGTTCATCAACGGCGAGCTGGCTGCGGATGGAACTGCGGTGTGCGCGCATGTAAACGGGGACTCGGCTGAGAATTCCAGGACCACCGTGGGCGCCTATGCCAGCGGTTACTACCTCATGACCGTGATAGGCGACACTGGCGACAATGTGACATTCAACGTGTACTGCGACAGCAATTACTCTGCGAACGAAGGCCAGCAGGCCTGGTCCGCAAGCCCGCCCAGGCATCACCTCAACCTCAGCATCAACCACAGTTCGGTGGTTGGCAATGCTTCTAACATAACGTGGAACGGCACTGGAAACCTGTCCGTGACGATAAACGGCACTGCCCCAGGCGACTTTTATAGTGGTGTGCAGACGGTGAACGTCTCTTCCCCAAGCGGCGTCATCCTCTCGTTCAACTACAACTTTTCAGGCTCCTACCTCAACTTCTCCAACATCAACATCAGCACCGGTACGAGCGGCGGGGCTTCTTACATATCGGTGAGCGGAGTCAACGCGACCGGAGGGCAGTCCGGCTCCAAAACAGTCAAGCTCTACGGGGTCAGCTCCTCCTACAACGGAATCTGCGTGGAGGACGCTGAAAACACAAGCTACATAAGCATCTCCTCGACCTGCGACGGCTCGGGCGAGGTGCAGGTCAAGTGCGACGGGGTTGCAGTGAGCGGCATAACCTGCTCGCAGTCAGGCACCAACCTCACAATCTCCGGCCTTGCGCACACTGCGCTCATCCAGTTCAGCGTTCCAACCTCGGGCACTACCGGCACCACGGGCGGCGGCAGCAACAGCGGAGGCGGAAGCGCAGGCGGAGGCGGCGGCGCAAGCTCCATGCAGAAGCTTGACAGCTACCTGGTGGATATCGGAAATGGCGATTACTGCAATGTGACAATCAAGAGGCAAATCTCAAGCTCCTCCAGCCTCTCCACGGTCACCAACACCCTTGAGAACACAGGCGGCGCAGGATGCGACATGACTGACTTTGCCTTCAGGGACACCATACCCTCCAGCTTCCCTGCCATAGCCGAAATCACCTTCAACCCGGAAATCACCTCGCGCTCAGGCTGGACCGTGACATTCGACTTCCCTGTCTTTCCTGCAGGCGAGTCCAAGACCATAGCCTACTCCGTGTCAACCTGGATCCCGCCCTCCTGGCTGCAGAACTTCACCGCATATTCCATGTCTGCCAAGAAGCAGGTTGCAGCGCCTGCGCCCAAGCCGAACGTCACGCCCGAGGCGCCTGAAGTGGAGCCTCCTGCCCAGGTGGTTCCCCCTTACAAGCCGATCGAATCTACCCAGCCTGCTCCGCCTCCAGCCCCTGCGCCTGGGCCTGAGGAGGGCCCGCTGAGCGGCGCACTGGTCATTGCCGGACTGGTGATACTGGCCGCAGTAGGCATCCTTGCCTACCTGCTCTCCAGGAAAAAGAACGAGTACTGAAGCAAGGGTCTGCTTCCTATTTTTATTCTTTTTTGAAGATATGCTTAGCGTGAGAACGGGCATCCTCGCAGCGTTATTCCTGGTCGTTACTCTTTTCCCCATCCTGCACGCCGCAAACGAGTCGGCTTCGCTGGACTGGGCTGCAGTGAAAGGGATAGAGGGGCAGTCGCAGTTCATTTTCCCTGAAGGGGAGATGTATTCGATCGAGAACTTCTCTCTTGAGGGCAAAACGCTCTACGGAGTTTCCTCCCCGCAGTCAGGGATTCTCGCAATATTCTCTTCTGATCCTGCTGACGGCACAGCAAAGCCGCTCATTGAAGCTGCGCAAATCGAGCCTGCCCTTGCCGCCTATTACCTTTCCAAGGGATACGACCCCGAGGCAGTGAAGGACCTGGAAAGCGTGCACAAGGGATTCAGGGGGATAAGGGAAAACCGCAAAAGCGGGGAGGCTGAGTGCTTCAGGCTCATGGGCATGGAGGGCAGGCCCTGCGACGGCGACTTCGAGCTTTGCAAGGCATACTGCATAGGGACGCCCTTCTGCAACAATTTCGCATACGGCGGGGAGCTCGGGGAGTTCATAAGGGTGATAATCGAGTTCGAGAACCTCACGCTTCAGCTTGACAAGGCGTACGAAAACGAGGAGACTGCCTACGAGACCCTTTCCAAGGGGGCGGACAAGGACACGGTGTCAGCCTACCTTGCCTCGATAGGCGGCGTGAACAGGGCAGTCACCAAGGTCTCCTCAAGCTCGCTGTTTTACGGCTACTCGTTCTGCTTCACTCCCGATTATGAGCTTCCGACCATAACCGCGCTCCAATTGTCGGCGCAGAACGACTTCAGGCTGGGCTCCCCATTCCTGACGCTTGCGCAAAGCGCGGACAACATCCGCAACAGGACCCTGGACGGAATGGCGGCAAAGGCGGCCCATGAGGCAGCCCAGGAGGCTGCGCGCATTGAGGAGGAAAGGATCAGGAACGAAACACTCCTGAACCAGACCAATGCATCCGCCTCTGCCAATGCGACTGGAAACGCTTCTGCGCCAAAGCCAGGGCCTGAAAAGCCGCAAGCCCCTGTGTTCGAATACGCCCTCCTTGTCGGCGCCGCGGCGCTTTTCCTGGCGGCATGCGCGGCATTCTACATCCTGAAAATGCGCGGGAAAGCCTACGGGAAAAAATCCGCTGCGTTTGAAAAGGCAGAAATTGAGATCCGCAAGGGCAAGCGCTGATTTTCCCGCGCAGGCTTATTCTTAAAAGCATATACTATTATATAAAATNNTCGGGGTGCCAACATGGTCAAAATCAGGATAGGGCCGGCAAAAGGAAAGCTGGGCGTGCTTCTTCCGGGATTGGGCGCGGTTTCCACAACATTCATTGCAGGGGTGATGCTTTCAAGGAAGGGGCTGCTAAAGCCAGTGGGAAGCCTGACGCAGATGCAGACGCTGCGCCTGGGCAAAAGGGGCGAGGCAAAGTTTCCGCTCATAAAGGATTTCGTGCCGCTTGCGCAGCTTTCAGACCTGGAGTTCGCCTCCTGGGACATATTCCCTGACAATGCATACCAGGCTGCCCTGAAGGCCGGCGTGCTTTCCAGGGAGCACCTTGACATGGTGAAGGGCGAGCTTGAAAAAATCACGCCGATGAAGGCGGTATTCGACAGGAACTTCGTCAGGAACATCGACGGGCCTAACGTGAAGCAGGGGAAGAGCAAGCTTGAGCTTTGCAGCCAGGTAAGGGAGGACATCCGGCTCTTCAAAAAACAAAAAAGCCTCGCCAGGATGGTCATGGTCTGGTGCGCAAGCACTGAAACCTACAATGAGCCAAAGCCAGTCCACAGCAGCATAGAGTCATTCGAAAAGGGCCTGGCTGCAAGCGACCCTTCCATCTCCCCTTCCATGATTTACGCATACGCTGCGATAATGGAGGGCGTGCCTTTCGTTAACGGCTCCCCCCAGCTTACCTCGGACATACCAGCGCTCATCTCTCTTTCAAGAAGCAAGGGAATACCAATAGCAGGCAAGGACTTCAAGACAGGCCAGACTCTGGTGAAAACAGCCGTGGCGCCCATGCTGAAAAGCAGGATGCTCGGCGTGCGCGGCTGGTTCTCCACCAACATACTGGGCAACCGCGACGGCCTGGTGCTGGATGACGCAGGCTCGTTCAGGAGCAAGGAGGTGAGCAAAAAGTCCTCTTTGGAGTGCATATTCCAGCCTGAAATGTACCCCGATTTGTACAAGGGAATGTACCACAAGGTGAGAATCGAGTATTACCCGCCAAAAGGGGATGACAAGGAGGGCTGGGACAACATAGACATATTCGGATGGCTGGGTTACCCCATGCAGATAAAGATAAATTTCCTTTGCAGGGACAGCATACTTGCCGCGCCCATAGTGCTGGACCTGGCGCTTTTCATTGACCTGGCGCAGCGGGCCGGCATGGGAGGCATGCAGGAGTGGCTTTCCTTTTACTTCAAGGCGCCCATGCATCCGCCCTCGGTCTATCCCGAGCACGACCTTTCCATACAGCACATGAAGCTGAAAAACACCCTGCGCTTTCTCATGGGCGAGGATCTGATTACGCATCTGGGCATAGAATATTATGATTACTGGGGAAAGGGCAAATAAAGCAAACACTTAAAAATGTGTTTGCACATATTTCTGTGTCACAAGGTGCGACAGGAAGCCCCATGAAACGGCTGCCAACACTAAGGTGTCGCGTCGCACCTGGTGAGTGATTCCTATGGCTAATATAACCCTCTCCGTCCCGCAAAACCTTCGCATCGAGATGGACAAGCACTCCGATATCCGCTGGAGCGAGGTTGCGCGCAATGCGATACTTGAGAAGATGATCCACCTCCGCAAGCTCGAAATACTCCGCAAATACGTGGACAAGGAGCCAATACCTGAAAAGGACTGGGAATGGATGGATGAGCACGACTGGCATCCTGTTGATGAGCTGCCAATGAAAAAGTCATTCATTGCGAGCCTGAAGGCTTCGCGCAAGGAAAAGTCCTACCCGTTCTCGCTTTCCGACCTGAAAAAGTGAGAAGATGTACCAAACAGAGGCCACAAAGAAATGTCAACGCCAGATAGACAAGCTAACCTCCAAAAACAAGGCTTTATTCGATGCGCTTGATGCGCAACTCAAGAAAATAAAGGAAAACCCCCACCACTTCAAGCCCCTTGGCAATGTCCTTGCCGGCTATAGGAGAGTACACGTGCTCAAATGTTTTGTCATGACTTACGACATTGACGAGCCAAACCAAAAAGTGATCCTTAAGCGCTTTTCCCACCACGACGAGGCATATTGATGGCTCTTAAGAAAATACCCCTGCTGCAGTCGCTTCAGTCCTTGCTTGGCGCGCTGTTCGCCAGCCTTCCCTTTTCAGCCACCCAAATGACTCTTTCTTCTGTACTTTTCGCGGCAATCGGCTTCTATTTCTCCTTCCAGCACCAGCCCCTGCTTTCGCTCCTTTTTTTCGTAATAGCGGGCGCAGTGGACGCGATTGACGGCGCAGTGGCGCGCGCCAAGAAGCAGGTAACCGCACAGGGTGCATTCATAGACGGCATGACTGATCGGCTGGTGGAATTCCTGTTCGTGCTCTCCTTCCTCTTCTACCCGCTGCCTTCCTTCATGCTTCCAGCCTTTCTCTGGCTCGTTATTTTCCTCTTCTTCGGCTCCTGCATGACGGGCTTTGTGACAGCCTACGCGGACCACAGGAAGGTCGCAGGCAAGCAAAAGCTCGAAAGCCAGCCGGGAATCCTCCCCCGCGCAGAGCGGCTCATCCTCCTCTTCGCAGCACTCGCATTCGTTCCCATTTACCCAATTTCCACCTCGTTCATCCTGGCTTGCGCTGCAGTCTTGTCATTCATAACCTTCCTGCAGAGGTTCCTGTATTTCTCCGAGTAGCGTGTGCCCCCCAAATGCTTAAAATGCCGTGCCCCCCAAATGTAATTATGGCGGGCTACATAGAGAAAAAGACTGCGAACGGCAAGACCTACTATTATCTTACGGAAAACAGGAGAGTTGGCGCCAAATGGAAAAAGACCCGCAAATACCTGGGGGTGCATACGCCTGCCGGCTTTGAGAAGCCAAGGAAGGAGAGGCCATCGCCAGCGCTCTCTAAAGCCGAGACTGCGGCCATAGACAGGATAAGGTGCAACTACGCAAAATCGCACAGGATAGGCCCCTCCCTCTGGAAAGAGGAACGCGCCCGCCTGGTCAGTTTCGTTTTCAACACCAACGCAATAGAGGGAAACACCCTGTCCTTGGAGGACACTGATTCGGTGCTCCTTGGCAAGAAGGTGAAAGGAGGCAAAAGGGACATTCTCGAGGCAAAAAACATGAAAAAATGCGTGGATGCCGTATTCGCGCACAAGGGAGGGGCAGATGAAAGGTTTCTCCTCGGCCTCCACAGGATCGAAATGCAGGGCATCCTTCACGAAGCAGGGCAATACAGGAAGGTAGACGTGCGCGTAGGCCCATACATCTGCCCGCGCCACGAGGAAGTGCCGCGGCTGATGGGGCGGTTTTTCGAATGGTTTTCCGGCGCAGAAAAGTCAATGCACCCATTCGAGCTTGCAGCCCTTGCGCACCTCAAGCTTGTCAGGATACACCCGTTCCGCGACGGCAACGGGAGGATTTCAAGGCTCCTGATGAACGCGGTGCTTCTCAAGAAAGGCTACCCCCTGCTGAACATATTCAACAGCGAGAAGATGCTCTACTACCTTGTGCTCCGGAAAGTCGATGCCAATAAGCGCTCCAAGCCCTTTGTGCGCTACCTGGGCTCTGTTTACGTAAAGCAGTACGAAGAATACCTGTGAATCTTCCAGAGGTTCTGGCACTTCGCTTCGTGATTCATTACTGCCCAAGCGCGAAGAGAAGCTCGGAAGTGGAAACAACCTTGATTTCCTTCTGTTCCTTCAATCCCTTGTCATTGGACCAGATAGCGCATCCACCCAGCGAAAGTGCGGCAGCCAGGTAAGGGGCATCGCCCTTGTCAGGAGAGGCTTGCAGTGCCTTGCCCATGTGCCTAATGAAAGCCGCCGCAGGGACAACCGTTATTCTTGAGCGCAAAACAGCCATCACGCCCTCAAACCCGGTTTCCCCCCGCCCAACCTTCTGCATTATTTCCTTTCTGTGCTCGGCAAACTCCTCCAGCACATATTCCGGGGCGTAAAGCTCAAGTTCCTCGTCGAAAAAAAGCCTCCGCGTTGCGCTGTCCTTTATAAGGGCAGAAAACAGCACGTTCGCATCCACGACAAGCTTCATGGCACTACGCCTTTTTTGAAAGCCTTTTCGCAAGCCCCCTGTTCACCTCTGCCCCAAGCCGCAGCGCGTCCTCCTCGGTCATGGCCGAATCAGAGGTGAACTTCTCCAGGAACTCCAGGTCCCTTATTTTCTTTGCAAAGGCCGCCCTTGCGACCTCTGACCAGTTGACAAAGCCGAACTGCGCCATCTTCGCCCTGATCTCCTCTGGCACCGAAACTGAAACATTTGCCATATTACCACCACTTATTATTTATATTAAAGATAATATTTATAATAATTGGCACAAATTCTAGCGGAGGTTCTGGCACTTCGCTTCGTGATTCATTACTGCCCAAGCAGCGGCAGGAGCCCTGAAGCGGGAGGAACATGCGCCATTTCCCNNCAGCCTCTCCAGCTTCTTTTCGTACTCTGGCCGAACCGCAAGCTCACGGAACCGTTTCCTGTCCTTTTTTATCTGCGAGGGGAGAGCGAAGCTTCCGTATATGGTTTGCCTGGCTTTCGCACCCTTGACGCTTGGCGCCTTGTGGAAGATGATTTTCCGCGCGTACATGGCGATCAGGCGCGCCACTTTCTTCGACCTGTATGTGCCCTTGGCAGCATTCCGCTCAGAGCGGGCCTCAAGGTCAACCCTTCCCGAGCGCGCAGTGTTCACCACGTGTATTTCGCCTGACCGGTGCCAGGAAACGCCTGCCTCCTCCTCGGCAGTGGCGCAGGAAAAGTAGAATCCCTTTGTGCCAAGGTAGAGGGCAAGGGCCTGGTAAAGGGCGAGCTTGGGCTTTTCTATGAACCACCCGCCGCGCTCCTCCTCCAGGGGCACGTAGTAGATGCCCTTGAAAGGGGTGGGGAAGAGGCGGAGGGACATTAGCATGCCCTTTATCTCCTTGTCACCGAAGCCGTCTTTCCGGAGCTGTGCAAAGCTAATTGCTTGTTTTGGAAGCATCTGAAACCTCTCCTTCAAATTCCTCAAAATCTGCCTTGCTGAAGACCATTGCCTGGAGCCTTTCCATGTTCTTTGGGGCACCGTTCTTTTTTATCATCGACCTCATGCGCAGGAGAGGCTCGCCCGTGCTTTTCAGGATAAGCATCACGTCAAACAGGTCACGGGCCTCTTTCCTTTCTGCGTAGGCTCCTTCTTTCATGCGGAGGATGTCTTCAAGGGAGGCGACAAGGAGCCCGGATCCGCCCACCTCATGCCATTCTGCTTTGTTTACCTTGAAGGAAGGCGGGAGCACCTCCACCTTGATGCTCGTGTCCTCAAAATGTATTACGAACTGGTTGGAGAACCTGCTTCGGAATGCCCTCACGCCCTTTGCCGAAAGGCAGCCCTTCAGCGCCTCCTTTGCTTGAACGTCGTCGCTCCCTAGCGTGGCGAAGTCAAGGTCAACGCTGAGCCTGTGTTTCAGGTGGAAAATTGCAAGCGCAGTGCCTCCGACAAGCACGAGCCTGCCGCCAGTGCACTCTGCTACGGAGGGCAGGATTTCAAGTATGCGCGCGTATTTCAGCGCGAAATTGCCTTTCATGCATGGATTGGGAAGGGAAAATATAAAAAGATATGTTTTTACTAGGTATAAATATATTTTACCTAAGAAAAACAATTTATCTCTGAAGGCTATTTGCTATCAAAAGAAGCGCCTCCCTGCGAGTTTGGCCTTGTTTGCGCTAGGCCTGAATTTCTCAGTTCTAGGTAAAACAGCCTCCCCGAAATGCGCTTATTGCCTGTCATTGTGGCAGAGGTCCAGGAAGGCAAGCCTGCCGGCTTTCAGGAGCCATTATTCGATGACCAGCTTGTCCTTGCTGTTCGGGTAGGCGTCAAATTCCTGTTTCCCGTTTACCAATACCGTGATCCCGCCATTTTTGGTTTTGTGAGGGGAAACCTCTGCCGACCGGACGTCTTCATCCGATTTGATGAATCCGACCTGGTCATCCGCCCGTTCCATCGGCCTCAGCACCACCACGCCTTTTTGGAAAACCAGGACCAGCATTCCTGAGGCGCTTCGCTTTTCAAGCAGGTCGTCCGGGCCTATGTTCGCGGTATCCTTCCCTGTGGCTGCCTCCAGCATTTCCTTGCTGATCTTAATGGTCGCAAGGGAAACTACGCCTCCCCCCTTGTGCATGAAACCGCGGATGGTCACACTTTTCCCGTTAAACTCAGCGTTTATCTCCTGGCTGTAAAAAAGGGAATTAGAAGTCTTGTCAGTCGGCTCGTTGGTGCTTTGGGAGGTTTTCAAGCTGTCATTTGCCTGCGGGTATGCCTTTGGGGCAATTGCAACTGTAAACGAGGTCAATAGGACGGCTGGCAGCGCATACCTGAAAAAGAGGGGGTTCCTTTTTCGGTGAATTTCGGCAGTGTTCTTGCCCTTTGCAGTCTGTCCCTGGAAAAAAGCCTGTTTCATGCTCCCACCTCTCTGTAAAATATGGGTAAGGTGGTTTTTAATGTTAACGGAAGGTCAGCCTGCCCTTCTCAAAAGAGCCTGCTTGCCCTTCCTGGTGAGCCTGTAGAAAACGAACTTTCTCCCCGGGGTGGCGAGTTTTTCCACGAATCCTGCCTGCAGCAACGTTTCCAGGTGCTCCACTATGGTCGCCTTGCTTTTCCCGAGCTTCACCGACAGGTCGGTTGGTATCTTGTCAGCCGCCTCAAGCTCCTGGAGTATGCCTGCGCGCGTCTCGTTTTCAAGCAGCCTTTCTGTTTGCGGGTCAAGCTCAATAGTTGCCTGGCGCTGGTGCAGCAGGAGGTAAGCCGCTATTATGACTGCTATGAATGCTCCCACAAGCGGAAGCAGCTGCTCGAGCGTTATTCCTTGCTGCAAAGGGGGAGCGGTTGCTGCCTCCTCGCCTGCCTTTCTTTGCGCTGCTGTTGCAACACCGAATGAGGGCAGTTGGGGGAAGTTTGCCTCTTGTGCCTTGTCCTGAGCTGCTCCTGTTGGCGCAATCAGGTTCTCAAAGGCTTCTGGCTGGGGCGGCGCAGTGCGGTTCGGGCAATCAGAAACCTGAGCGCAGTCCGCCCACTCGCCTATGTTATTGCAATAAGATGAAACCCAGCTGAACATGAGGAGTTTGGAGGGGTCGCAGGATGTTTCGAGCGCGCGCTCGTTTATCAGCCAGCCTATTTCGTTTGCTAGCGCCATCTGGCTTGCCTCTGCGCCCGAAACGCGCACATAGGAGGGAGGGGGAAACACGCCCACGTCCACTGTGTAGTTTCCGTAGTGCCCCTGGTAGGTGAGGTTGAGAACGGAAAGCGCCATGGCTGAAGAATTCTCTGAAAAGTATGCCTCGAACTGCTGCGCAGATGCTAGAGAAAGCAGCAGTGCGAATGCAAGGGCACCGAATAGGCATTTCATGGTTAGGCTATGGTTTGGCGCCCATTTAAATGGTTCGCTTTTTGTTCGGGCAAAAAGCGATGCATTTTCGTAGCGACGATAATGCACATCGCTTTTCGTTCGGGAAACAGGCATAATCATCTCGCCAGCTTGATGTCTGCCGCGGTGACGGTTTTCCTGCCAGCGTGCTTGGCGTACTTTATGGCGCGGTGAGAGATCTCCAGCCCGATTTTCTCCAGCACTTCGGCAAGCTCGGCTGCGGCCGAGTCGGACACGCGGTCTGCGCCTGCTTCGCGGATGAGTTTCTCGACAGGGGCTTTTGGAAGTATCATAGGGGCACCTCGCAATCTCAACTGGCAGCATACCTCAATTAAGTAATTAAATACCAATCCCCACCTTTCTCCCATGGCCTATCGTCTTCGGGAGCACATACTGCCGCGAGCGTACCAGCTTGCCATAGCTGCTTCCGCGCTCCACAAGGGGAACACCCTGGTGGTGCTTCCCACAGGCATAGGGAAAACGCTCATTGCATTCCTTGTAATAGCCGAACAGGCTGAGAAAGGCAGGGTGTTTTTCCTTGCCCCAACAAAGCCGCTGGTGCAGCAGCACCATCGCACTTTCCTGCAGTCAATGGAATTCCCTGAAAGTGACACGGCACTGATTAGCGGCGAGGTGCAGCCCAAGAAGCGAAAGGAGCTTTGGGAAAAAAGGGTGTGCTTTTCCACCCCTCAGTCGCTTCAAAACGACCTTAAGGCAGGAAGGGCGGCTGCGGACTGCTCGCTTTGCGTGATTGACGAGGCGCACCGGTCAGTGGGCAATTACGCCTATACATTCGTGGCAGGGCAGTGCGTGAAGGCAGGCGGGAAAATACTCGGGCTCACTGCCTCTCCAGGCGGAAGCAGGAAGAGGATAGAGGAAATCGTCGCAGCCTTGGGAATTGAGAATATCGAGATCCGCACTGCCGAGGACGAGGACGTGAAGAGGTACGTTCAGCCATTGGAAATCGAGTACGTGCGGGTGGCGCTTGGAAAGGAGTTTTCTGATGTGAGGAAGCTTCTGCAGTCCATGCTGGACGATTACTCCAAGCGATTGGAAAACTACAATGTGAGCGTTCCCTTGCGCTCCAAAAAGGGCCTGGTCGAGCTTCGGATGAGGATAATGCGCTTTTCCGAGCGGATCAGGTACCCGATGCTCTCTCTTTATGCCACTGTCTTCAACCTTGTGCACATGCTCGAGCTCATTGAAACCCAGGGGCTTGCTACTTTTCTTGCCTACGTTGAGAAGATGAAAGCTAGGCCCGACACCAAGGCAAGGCAGAGGATAATGAGGGACAGGCGCTTTGAGGAGGTGCTCAAGCTCTGCGAAAAGGCAAGCGAGCACCCCAAGCTTGCCGAGCTCGTGAGAATTCTCAAGGAACGGAAAGGCAAGGGGGAGAAAGTGCTGGTCTTTGCGCAGTACCGCGACCAGGTCAAGGCAATGGTGAATGCGCTTCGGAACGAGGGCTTTTCAGCAGAAAGGTTCGTTGGCAAGAAGGAAGGGGTCACCTCGGACGAGCAGAAGAAAACAATAGCGAGCTTTGCAGCAGGCGAGTTCGACGTCATGTGCGCCACCAGTGTTCACCCAGATGAATTTATACTTATCCGCAACGATATCAACGACACAATAAAGATAGAGAAAATCGGCAATTTCGTTAATTCGTTCATTAAATCAAACTCAAAAATGACCGCTTCCAAGAAAATAGGCGGATATTCTGTGCTTTCATATGGCGGAGAAAAAGTCGATTTCTGCCGGATCACCCATGTTCACAAACACAGAAGAAGATCCAAAGTGGTCGAGATCAAAACGGCGTCTGGTTTTAGAACAAAAGTGACTGAGGACCACAGTCTTTTTTCTTTCAGCGATAAGTCAGATCTAATCCCGGCGAAACCGGAAAATGGCTTATTTGTAAAACTCGCCATCAGTGCACCGAATATAGAGCTTGAGAGAGAGATAGACATAGTGAATGAACTCGTAATAAATGCGCCGAAAAATGTCATTAATAGTATTTACGTGTCTCTAGAAGGTATTACTCAGGCAAAGATTAGAATATATTCCACAGACATGAAATTCCTTTTCGCGATAAGGGAGAAAGACAAGCATATGGAAAGAATGGCCCTAAACGCGGGCATCGGCAGATCCACAGTTGCAGATGCCGCTAAAAGATTGGAAAGCAGAAAGTTGATAAAAACAGCAACCATGGGCAGATACAAAATTTTGAGCATAACTGAATCTGGGAAGCGGTATTTGGCATTCTTGGAATGGCTTTTTGATAGCTATTGTTACAGAAAAATGAAATACCGAATTCCGTTAAAAAAAGCAATTAAGGCGCCGCCATTCGTAAATGAATTTTGCAAACAATTTGTGGAAGTATCTTATGGAAAGGCCAAAATACCGAGATATATAAAACCAAACGAAGCGCTAGCGGAATTTTTAGGTCTGTATGTTTCCGAAGGCTCAACAAGGAAGACAAAAAGCACCTCCGATGTATTCCTCGCCGCCAGGGGCAAACAGATGCAAAAAAAGATGAGAAAGAGCGTTGCAAATGGTTTGGGATTGAAAACAAGGACTTGTTGGCACGGGGTTGCTATCGAGGCACAGATTGCCCATTACTTGATTAAATATGTCTTTAGGGGCGGCGTTGGCGCTTATAACAAAGAAGTTCCGGATTATTTGTTTTCAGCGCCTTCTGGACAAAAATGGAAATTTTTAGAGGGATATTGTGCGGGGGATGGCTGTGTTTGTGATAAAAGAATAATATTCACGTCAGTGAGCGAGAAATTGATGTTCGGTTTAATAGTGCTCTTGAGGCAATTGAATATTCGAAAAATCAGCCTGGTCAAAGCCAAGAAAAAGAGTGCCTATGATTTATACATTTCTGAATCACTGAAATTCCAAAGGGTTGCTGAAACCGATGGAAAGCAGGCATACTATAATTTAATTCCAAGCGCATTTTCATCCATTAAAGCGTTTGAAAAGTTCGGGAACAGATATGTTAGATTGCCGGGGCGTCTTAAGCCCAGAATAAAAACGGTTCCATGCGAGAGCAATTGCTTTGACTTTATAAAAAGCATAAAAGCAATTAATAGGCAGCCGGGTTTTGTTTATGACATTTCAGTCAAAAATACTGAAAGATTCCTTGGTGGATTGGGCTTGTTTTGCCTTCATAACAGCATAGGGGAGGAGGGTTTGGACATACCCTCGGTGGACACGGTTGTTTTCTTCGAGCCCATTCCTTCCGAAATCCGCTCCATACAAAGGCGGGGCAGGGCGGGCAGGCTGAAGGCTGGCAGGGTGGTGGTGCTCATAACAACAGCCACGCGCGACGAGGCGTACTTTTACTCTTCCAGGAAAAAGGAGGAGAACATGAAGCGGATAGTGGGCAGGATGCAGAAGGCATTCTCATCGGGCCAAAAGATACGAAAGGAAATAGGCGAAGGGAAAATCACAGGTGCTGGGGAAGAAAAGGAAAGGGAAGAAGCCCATAAGCAGCAATTGAAGAGGGCATCCCCAAAAAGGCGAAGGAAATCCGAGCAGAAGAAAATAACCGACTTTTAGCCCGACCATTTCGCCCGTCTAGCCTTCGTTTTTTAAGCCTAATTCGCCCATTCCCTGCCATGACGGGAGGAAGGTGGCATTCGGTTTCGCTATTGTCCGTTTTTTCCGAGCTTGGCACTTCTGAAAAGGGATTGAGCGAGAAAAAAGCATGGGAGCTTCTGGAAAAGCTCGGCCCCAATTCCATCCAGGAGGTGAAGAAGGAGCCCTGGTACGCAAAGTTTCTTTCCCAGTTCAGGAGCCTGCCCATACTCATGCTTCTTGCAGCAGCGGCGATTTCGCTTGCTCTTGGGCTCACTTTGGACAGGGACAAGCTCATAGATGCCGCAGCAATACTGGTAGCGGTGTTCATTGCGGTTTCCTTTGGCTTTTGGCAGGAGTACAAGGCAGAGCGCGCGCTTGAGGCGCTCAAGAAAATGGTGGTGCTGCACTCCATAGTGGTAAGGGGGGGCAGGCAGCTATCCATAAACTCCCGCGAGCTTGTTGTCGGGGACATGGTTATTCTGGAAGAGGGCTCTGCGGTTCCTGCTGACCTGCGGCTGGTGGAGGCGATCAACCTGGCTTCCGACCAGTCCATGCTCACAGGCGAGTCCAGGCCGGCAAGCAAGGAGGCTTGCACTGTACCTGCAAAATCCGTGCTGTCCGACCAGAGGAACATGCTTTTCTCAGGCACTGTGATTGTGCGGGGCCACTGCAAGGGAGTGGTGGTAACCACGGGCATGCAGACCGAGTTCGGGAAAATCGTGGGGTATGTCACTGAAAAGGAAAAGGGTGAGGCTCCGCTTCAGAGGAACATATCGCAGCTTTCGCGCTACCTTGGCTATGCTGGAATCACGGCAGCCATACTGTTCTTCGGAATCGGGCTGCTGAGGGGTGAATCGGCTTCCAGCATGTTCGTGGTGGCAGTAACTCTTGCAGTTGCTGTAATACCCGAGGGTTTGCCCACTGTGCTTGCGATCACCCTTGCGCTTGGCGTGCAGAAAATGGCGAAAAGGAACGCCATTGTGCGAAAGATGTCAGCAGTTGAGGCATTGGGCTCGGCTACGGTGATTTGCACTGACAAGACAGGCACCATAACGCAGAACAGGATGGAGGTGCAGGAAATAATCCTTTCCGAAAACGCGTACACCATTGGAAAGGCGGGCATGGACGAGGGAGCCACGCGCCGCGACGCTGTCCTTGCGCGCGCTGTTGAGGTGATGGCGCTTTGCAACAACGCCATCAAGGTGAGCGAGGCAGGGGTGGACAAATTCACCGGCGATCCCACTGAAACCGCGCTCCTCTCCGCAGTGGAGGCCTGCGGGGCAAGCGAAAAGGGGCTGCGGAGCGAGCACAAGGAAGTGGGCGAGATCCCCTTTGACTCTGACCGCAAGATGATGAGCTCCGTCAGAATGTGGGGAAGGGAGAGGATTGCACTTGTGAAGGGGGCGCCTGAAAAGGTCCTCCCCCGCTGCAAGTTTGTGTTAATGCACAACGGAGAAAAGAAATTGACAGGCGACACACAGAGGAAGTTCGCTACTGATTCGCAGTCGCTTGGAAACATGGGCATGAGGGTGCTTGCGCTTGCTTACAGAAAGGTGGAAAAGAAGTCATCCTACTCATCTGCGAACACAGAAAGCGGCCTGGTGCTGGTGGGCCTGGTGGCAATGGAGGACCCGCCCAGGCCCGAGGCTGCCGAGGCGATTGCCCTTTGCCGTTCTGCGGGAATAAAAGTCGTGATGATAACTGGCGACTCGCTTTCCACTGCGCGGGCGATTGCCGCGAAAGTGGGGCTGCTTGAGGAGGGCGGGCAGGTGATGGACGGCTCCGCTCTCTCGGACCTCTCAGAGCAGGAATTCGAAAGAATTGTCCCTTCCATATCGCTATTTTCACGGGTCACTCCTGAGCAGAAATACAAGATTGTTCAGACATACATGAAGAGGGACGAAATAGTCGCAGTGACCGGGGATGGCGTGAACGACTCCCCTGCAATAAAGAAGGCGGACATCGGCGTTGCAATGGGGCTTGCAGGCACAGATGTCACAAAGGAGGTTTCGGACATAGTGCTCACGGACGACAATTTCGCCTCGATCGTGAGCGCGGTGAAGTACGGCAGGACGATCTTCAACAACATCAAGTCGTTCGTGCGCTACCAGCTTTCCACCAACGTGGCAGCGCTTTCGCTCATGTTCGCAGGTCCGGTCTTCACTGGCCAGCTCCCGCTGATTCCTGTCCAGATACTGTGGATAAACATCATGATAGACGGCCCGCCCGCGCTTGCCCTTGGCGCCGAGCCGCCCTCCAAGGACGAGATGAACCGCCCGCCCAGGAACCCGAAGGCAGGCTTCATGAGCAGGAACCTGGTGATCTCCATACTGGTGCTCGGGCTGGTCATGGCCTCGATTTCGCTTGCGGTGTTCGGCTACTACCGCTACTACTCGCCCGAAAAGGCAACCACTGTCGTGTTCACGCTCTTCGTCTTCCTGCAGCTTATGAACGCGCTCAACTGCCGCTCCGGGCACGAGTCAATTTTCAGGAGGTTCTTCTCCAACCGCTACATTTACCTTGCCATAACAGCCTCGCTTGCGCTGCATCTGGCGATCGTGTACGCTGCCCCGCTTCAAGAGGTGTTCAAGACTGTGCCTCTTTCAGTGGAGGACCTGCTCCTTGTCGCAGGCGCGTCTGCGCTCATCATGGTGCTGGAGGAATCCAAGAAGAAGTTCCTGCCGTTCACCACGGCATATTAGTGGTCGCTATGAAGCCGAAAAAAGCCAGGGGGAAAATCCTCAGGTTCATAAGGGATTGCTTCAGGTCCTCTGGAAAAAAAACGGCGGTTGTGGGGCTGTCCGGGGGCCTGGACTCAGCCGCCACGCTCTCCCTCTGCGTGCGGGCTCTTGGGAGGAAAAACACGCTTGCCGTGCTGCTTCCCTCTGCCTCCACGCCGGCCGACGACCTGGCCGACGCCGAGGACCTCTGCTCCAAATTGGGCATTAGGATGGTGAAGTTCGAGATTGAGCCAATCATTTCCGCTTTCAGGGAATTGTCTTCAAGCAACCTCCTTAGGGCCAACCTGTCCGCGCGCGTGAGAATGGCAATCCTCTACTCACTTGCCCAGAGGAAAAACGGCCTGGTGGCAGGCACTGGCGACAAAAGCGAATTTCTGCTTGGCTACTTCACGAAACACGGGGATGGCGGAGCTGACCTTTTCCCGATCGGCGGCCTTTACAAGACTGAAGTAAGGGAACTGGGCAGGCTCCTGGGATTGCCGCAGGCGATTCTCCGCAAGCCGCCCTCGCCCGCGCTATGGCTGGGGCAGACCGCGGAGGAGGAGCTTGGCTTTTCCTACCAGGAGGCGGACGCCATACTGAAGGCAATCGGGAAAGGCGCCAAAAGATCAGCTTTGGTGAAAAAGTTCGACAAGAAAACGGTTGAGAAAATATTGCTGCGCATGAAAGCGAACAGGCACAAGCTCCTTCCTGCGCCAGTCTGCAAGATTTAGATTTTTTCCATCTGATTGGGCTTGGCTGCGATTCCCCATTTCCAAAAGCAGCCTCATGCTTTTTCCATCCTGTCCAGGAACCCCTGCGCCTTTTTCCTTATTTCCCCGCCCCCAAGAGGCACGAAAACCGCGCCCTGGTCTGGCTGGCCGTAGATGAGCGTTCCCCTGCCTGATTTTGCCATGACAAGAAGGGAGGACAAATCATCCTCGCCAACCACGAATACTGCGCCCTTTCCTTCCCCGAGCATCTTTTCCACTGCCTCAACCAGGCTGTCCGAAATCTGCCCTGCCCCGGAAAGCACAACGAATGCGTTTTTCGCGTGCGGTGCGAGCGCCTTTTTCATGTCAACGTGAATTTCCACCCGCTTAATCTTGAAGTCGAAAATCAGCATTTCAGGAGGCGAACCCGCTGAGATAATGTCGAATGCGCACTGGTCGCCCACGGTAATTAACGGGCGGGCAGCGCCTTGAAGCGCCTTTTGGAAGCCCTCGCGGGTAACAAGGGCGCCAAAGGGCTTTCTCACTTCCTCACGCAGGCTTTCTGGCAATATCAGCATTTGCTCATCTCAATATCCTCGTTCCGCCATCGGCCCTTCCAACTATGACGACGGGCTTTTTATGCGCGAAAATCCCGTTGTCAACTACGCCAGCTATTCCGTTTATCTCATCCTCGAGCTTTTCGGGTTTCTCCACGCTCTGGAAGTGCGCGTGAACTATGAGGTTGGAGTTGTCGGATATGAACTTGCGCCTGCCGTCCTTGCGGGTCTCGAACTTGGTCGCGCCAAGCTCCATAAGGTCGCGCTTGACCGCCTCCTCCGCCATGGGGATCACTTCCACGGGTATGGCGCCCGAGAGGCGCTCCACCAGCTTGCTTTCCCCTGCCATGACGTAGAATTTTTCGGCCCGGTAGTCCACGATTTTCTCCCGCACCAGCGCCCCGCCCAGGCCTTTGATTAGGTTTAGGTCCCAGTCCACCTGGTCAGCCCCGTCGAATGCCGCGTCCAGCTTTTTTATTTCGTCAAAGCCGCACAGGCGCATGCCCAGCCTGAGCGCCTGCGCCTCTGAGGCTTTGGAGGTGGCTATGCAGCAAAGCTCCAAGTACTCGCTTGCGTTCTTTTTCCCTAAAAGGTCGATGAATATTTCGGCAGTGCTTCCTGTCCCAAGGCCGACTGACATGCCTTTCTTTACAAAACGGAGCGCTTCGTGCGCCGAGGCGTACTTTGCAGGGTCCATGTCTTCCGTTCTTGTGCTGGTAATAGTGATCCTCCCCGGCTTGGCTTCGCCCAAGCCGTGGCTTCTTGTTTCAAAGACGGACATGCAGCCCATCTCCACAAGCATTACTTCCTGCCGATCCGGCAGTAGCTCTTTTGAGTATGTTGTATGCCGCGTTCAAGTCCCTGTCCATATGGTTGCCACACATTGGGCAGTCATATCCCCTGACTGCCAGCGGCATGTCCATCTTGTTTTCACAGATGCAGCATATCTTTGTAGTACCCTCAGGATTGACAAACACGACCTCACAACCGGCACTCTCAGCCTTGTAGCGCAGCATGTTCGCCAACTCACCCCAGCCTGCATCGTTTATCTGCTTGCCGAAGTTCATTTCAGCAAGTTCCTGCGATGCCAGGTCTTCCAGGGCGATGAAGGAATATGAATTGACTAGATTATGTGAAAGCCTGTGCAGGAAATCCTTTCTGGTGTTCTTCAGCTTCTCAAACTCAATGGCAACATTCCTCTTGGCTTTCTTTCTGTTTTTGCTCCCCTTCTTCTTCCTGTCACTTACCCTCTGCAGAAAGGCTATCTTGTCCTGATGCTTTCTAATGTGTCTTGGATTGCTTATCTTTGAGCCGTTTGACAGGGTCGCCAGCGTCTTCAGGCCAAGGTCTACGCCTATTCTTGACTTGCCATTTGATGCCTTGATTACCGGCGTTTCCTCAACAGCGAAGCAGGCAAACCATTTTCCAGAAGCTTCTCTCTTGAGCGTCAGCGTCTTTATCTTTCCCTTTATCCGCCTGTGCTGGACTATTGGGATTTCAGCGAATGGAGTCACCTTGAGCTCATTGCCAAGCCAGAAACCGGACTGTGGATAGTGCAGGCTTCTCATCCTGTCAATGGATCTGAAGCGTGGGAAGCCGGCTTTCCTGTTCCCTGCCTTCCTCAGCTTGACATAGCGCCAGATGCCGTTCTCCACACGGTGGGCTATTTCCTGTGATGTCTGAGAATACATCCCAGAATCCTTTGACATCAGTTGCAAGGCATCTCTCGAAGGAAATTTGTCAAAGTTCCTGTAGGTGTTTTTGCTGTGCTCAAGAAGGTCGTTCCACAGGTTCTTAGCAAGCCAGAGATGTTGGCCCAGCTGCTTTTCCTGCGCTTTCGAAGGATAGATTCTGAAGCGGTACATCTTCATGGTCATATATTTACCTCGTGTGCTTTATAAATATTTCTTGACCTGCTTGCCGGTGCCGTTTCATCTGCCTTGTTGCACAATTCAGCAGCAAGGAGCAGCTCTACTTAATCCAAAACAAGAATCTTCTCAAAATCCATGCAGTTGGTTGAAGTAATGCACCTTCAGCCCAACTTCTGCCTTGA
>DUFS01000068.1 GCA_013331805.1 Microcaldota archaeon | reverse complement strand
AACTTCGGATATGTTTTTTTCGGATTCGCCGTACCATTCCGAGAGGAGCTCGCTGCACTTCACATAGTAAAATCCGATGTTCATCTCCTTGGCAAGCGCCTTCATCATCATTGTCTTGCCTGTGCCGGGCGGGCCGAAGAGAAGGACGCCGTTCGGAGGCTCCAGGCCGTAGGTGTAGGTGATTTCCTGGGACTTGAGCGGCGCGATAATGGCTTCGCGAAGCTCGCGCTTCACCCCCTCGTAGCCGCCGATGTCCTCGAGCGAGTCCACACCTTTCGAGTCCCCCAAATCCTGCAGCCCGAACTTGTCAAACGCCTTTTGCCTGTCGCGGCGAACCACCAGTTTTTCGCGCGAGAGCGAAAAACCCAGGTATTCCATAACCGCCATGATTGCCACGGATACCGAGCAGTAGGCAAATGACAACGGCTCGGAAGGGTTGTTGAACGACTGGGCAATGAAAATGTTCGAAACCGGGACCAGGAAAAGGGCGCAGGCCCCTATGGTCTGCCTGAACTTGTGGTCAATGTGCCCGGGTATGTAGGCGCACAGGAAAAGGGCAACCGCCCACGAGAGGAGCTGCGCGATTGCGGAGTCGCGAAGAAGAAGCGCGGCCGAGTTCTCGAATATCTTGTAAAGCGCGGGCCCGAAATATTTCATGTTGTCCAGCGAGAAAAGCGAGCCTATCGCGTCCGAGCCCGAGGAGAAAACCTCGCTTATCGCGACCTCGGGCTTGAAGTTGTTCTGGAGCTCTGTCATCTGCGGGCCGTAAAGCGACTGCAAATCGTTTGAAATTGTGATGAACGAGGAGGTCTGGGTCAGCCAAAGGGCGGAGAGGAGCAGCACCACGAAAATGGCGGGCAGGGAAATGGCAAAGCTGTGCCTGCTTCCGAAGCGCATTGCAGCGATTCCGAGCCACAGGAACAGGAAACCTGAAAGGACGTTGAACGGTTCGGGGGCAAATGGGGCAAGGATTGCGATTTTCAGGAAGGAGATCGTGCTCCAGTGCTCGAACACCTCGAAAAGCGCGATGGCAAGCGCAATGAAGTAAACCCAGGCAAGCACAGGCGCCTGGTATGCGATTGCGGGTATGGCGAACACCATCCCGATGAGCGTTCCAACGGGCGCGTTTTTGTAGGCGGCAATCCCGGAGGCAAGGGCAAGGATGGGGACAAGGTAAAGGGGATAGAATGTGAAGGGGAGGAGCAGGAAAAGGGTGCCCAGGAAAACCAGTATGGCGTTGCCCAGTTCGTCGTTGTTTTTCAGCATCTGCACGGTCGCAAGCAGCCTCTGCCTTCCCATCCCGTGCATTTCGCCCGATGCGTATCCGGACATGGCAAGGAAAGCTCGCAGGACAATTATATATGTTGCTTTTTGCCCCTCGTCTTGACGTGTTGTAATAAATTGATAATAAGGTATATTTAAAAACTGTAGGTGGCAGAAGGAAAGCATGAGCGACTCCGTGCGGTTGATAGGCCAGGCGCGCAAAGACGCAGCAGCACTGGTCAAAAGCGTCATATCGCTGCATTACGAACCAAGCCCTTCGTTTCGGAGGATGCTGCTGGAACATCCTTCGATGCTGCTTTCGCAGAAAGGGGAGATTCCGCTCTCCAAAGAGGAAAAAGCGCAATACCACCGCTATCTTGACATGCGCCTGATGGATTTGAAAACCCGGCTAGAAAGGATACTCACGATGGATAACGTCGACCAGATTTACGCAGTTATCGAATCAATGGACAGACTCGCATCCTCGCTCAAGCTGAGCCCAGGCGAGTTCCGGGGCAAGATTTTGAAGCTTGGCATTTTACGCTATCTCCGCGCGCTCGGGATGAGGAACAACGACATCAAATCCGTGTACCAGTTCAAAAAAACCTACCTTCCGCAGGAAAACGAAATTACCACAATAGGGGGCTCGGAAAGGAGAGTCATCCTTAACACTGAGGCGCTGGGAGAGCAGGACATAGGAAGGGTCGCTTTCAAAAATTACCTCTTGTCTGTGGACTCCTTTTCAACGGAACAGCTTCTGCTCCCGGTTCTGCACATTGATTACAGACCAAGGCAGAAATACTACGAGGGAACAATAGAAAAATACACCCCGGAGAAGTTCTTCATAACTTCACTCGACGTTGGTATCAGGCTGTACGGCTGGCAGACCAAGAAGGATCCGATTGTGCACATGCAGGAGGCGTTCGAGTCTGCCGGGCTGGTCTACCCAAGGTTCGTCGCAATCATGAGACGCAAAATTGCCGGCAAGTCCGGCTTCTCGCAGACTGAGATAGACAAGCGGTTTGCTAACCCAAACGCATACGAATTCATACTGCGCTCGCCTAAGAAGGGCGAGGAGCCCTCGAAAGAGAACAGATTCCGCGAGCTTGTGGTGGAGGCATGTCAGACATTCAAGCTCCCCGACAGCACAGTCAATGTCTCCCTCCTGCTTCCAGACGGCAAACTATCTGTGTTTGAAAAGCAGCAGGGCAGGATTCACCAATGGCTCATTCCGTACGAAGCCCTGATCACGCAGAAGAACTAATTCCTCTCATCCTCCGATACCTTCGCCTCGAAGTCCTGCAGTATGTTCATGTAGTTTATGTAGGCGTCAAAGGGCGAGTCGTAGGGGGAAAAGTAGTTGTGCACGTCCTGGTCCGAAAGCGACTTGGTGCACATGTAGTAGAAATGGTCCGAGTTCTGAAGCATCCTCCAGGTGCGAAGGAGCTTGCCGTCCTTCTGCTGCTTGACCTTTTCCCCGATCGACTCCACAAGGGAAAATGCGTTCCTCTGCATCTCGTTCCCAAGCCACGCCGAGGTGTCCCGCTCCATGTCAGCCCAGGAAGTCACCTGGGGCACGTCAATTTCGTCTCTGCAGGGGATTTTCGCCGCAAGCTCGGAAGGGGTTGCAAAGGCAAGATGCGGGTGCTTTGAAACCTCCCCTGGAAGGTGGCGCAGGAATTCGAAAATCCCGGTGTCCACCCAGTGGTGCTCGCCGAATGTTTCGTAGTCCATGAATATGTTCACGCAGTCCCCGCCGAGTGCCGCAAGCCAGCGCGCGTACTTGTCGGAGGTGAGCGGGTGCTCGCTCCACCATTTTGCGGAAAAGCGGTAGCCAACGTCGTCTGAAAGCCTGTAGTGGCGAAGCAGCGCCTTTATCTTCTGGCAGCCCTTTACTGAGTAGAGGTAGGTGGGCGATCGCCAGCCAAGGATGTGGTCCAGCCCTTCCGCAAGTATGCCAGTATAGCCCAGCCTTTCGGCAAGGTAGGCAATGTCGTTCGAGAACATTGCCTCTGTGTTCCGGAACACCGATGAAGGTGTTGCGAACTTGCTAATCGCCTCAGAGTGCAGCTTTACTTGCTCGATGAACTCGTCCTTGTCCGAAAAAAGGTACGAAAGCGAGTGGTAATAGGTTTCGGACAGGAACTCCACCCTTCCGGTTGCAGCAAGCGCGGAAAACGACTCAAGCACTTCAGGGGCGAACTGCCTGCACTGCTCCATGAAAACCCCGGTGAGCGAATAGGATATCTTGAACTCAGGATGCTTTTCCAGAAGCTCGAGCATGAGCNNTCATCTTTCTCCCGCGTCAGCATGCAAAATTGGGCACTTGCGCCTATTTATTACATTGTATATCGGCATCATTTCCTGGCAATGGCTTCCTGGTACGCCCGGAGCGTCTCCTCAGCTGTCTTTGACCAGGTGTAAATCGAGACTTCCCTGCAGGACATGCTCACCATGGCGCGCGCCAAAGTTTCGTGCTTGAGGACCGCAAGTATCCTGGTTGCCATGGCGTTTATGTCCCAGAAATCCACCTTTATCGCGGACTTGACTATCTCCGCAACTCCCGAGGTTTTCGAGATTATCACAGGCACCCCGGAGCTCATTGCCTCGAGCGCGGTGATCCCGAAGGGCTCGGAAGTGGAGGGCATGACATACACGTCGGCAATCTTGTAAATCCTCTGCTGGTCCTCATCGGGCACATAGCCCAGGAAGCGGACAGAGGAGGAAATCCCAAGGTCAAGCGTCATGTTGATGAGAAGCGGAAGGAGCTCCCCCTTGCCCGCGACCACGAATATGACGTCCGGATTTTTCTCGAGAACCCTTTTGGCCGCATGCAGGAACTGGACAGGCCCTTTTTGCTCGGTCAGCCTCCCAAGGAAAAGCACCACCTTCTTTTTCTTTTTGAGCTCGGCAAGCGCCCTTGCCTCCAGCTTCACCTGCTCGAACCTGCTCTTGTCCACGCCGTTGTAAATCACGCGGATTTTCCCCTCGTCCGCACCCAGCCTCATCACCTGGGACTTGGTGCGGCTGCTCACGGCAATCAACAGGTCGGCATTGGCTGCGGCCGAGCGCTCGATGTCAAGCACATAGTCCCAGGGCCAGCTCGTCCGGTCAAACTCTGTGGAGTGGAAGGTCTGCACAAGCGGCACTTTCAGGTGCGACTTCAGGCGCACGCCCGCGCTTGAGGTCAGCCAGTCGTGCGCGTGCAGGACGTCATAAGGCTTTTCCTTGGAATAGAAAGATACGCTGTCATAGCAGCGGTCCCAGTATTCGTTCACTGCGGAAATCAGGTTTTTCCCGTAGTCGGCATTTTGCCCGGATTTCGAGAAGGACAAGTAGGGACGAAGCGAGGTCTTGGCGACTTCGATTATCCTCAGGCCCGGAAAAGGGGGCTCGATCTTTTTTCCCGAAATTGGCATGAAAAAGTCTATTTCCACTCCCATCCTGCAAAGCGCGCGCGAAAGCTCGTAGCAGTGCACTCCCAGGCCCCCTGACATGAACGGGGGGAACTCCCAGCCTAGCATAGCCACGCGCATAAGAACCATCGCTCAATTTGTCCGCGCAAGCCGCCCAGCATATTTGCCCCTGCCTCCTTTGCTCGCGCAAAACATCCGCAAACCGAACTCTTCCGAAGTTTGTGACATGCTCCCACCCCTAAAGGGCGTGGGCTTCTTCCTTCAATGATGTTCCTTGTGGAACATCTCCGAAAGCGTTACTTCCCCAATGTCCTTGGGTAGCTCTAGCGAGTATGTTGTGCGCAGCGTTGAGGTCCCTGTCCATGGTCAGCCCACAGGAAGGGCATTCATGCGTCCTTTCTGTCAGATTCTTGTTTACAATCTGATGGCAGCAGCTGCACTCCTGCGTTGTATTCTTAGGGTCCACAAACACAACTTGGCAACCGGCACTCTCAGCCTTGTAAGCCAGCATGTTTGCAAACATCCCCCATCCGGCATCATTGATTGACTTGCCAAAGTTCTGTTCAGACATCTCCTGGCTGGCAAGTTTCTCCAGTGCTATGAGGGAATATGAATTGACTAGGTTTGTAGTTGCCTTGTGCAGAAAGTCAGTCCTTGTGTTGACAACCTTTTCATAGGCAAGGGCAACCTCTCTTTTTGCTTTCCATCTGTTTCGGCTGCCCTTCTTCTTTCTTGAGAGAAGCTGCTGCAAGCTGGCAAGATGATCGGCATGCTTTTTCAAGTGCCTTGGGTTTTTGATTATGGTTTCATCTGAGAGGGTTGCCAAGATCTTCAGGCCAAGGTCAATGCCGACCTTGGGTTTGCCGTTAGAAGCCTTGATGGTTGGAGTTTCCTCAACAGCGAAGCAGGCAAACCACTTATCTGAGGTTTCCTTCTTCAGAGAGAGTGTCTTTATCTTTCCATTAATCTGCCTATGCTGAACTATTGGAATTTCGCCAAAGGGAGTTACCTTGAGCTTCTGGTCAACAGAGAAACCAGACTGTGAATAGTGCAGGCTCTTTATCCTGTCTATGCTCCTGAAGCGTGGAAAACCTGCTTTCCTGTCTCCGGCTTTCCTGAGCTTGACATAGCGCCAGATGCCTTTCTCAACCCTGAAGCCTATCTCCTGCGCAACCTGAGAATGTAGCCCGGAATCTTTTGTCATGGCTGCAAAGGTGGATTTGGTTGGGAACTTGTCAAAATTCTGATAGGTCGTTTTACTATGCTCAAGCAGATCATTCCACAGATTCTTTGCAAGCCAAAGATGTGTGTTCATCTGTTTTTCCTGCGTCTTAGAGGGGTAGATACGGAATCGGTAGCACTTCATGGTTTCACTTTTCCTATGTGTCTTTATATGGTTTTCCTCAGTGGAATTCCGGTGCCGTTTTCATCCCACGGCTGAAGCCTGTGAGTTTTCTCGCGGCACTTTTGATAAAGATGACTNNCCCTGAAAACGATTATTGTGGTGCCAAGCTTGGAAGTTGCAAGCGCCCGCTTCACCACCGTGTCGGCAGGCTCCTGCATGATGTGCAGGTAGATCTCCTCCTTGCCGGCAATCGCCTTCACGTCGCACTCCTTCATTGCGTCCAGCCTGGAGAACTTCACCGCGTTGTTGACAAAAACGTTCCTCATTATCCTGTACATTGCAAGATAGCTTATGGGGTGGCCGCTTTCCTTTTCCCAGCGCGAAAGCCCGAAGTATGAAAGCTCCCCCTTGACCGTCCCTTCGCCCTGCATCCTTGCAAGTATCCTCTCGAGATTAAAGTCGCCGATGAGTATGGGCTTGCCATTGTAGGTGAGCTGCCTAAATCCGCCCTTAATCTCGTCCAGGCGCAGGGGCATCCACTGCCAGGAGTAGCCGGCATTGACGCTTTCGAATATTTCAAGGACAGTTTCCCTCTTGATAGGGATTTTCGTGGTCGAAACCGGCAGGAAATCAGGTATGTCCAGGCCATAGCGCATCTGCTCCGGCCTTCGAAGCATTGCGCCTACCCCTGCGATTGCCAAGGCGAGGAATCCGAGAAGGAGCACGAGCGGGTTGTCCCAGAACTGCCTGGTCTGCCTGTATTCGACTGGGTAGACCTTGGTCCAGTTCCCTGCAGTGAACCTGAAGGTGTGGTTTCCTAGGCTGATGTCCCCCAGGTATTCGTACACCAGGATGGTTTGGGTGGGGGTGAAGGTAAAGGAGGATGGGAAATAGCGCTTTTCCCCCTTGCCGTCAAGCGAAACCGAAATCTGCCGAGGGGTGACCGACTGGCCGTTTGCGGAAAGGAAGAAGGTGAATTTTTTTGTCTGGAAGCTGAAGCCCGTTTCGTTCTGCTCGATGTCCAAGCCGATGACCTCCAGCTCGGTCGACGCGTACACCTTTCCAGTTTCGTCCTCCACCGTGACTATGTACTTTCCAGGCTCGGCGTTCACCTGCATGTCCTTTGGCTTGGAGGTGGTGGGGTTGGTCAGGCCAAGCTCCAGCTCCTCCTCCTGCAGCAACGCGCCTTCCTTGTAAAGCCTGATGAAAAGCTTGACAGGCTTGGGCGAATCCTCCTTAAGCTCGATGTTCAGCCTGGTCCGCTGGCCTGAAAGGTAATAAGGCACGGTCTTGGTGTCCCGGGGCGCCATCTCGCCCTTGCTTTTCTTTTCCAGCCTTAGCACGCTGATCGAGCGCCTGAGATCGCCTTCCTGATCGGCAGCTGTGAATGCCACCTGGCCAAATGCAACGTCAGGTGAAAAAGGGCCTGTGAAAATCGAGAGGGTCTTTTTCCCGTCAGGCGGTCCGGTTTCGTTTCTTCCCCTTGGCTTCAGGTAACTGATTTCCCCAGTGTAGTTGGAGGAGGCAAGCGGCTTGAGCCAGCGCTGCTCTTGGATTAGCCGCACGACATCCTCGCCTGCGGCAGCCCCATCCCCCCTCCATCCGCCGTCAATCGTCTGCGGGAGAAGAAGCATAGTGCCAGGCCCTGAGCTGATTGCGGAGACCGAACCATATATCTGCCCAACGCCCGCAAGGCTTTTGCCCCTTGGAACCCCTGCGGTGTACTGCGGATCATAGAGCCTGAATCCGTCCTTCGATGCACCCTTGGTTTTGGTGAAGGTTATCTTGTCCAGCTTCACGGATTCGGTCAGCCCGTTTTTACCAAGCACTGTCCTGTCAAATTGGAAGCCGATGTAGACTATGCTGACTCCGCGGTCGAGAAGGGTTTGGAAGTCAAACGGGCTGTCGATTCCTGCAAGCTCCCTTGGAAGGTAACCTGTCGGCACCACAAGCAACGCCCCGGAAGGCAAGGAAAAAAGCCTTTCCATCTCGATTTCATTAATCGGGATCCCAGCCTCACGAACCCCCGAAATCAGGGTTTTCCTGAAGGCAGCATACGAGTCTGCGCCCTCCCGTTCGTAATCCAGAAGGAACACCTGGGTGGTGGGCCGGCTGGAATAGACGTTCGAAGTGATGTTGATTGCCGAAACATTGGCAGAGGAATATCTTACCAGGATATACGCCGCCCTTGCAGAGGCGTCCTTGTCAAGCACGCTCACCACCTGGGCGTCTTCAACCGAAAAGTTATAGCTTCCAGAAAATATCGTGGGCTTCTCTCCGCTTGGAGGAACAATTTTAATGCCAATNNGACTTTATGAGCGTGCCCCCTTTCGGGCCGCCCTGGACGGGCAGCTTTGATGCGCCTTGCTGCTGTTCCTCTTTTAGCGGCTTTTTTTTCGAGAAAATCTCCCGCAGCCTTTCCTTTATGTCCTCGGCGGGAGTCTCGGCCTTTTTTTTCAGGGCAAAGTTCCTCTGCACCGAGTACTTTTTCTTCACTTCGAAAACATAGGCTTTCTTCGCGATCTTGAGCTTGAGCATGCCGCCCTTTTGCCCGGATGGCCCCTCCCCGCTTGCAATACCTTCTTTGTCAGCCATACC
>DUFS01000037.1 GCA_013331805.1 Microcaldota archaeon | reverse complement strand
CATTTTCCCATGATGGCGGGCACGTCTAGTTTTTTTCAGTTCCCTCTGAAAAGGTAGTAGGCGAGGATCAGGGAGAGGACCCCGACCACGAAGGTGGACGCTGGGGCAAGGGGCAGCACCACCGAGATTTTTACGTTCAGGAGCGGAAGTAAAAGTTCCACGCCCAAAAGCAAGAAGATGCCGGCAAGTAAGCTTCGCAGCTCCATTCTTCCACCAGCTGAAATTTAGCCGATGCAGTTTAAAAACTTTGATTGCGAATTTGGGAACGGGAGGTGAGAACATGAAGCTGGATATCAAGATAGGCCAGTGCATGACAGTTGGAGTGTTCACGCTTCCCGCCGACAAGCACGTCTCAGACGCTGCCAAGCTTCTCAAGAAAACCGGCGTGGGCTCGCTGATAATCACGCAGAAGGGCAAGGCAAAGGGCATAATCACCGAGCGGGACATTGTGCACAAGGTGGTTGCGGCCGGCAAGGACCCGAAAAAGATCAAGCTGAAAAGCGTGATGAGCAAGCCCCTCAAGGTCATCAAGGCATCTGACAAGATCGAGACCGCGGCATTGGCTCTCCGCAACAACCGGGTGAAAAGGCTGCCTGTTGTGGACAAGCAGGGCAGGCTGGTCGGGATTGTGACAGAAGGCGACCTGCTTCGCGTGTATCCGGGCGTGGTGGACGTGATATCGGAATTGCAGGAGCTCCGCTCAGCCAAGCCAAACGAGTATTACACCGGTGTGTGCGAAATCTGCGGCTGCTTTGCCGAGGACCTCAAGCGCGACGAGGGCAAGCTCAAGTGCGAGGAATGCCGCGAGGAAGAGGAAGTCTGAATCTCCTTAAACCGCGACGTTAAGCAAGCTACCTATAGCGTAGCCCGCGGCAGTGGCAAGCCCGCCTGCAAGCACCATTTCAAGGCCGGACAACACCCATTTTTCGCCGGTCTCCTTAGCCCTGAATATGCCGGTCACAAGAAGGGTGGCAAAGGCAAGGAGTAACGAAATGGGCAAAGCCCGCTCCACCCCGGTAAGCAGGTAGGGGGAAAGCGGTATGAAGGAGCCGAACATTGTGGAGAACCAGACCAGGGCGGCGCGCTTGAGCGGCTGGGCATGCCCCTCTGAGCCGTTCTTTGCCAAAAGCCCGCCAACAAGGGAAAGCTTTTTCTCGCTGATGCCTGCCCTTTTGCCAGCCGCAAGAAGAAGAGACGCGTCCTTTTGAGAAAACTCCGCATCCAGCCTGCTTTTTTTGTCGAACTTTGCCGCTGTCCTTGCGGTCGTATAGGCAACCGCGCCCATTGAAATAGATTCGGAAAGCATGGCAGCCACGCCGGCAACCAGCACCAGCTCCCTGCTGGAAGTGGCGCCAGCCATGCCGATGGAAAGCCCAAGCGCGTGCACCAGCCCGTCCTGGCCGCCAAGGATTATGTTCTGGAGAAGGTCCGAATAATCCTTTGGCATGCGGGATATATCTTGCAAATCATTCTTATTGCTTGCCGTTGATTTCTGAGCATGGCGTTTGGCACATACGCAAAGGGCTCCAGGGCAGAGCGCGAGCTGATTGCGTTTTTCTCCTCGCACGGATTCGAAGTCATCCGCGCGGCAGGCTCGGGGGTGAACTCCCTGTCTCCCGACCTCCTTGCTTTTCGGAAAGGCAGGCAGTATGCTGTTGAGTGCAAGTCCTGGGACAGAACCTCGCTTTCGTTCGAGAAGGAAAAGGTTGCGCAGATGAAGAATTGGGAGGAGGTCACGGGAATCACCTATTACGTTGGCTGGCGCGTTTCCCGCGAGGGCTGGCACATATTCCCAGTGCATTTATTGGAGGAAAAAGGGAAGAGCTACACGATAACGCTTGAAAAGGCAAGGCTCGCGGGAAGGAAGCCCGAAGAATTAGTCTGATTAGATTAATCCGGCAGATGATGACAAGTACGACGCTGACGCAAGGATGAAGACGTGACTTGACTCTGATGCCGAATGAATGATTACATCAGGCACAGTTTGCCTGTCCGAGGTTAGCTATGGCTACCTCCAGCCCCGAAGAGTTCGAGAATGCGAGGAGCGCATCAACGGCTATCTCCACAGCCCTGCCCCGCTTCCTTCACAGAGGGAGAAACTTTCTGGCTTCAAGGCTGAGTTCTGCGACCAGCGCAAGCAGAAGCCAGCCACAGAGGACAGCTACCTCCGCTACATCTTCTACCTTGGGCGGCACTTCAAGAAAGATTACAGGAAAATAGGCAAGCAGGACATACAGAAATTCCTTGAGGCAAACAAAGGCAAGGGGGAGAGCTGGCAGGACTGGACGAAGCTCTCAATAAAAGTATTCTACCGCTGGCTTCTCACAGGCAGGACGGAGAAAGACTCGCCCTTCCCGGGGATGGTCGCCTGGCTCAAGATAAACCGGAATAAGCTCCGGAAAATCCGCCCAGAAGACTGCCTGACAGCCGAGGAATTCAAGCAGATGCTAGGTGCCTGCCAGAACCAGAGGGACAGGGCGCTCCTTTACATCCTCTTTGACACTGGCGCCAGGATTTCCGAAATCCTCAACGTTCAGCTCAAGCACGTCCATCTTGAAGCCGACTTGCCCTACCTTGAGCTCCCGGAGAGCAAGACAGAGCCCCGCCCTGTTTACCTTATGGACAGCATCCACGAACTTGCGGGCTGGCTCAAGGTCCACCCCAAGAAGAAAGACCGGGAAGCATTCCTCTTCCTGAACATCAAGAAGGGTAGTACAAAGCCCTTCATGGACAGGCAGGTGGCGCTCTACACGGTGCAGAGAATCGCAGTCAGAGCTGGGATTCAGAGAAGGATTTACAACCATCTCTTCAGGCACACCTCCGCGACGTTTGACAGGAAGGAAGGAATGCCGGACCAGTTCATGCAGCTCAAGTACGGGTGGAGCGAGAATTCCCGCATGCAGGGAAGGTATGCGCACATACAGCCAGAGGACGTGGCAAAATTCCAGCGCAAAGCCCGTGGCTTGCCGGTGAAGGACGACAAGGCAAAAGCCCCCCGCGAATGCCCCCGCTGCAAGGCGCAGAACTCATGGGACTCCGAATTCTGCAAGGCGTGCGCCACCCCGCTTGACGCGAAGGGAAAGCTCAAAACATTCGTCGAGCAAGCTGGCACGCAGGAGAAGCTCAGGGACATGGAAAGGAAACAGGAGGCGCAGACGAATGAGATTGAGCAGCTGGCAATGAAGCTGGCTGCCATTACCATAAGCGAGGCGAAAAAAGAGACTCAAAGGAGGTTGATGAGGAAAAAGAGGAGATGACGGAACCGCTCACTCCGGCGCACTCAACTCTGCCTGGCGGTTGCGCTTCCTAGGCTCTCGCTCTTTCTGCGGCTCAATTACAGCAACACCCTTCTTGAGTCGAACAACCAGCGTGCCGTTGACCTCTTGCGTTTCAAGGTCTGCCCAATTCTTCCTTATCGCATCCCTCAGGCAGGCGAGGCGGATATCAAGAGCCATGCTCTTTCTCTGTGCCAAGGAGTGCATTATTGGTGCGTGCACTATGGAGCATTATTGTGCACCATTCGGTCGGTGGCAACCAAGTTGACGCCACTCTGCGTTCGAGAATAAGCGCNNAGTTCGAGAATGCGAGGAGCGCATACGCCGTTATCTCAAAAGCCCCGAGCTGACGCCATCCCAAAGGGAGCAGCTCGCAGGCTTCAAGGCGGAGTTCTGCGCGCTTGTTGCGTCGTTTATGCAGGTATCGTATTCCGCGCCTGCGAAGTCCGCGCTTGCCGAGTGCTCCGCAGCTTTCGCCTTGGTGAGCAGGCTTTGCGCGCTGGTTGCGGCAGAGGAATAGTATGGGGAGGAGATTCCGTACTTGTTCGCGTCAGCAAGCTTGCTGTTCAGGGCGTCCATGGAAGACTGCGCGCCTTTGATGGCGGGGGACATGGTGGTTATGGCGTTGAGGCAGTCGTCATAGGTGGCGGCAGGATAAGCGGCGGGAAGAAGGAGCATAAGCCCGAAGGCAAAAACCGCCATTTTCGCTTGCCAGTCCATTTCACGCACCCCCAAGCAGCATTTTCACCAAATCCCCGTAGCCCTCTTTCAGTATCCTTTTCGGCTGGATGAAGAATGACTCAAGGCCGGAGATTGACTTCCCGTACTTGCGCCTGAACTCGGCAAGAAAATCGTTGTATTCCTCGAAGTCAGGGAATGCCATCTTGGCAATGTATTTGCTGTTCGGGCTGGAGCCCTCGGCGAAATAGGTCGTGTGCGGCGTCGAGGTGAAATCGTCCTCCATCTTCTTTGTGAGCTTCTTGTCCGCAAAGGCGTTCCACTGGAAGACAAGCACAAAATAGAAACAGACGCCAAGCTTTTCAAGGTCAAACGCTTGGGTGTTGCCGGTGAGGATGCCCGCGCGTTCGAGCTTCGCCCTCATGTATGAAATCATGGGTTTGCTGATTCCTGTTTCCTTTGCTATGTCAGAGTCGCGCTTGATGCCGCCCTTTGACAGGATGGTTAGGAATTGCTTCTCCTTCGCCGTTAGCTTGATTGAATTCTGTTCCATAGTCTATGTTTAGGATGGAACATTATTTAAATAGATAGGACTACGACGAAGGCTTACGCTTCGCCACAATCAGAACTTCCAGCCTTCCTCCACAAACATATCATGCAGGTTCAGGTGCTTGATTCCGTACTCCTGGCACACGCTCGGGATTTTGAGGCGCTCTGGGTCTGCACTCTCTTCAGTAACCACAACGATTTGGTAGTCTATCACTTTTTTCTGCTTGCACTGCTTGAGCGCCAGGGCAAGCGCCACCACATACGGGTCTGCGTCGTTCTTGTCAGCTTCGGGGTTCACCCAGTTCGGATGCTTTCGGATAATGCCCTTGAGCGCGATTAGCTGGTCAGCATCGATTTCGCGGAATATCGCCTGCTTGTGGCTTTCGACCCACTTCCTGACCTCATCCTTTTCCTTGTCGGTTTCAGGGTTCAATTCGTCAAAAACCTTCATCGGAGCGCAAAGCTGCCCGCTGTTGGCAAGCTGCTCCATGCTTTTCCAAAGGGAGACGACCACGTCCTTGTACTTGCCGAATTTCCTGCCAAGCTCAATGAAGGAACTCGTGTCCATCACGTAAAGGTTCTCGGGCACGCATTCACCTTCCGATTTCAGCCCCGACCTTGTCCAGGTTGTTCAGTTTTATCGACAGGTAGCCCAGCGCATCGGCAGTGGTTATCCTGCCCCTCTTTTCACTGTCTATGACCAATGAGACGAACTTCTTCCCCTTTTCTGAAATGCAGGTTTTTGACTGTGGGGGGCCGCCGCCGGGCTTTTTCTGCCCATCAGTTTTCTTGGCCTTTTTCTCAGGCTCCTTCCACTTTCCGAACTTTTCCTCAAGGTTCGCAAGATTGGCATTCGGCACAAGCCCGTTTACCTTCATCCGCACAAATACCATGTGCTTGCTTACCCTATACTTGTTTGCAATGGCTCCTATGGCAGCATAATCCAATTTGCCAGAGGGGATGCTTTCCTCCTTTAGCTTCTCAGATGGAAGCAGGAACTCGCCAGCAAACCTGTTGCACCAAACCTCAGTTATATCATCGATTGCGCCCTCCCCTACATCCGCGCATATTGATGATTTTCCAAGCAGCACGTGGGCATACTCATGGAAAAGCGTGAACATCTTCCTTTCAATCGAAGCATCCTTCTTGTTAAGGGCAATCACCGGGGTTGTTGTGTCTGGCAGAGAAAAGCCGAGAGCCGCTTCCTTGGGCATCTTAATCTGGAAGACAAAGACGTTCCGCTTCTCAATCGCATCCCTGAACATCTTAAGCGCGCCTCTTGCATCCTTGCAGCCGCTTTGGGCGTCAATGCCTACGCCAAGCCTTTCCCTTTCGCGCCTTGCGATTTTTTCAGGGCTGTCCTCCAAAGCGGCGGTCTTGACAATGCCGCTGCCATTCTCGTTGCCCTCCAGGTCAGCTGCCACGCCCTGCAAATACCTCGCCTTGCGTATCGCAAACCTTATCTCCGGGGGCATCCCTGCCTTGCCGCCCTTCTTCCTGAAGTAAGGCGGCATCGCCTGCTCTGCAGGCGGCTTGTCAAGGAGAAGCGCAGTGGTCGGGCGCCTGTAAGCCTTTGCCAGCCTTTCAAGGTCGGAGAACTGGATTTTTGCAGCCGCGCGCTCCCAATCGGCGATGCTCTCCTGCTTAAGCTGGGCGTGCTTTGCCGCCTCCTCTAGGGAATAGCCGCTCGTATCGCGCGCCCACTTCAGCACTTCGGGGCTGACCTCGATTTCAGGAGATGATGCCATAATAACCCCCTATTTTGCTTTTCTTATTGATTTCGAAGTTTGTTAATCCGAGCTTTTCCTTAATATGTGTGTTCTGTCTCTTCCCCTTCCGGGTCCGTTTTTGTCATCATACATATACGCTCACCACCAATGAAGTCAATCCTACAAAAAGAACGATGAGGGAAATATCAAACTGTTTGCTCTTCTCTTCTTGAACAGATGTGTTGTGCGTCAGAGCAATTCGTAAAGATTCGATAACATCCAACCGAATCTGCGCGTCTTTTTCTAAATACGTTTCCGGTACAGGCACGTCCTTAACTTTTTTTGTCTTGTATGCCGCAACGCACAGCCCCAAAGAAACCAAAATCAAAGTCAAACCTGCAAAAAATAGTGGTGGAGATCTGGCCACGTAAACCTTGTCGAAAATGAAGCTCACGACAAGAGTATTTGCAGCAATGGCTTGAGCGATTTTCTGGTCAAGGGCATCGATATGGCTAAGATATCTTGCATGCTGCACCTTTAGATAATCGAGATTTTCTTTATTCATTGCCATCAACAGCCAAATTATTCGTTTTTTCTTTATTAAAGCCTTCCACTATCTCGATTTCCTTGTCTTTCAGCCCATAAAGGTCGTAAACAAGCTGGTCGATTTTTTCTTCGTAAACTTTGGCTTCACGCTCCAGAAGCTCTTTTTTTGACAAATCTGGAGTTTGTACTTGCTTTTGGTGAAGCTCCACAACTTTTAGTACCCATTTTTCAATTTCGTTTTGAATACTAACATCTGGAATCAAAATTGGAAGGCGTTCTAGATACTGAGGGAACGCCCTGAAAAATCCCCCTCTAAGTGGCGTACTTATGTGCTTAAAGTAAAAATTCAGAACGGAGGAATTTATTAGACCTAAAACAAAACTGGGTCGAACCCCATCTTTAAACGTTAGCCCATACCCCGTGACCATCACATATTTTCCTTCAAAATCAGGAGAGAACGAAAGGCTTTCTACTATATCTCGGGTCAGCGTTTTTTGTTTGAGCATTATCTCAAGGTTTTTCGGGTAGACATAACCATACCATTTGCTTCCCTTCATTTTTCCTTTTTCCCGATTTTCTAAGTGTTTTTTACAGTTAACTAAGTATTCCCATGTTTTCGGATATCTTTGCAAGAATGCTTTTTCCGAAATCAATTCCGCGTGTCCATTTTCTATAGTGTACGGGATCAAAACATAAAGATCGCTTGGAAGGATTTTCCATTTTCGGATTTCCTGACCTTTGAGGAAAGGAAACATAATATCTGGTTCTAGCTCCACATTCTTTTGGAGAAAAACTGAAAAGAACGTCCCCTTCGCTCTCATTTTCTTTAAAACATAAACTTCGTTTGCGCTTGTACGGATGCCCTGAAACATTCTCATGGTTACATCGCCAAGCTTTAATGGAATTTTGTTTAGTTTGCCCAACAGTTCCGCTTCTTTCCCAAGCCCGAATTGCCATGGTTCTTCTGAAAGCCCAGACAACGGTATGGTGCCTATCCTTAGCGTTCCATTTTCATATTTTTCGTTCTTAGCGATAACACCTAGTTGGCTGACCGGGTTCTCAAGTTTCTTTATCTCGGAATACTTGAAGCTCTCCTTGCTTGTTTTGCTCAGGAAGAGGAGGCAGGTGTAAGTTGTCGCTTCTTCAAACACCTGCTCAGCTCCGAATCTGACGATCTGGTGCAGCGCCTTGTTCTCTGTTAAAAGCTTTCTCAGAGCCCCACCAAAGGAAGCCTGAAAAAACTTGTGCGGAAGAATATACGTCAAATAACCGGTCTTGTCCAAGAGCTGAAACCCTCGTTCAACAAACAAGGCATAAATATCAAAACTCCCCTGCGCCGAGACATACCGTTGTCTGTAGACCGGAACGAATTGCGGTTGAGTCTGCTGAAGCCCCTGAACCCTTAAGTAAGGAGGATTACCCATGACAATATCAAATCCATCTCTCAAAGAAAACATCCACTCTGGATCAAAGAAGGCAGCAGACATGCTCTGATCATACGGATTCCATTGGGCCATCTTCTCAGTTGTTTCACGGGGAAAGCCATCTCGTTTCAATAACTCTGAGATTTCAGCCCTCAGTCTTTCATCTTCCTGTCTATATTTTTCTTTTGTCTTTGGAGTTCGGGCAGTGAAATGCCTCTCCGTTACTTTTTTTAGTTCCTCTTCTTTTTTGTCTATCTCAGGATTGCGCAATAACAACTGCTGAGGTTTTTCTATACCTATCAAGGTATTGGCGGCAACGAATTTTGTTTCAAGGTTGGGCAGGGGGCGGATGCCGAGGTTGTGAATTTCTGGATTCCCGCTTTCGCGGGAATGACGGACAGTATGGGTTTTTTGATCAACTATCAATGAGATAAAGAATCTAAGTTTGGCGATTTGTACGGCTATGGGCTGGATGTCCACACCGAAGATGCTATTTTCGATCAGATACAATTTACGTCCGTAATCAAGCTCGTTGTTACGGAATGATTGTTCAATGTCTTCAAGTAACTTTTCCCTTACAGTCACATCCGGCACTTCAAGGACTTTATTGATCTGTTTCTGCTTCCATTTATCGTTATTGGGATCCAGTTTTCCAAGGATATAGACCAGCTTATGCAATATCCCCATGGGAAAGGCGCCGGAACCGCAGGCGGGGTCCAGAATCTTTGCATTGTCTATGGCATCAATCAGTTTATCAACTTCCTCTGATGTGAATTGATGGGAGTCGTCGGTGTAGGAAAGGAGGTGACGGAGACGGGAGTCAGCATTGTCCCCCTCACCCTTACCCTCTCCCCAAAGGGGAGAGG